>NC_003911.12:905000-1225000 GCF_000011965.2 Ruegeria pomeroyi DSS-3 | reverse complement strand
CGGGCGCCGAGCCTCAGACAGGTTCAGGCGCGCGGGAGAGCAACGTGACACAGAAGGCATTCGCCAGTTGGCGCTTACGATGGCTTGGTCTGGTCCTGTTTCTATGCGCGATGGTCGCTGTCGCCGCCTGGTCGGTGTTTCGCCTGCCGGTGCCGGTGGTCGACCGGATGATCGAGGCGGATATCCGCAAGCAGGCACAGCTGTGGTCGCGTGGAATCACCATGCATCTGGACCATCTGTCGGAAACCTTCGCCACCGGCGCTTTGGACGAACATGACATCGAATTCCTGATGCTGATGCCCAACACCTCGGACGCCTATCGGCTGACGTTGCTGGCTGCGGATGGGCGGGTGATCTGGTCCACCCGCGAGGATGAGATCGGCACGCTGACGCAGGACGCGCCCTTTTTCGACGTGGTGGCGCGCGGCGGAACACATTTCACCCTGTCCGAACGTCCGATCACCGAGGTCGATGGGCTCTTGCCGGTTGACGAGCCGGTGCAGACCGGCAGCCTGCGCTGCATTGCCGAGGTCTATACGCCGGTGATGTTGAACGGACAGTTTCTGGGGGCGCTGAAATTCTATGCCGATGTCAGCGAGCGCCGGCAGACCTTTGCCAAGCGGTTGCAGCTGGTGCTGGCGGCGCTCAGCAGCTTTGCCCTGTTGACCATGTGCATAACGATGCTGGTGATCTATCGCACCAACCGCGCCCGTTTCGCGGCACTGCAATCGCGATCCGAAACCGAACGCACGTTGATGGACGAACAATTGCGGCTGGCGCGCGAGGTGCGGCTGCTGGGCGAGTTGAACGAATGGCTGCAATCCTGCCGCTCGCTGGAGGAGCTGTTCGCGATGGTGTCGCGCTTCATGGAACATATCCTGCCCGATGCCGAGGGCAGTCTCTATGTCTATTCCAACTCGCGTGATGTGCTGGATGGCAGCGCCGGTTGGAATGGCGGGGCGTTCAAGGATCACATCCACCCCGAGGCCTGCTGGGGCCTGCGCCGCGGGCGCTCTTATGAATATGGCGCATCCGAGGTGGATTTCGTCTGCGACCATGCCGAACCGCATGATGGCCGGCCCTATTTCTGCTTCCCGGTGTTGGCGCATGGCGAAACCGTCGGCCTGATGCATCTGCGCGCCCAGCCCGGGGCCGAGGCGGAATTCTCCGCCAGCAAGCGGCTGGCGCAGATGTGTGCCGAACAGATCAGCATGGCGATCGCCAATGTGCGGATGCGCGACCAGTTGCACGACCAGTCGGTGCGTGACCCGCTGACCGGCCTGTTCAACCGGCGCCACCTGACCGAAACCCTGCGCAAGCAGTTGCTGCATTGCCAGACGCGCGGCGGCCGGCTCAGCCTGATCGCGGTCGATGTCGATCACTTCAAGAAATTCAACGACACCCACGGCCATGATGCCGGCGACATGGTGCTACGCGCGGTCGGCGCGGCGTTGGAGCAGGCCTGTGACCGCGACGAGGTGGCCTGTCGCATCGGCGGCGAGGAATTCATGCTGGTGCTGCTCGACTGCGCGCCCGAGGATGCGCTGACCCGCGCCGAATTGCTGCGCCAGTCGGTCGAAGAGGTGAGTGTCCGCTATGGTGAAAAGACCTTGCCGCGGGTGACCATTTCGGCCGGGGTGGCGCATTACCCGCGCCACGGCACCATGCCCCAGGACCTGATGCGCGCCGCCGATGACGCGCTTTACGAGGCCAAGGGACTGGGCCGCAACCAGGTGCGCGTCGCACAGTCGCCGGGAACGGACCCGCGCGAGGCGCAGGCCGCCAAACCGGCAAAAGCAAAGGACCCCAAGACGCCCGAAGGGAAATTCGCCGCCGAATAGCACCGGAAACGTGGCCTCTGCCCCGGCTCTGCCGCAGTGCAGAAAAAATCTGCGGAAATGGCACATCCGGGACTAGACTTTTCCCCAACGTCACCCATTAATGCGCCGCATGGATTTGCACAGCGCGTTTCCCGGCATCATGGACCTGAAATGGCGCGCCCGGCGGCGCCTGCCCCGCTTTGTCTGGGAGTACCTGGACAGCGGCACCGGAGTCGAGGCCACCAAGGCCCGCAATCGTGCGTCGCTCGACCGGGTTGGCTTTCTGCCGTCGGTCCTGCATGGCCCGCTCGAGCACGATCTGACAACCACCCTGCTCGGCACAACCTACGCGCTGCCCTTCGGCGTCGCGCCGGTGGGCATGTCCGGCCTGATCTGGCCCGATGCCGAGGGCCATCTGGCCCGCGCCGCCGCCGCCGCCAACATTCCCTATTGCCTGTCCACCGTCGCGTCACAAAGCCCCGAGGATCTGGCCCCCCATATCGGGCCCCAGGCCTGGTTTCAGCTCTACCCGCCCAAGAACCCGGACATCCGCCGCGACCTGGTCGAGCGGGCCCGGCAGGCCGGGTTCAAGACCCTGGTGCTGACGGTGGATGTGCCCGTCGCCTCGCGGCGCGAGCGGCAGGTGCGCTCGGGCCTGACCCAGCCACCGACACTGACCCCGCGCCTGCTGGCACAGGTGGCGATGCGCCCGGCCTGGGCGATGGGCATGGCCCGCAGAGGCATGCCGCATATGCGCACGCTGGACAAATACAGCCAGGGCCTGACCAATCTGCCGCCCACCGCCCATATCGGCTATCTGCTGCGCACCTCGCCGACCGAGGATTACGTGGCCTGGCTTCGCGATGCCTGGCAGGGTCCGTTTGTCGTCAAAGGCGTCCTGCGCCCCGAGGATGGCGAACGGATGGAGCGTCTGGGCGTCGATGCGCTCTGGGTTTCGAACCATGCCGGGCGCCAGTTCGACGGCGCCCCGGGGGCCGCCGAGATGTTGCCTCATATCCGCGCCGCGACCCGGTTGCCGCTGATCTTTGACAGCGGGGTCGAGAGCGGGCTCGACATTCTGCGCGCACTGGCGCTGGGGGCGGATTTCGTGATGCTGGGCCGGGCCTTCCACTTCGGGCTGGCCGCGCTGGGCCCGCGCGGTGCCGCCCATGCCATCGACATCCTGCAAAAGGATATCGAATCGAACCTGGGCCAGTTGGGCGCCGCCCGCCTCACCGACCTGCCACCGACCCGCCCCCTGAGCATCGCACAGTGACCCCATTCGGACCGGGTCATATCGAAATGCGGCGGATGCGAGCGATAACATGCCGGTTCTACCCAGAACTACCAATATCACTGCGGCTATTGTCCGCGTAAATCCCACTGCCAACTAACCAATAACCGGGACCTGCCATGACCGATTTCAAGAAGATCCTGATTGCCAACCGTGGCGAGATCGCCATCCGCGTGATGCGCGCCGCCAACGAGATGGGCAAGAAGACGGTTGCCGTCTACGCCGAAGAGGACAAGCTGGGCCTGCACCGGTTCAAGGCCGACGAGGCCTATCGCATCGGCGAGGGCATGGGCCCGGTTGCTGCCTATCTGTCGATCCCCGAGATCATCCGGGTGGCCAAGGAATGTGGCGCCGACGCGATCCACCCGGGCTATGGCCTGCTGAGCGAGAACCCAGATTTCGTCGATGCCTGTGTCCAGAACGGCATCACCTTCATCGGACCGCGTGCCGAGACCATGCGCTCGCTGGGGGACAAGGCCAGCGCCCGCAAGGTGGCCATCGCCGCCGGTGTTCCGGTGATCCCGGCGACCGAGGTTCTGGGCGACGACATGGACGCGATCCGCAAGGAGGCCGCCGAGATCGGCTATCCGCTGATGCTCAAGGCCTCGTGGGGCGGTGGTGGACGCGGTATGCGCCCCATCCACAGCGAAAAGGAACTGGCCGAAAAGGTCATGGAGGGCCGGCGCGAGGCTGAAGCCGCATTCGGCAATGGCGAGGGTTATCTGGAAAAGATGATCATCCGCGCCCGCCATGTCGAGGTTCAGATCCTGGGCGACAAGCATGGCGAGATCTATCACCTGTGGGAGCGCGACTGCTCGGTCCAGCGCCGCAACCAGAAGGTGGTCGAACGCGCCCCGGCCCCCTATCTGAGCCAGGCCCAGCGCGAAGAGCTCTGCGATCTCGGCCGTCGCATCTGCGCCCATGTGAACTATGAATGCGCCGGTACCGTCGAATTCCTGATGGATATGGACAGCGGCAATTTCTACTTCATCGAGGTCAACCCGCGCGTGCAGGTCGAACATACGGTGACCGAAGAGGTGACCGGCATCGACATCGTGCAGGCCCAGATCCTGATCGCCGAGGGCAAGCCCCTGGCCGAGGCCACCGGCAAGGCCAGCCAGGGTGAGATCGCGCTGAACGGCCACGCGTTGCAGACCCGGATCACCACCGAGGATCCGCTCAACAACTTCATCCCCGACTATGGCCGCATCACCGCCTATCGCTCGGCCACCGGCATGGGCATCCGACTGGATGGCGGCACGGCTTATGCGGGCGGGGTGATCACGCGCTATTACGACTCGCTGCTGACCAAGGTCACCGCCTGGGCGCCGACGCCGGAAAAGGCCATCGCCCGGATGGACCGCGCCCTGCGCGAATTCCGCATCCGCGGGGTCAGCACCAATATCGCCTTTGTCGAGAACCTGCTGAAGCACCCGACCTTCCTGTCGAACGAATACACCACCAAGTTCATCGACACGACACCGGATCTGTTCCAGTTCAAGAAGCGGCGCGACCGGGGCACCAAGGTGCTGACCTATATCGCCGACATCACGGTGAATGGGCATCCCGAAACCCGGGACCGCCCGATGCCCGCCGCCGAAGCCCGCATGCCGAAGCCGCCCGCCAAGCGCGGCGAGCCGCGCATGGGCACCCGCAACTTGCTGGAGCAGAAGGGCCCGCAGGCGGTGGCCGACTGGATGAAGGCGCAGCGCCAGCTGCTGATCACCGACACAACCATGCGCGATGGTCACCAGTCGCTGCTGGCGACCCGGATGCGCTCGATCGACATGATCCGGGTGGCGCCCGCCTATGCCGCCAACCTGCCGCAGCTGTTCAGCGTCGAATGCTGGGGCGGCGCGACTTTTGATGTGGCCTATCGCTTCCTCCAGGAATGCCCGTGGCAGCGCCTGCGCGACCTGCGCGAGGCGATGCCCAACCTGATGACCCAGATGCTGCTGCGCGGCGCCAACGGGGTGGGCTATACCAACTATCCCGACAACGTGGTGCGCGAATTCGTGCGCCAGGCCGCCAAGGGCATCGACGTGTTCCGCGTGTTCGACAGCCTGAACTGGGTCGAGAACATGCGCGTCGCCATGGATGCCGTGGTCGAGCAGAACAAGATCTGCGAGGGCACGATCTGTTATACCGGCGATATCCTGAACCCCGAACGCGCCAAGTATGACCTGAAATACTATGTTGCGATGGGCAAGCAGCTGCGTGACGCGGGCGCCCATGTGCTGGGGCTCAAGGATATGGCGGGCCTGTTGAAACCCGCCGCCGCACGGGTGCTGATCCGCGCGCTCAAGGAAGAGGTGGGCCTGCCCATCCATTTCCACACCCATGACACCGCCGGTATCGCCAGCGCCACCATCCTCGCCGCCTCTGAGGCAGGTGTGGATGCGGTCGACTGCGCGATGGACAGTTTCTCGGGCAATACCAGCCAGGCAACGCTGGGCACCGTGGTCGAGGCGCTGCGCCATACCGACCGCGACACCGGGCTGGACGTCAAGGCGATCCGCGAGATCAGCGATTACTTCGAAGCGGTGCGCGCGCAATACGCGGCCTTTGAAAGCGGGCTTCAGGCTCCGGCCTCCGAGGTCTATCTGCACGAGATGCCCGGCGGCCAGTTCACCAACCTCAAGGCGCAGGCGCGCTCGATGGGGTTGGAGGACCGCTGGCACGAAGTGGCGCAGATGTATGCCGACGTGAACCAGATGTTCGGCGATATCGTCAAGGTGACCCCCAGCTCCAAGGTGGTGGGCGACATGGCGCTGATGATGGTCAGCCAGGGCCTGACCCGCGCCCAGGTCGAGGACCCGAAGAGTGACGTGGCCTTCCCCGACTCGGTCGTCGACATGATGCGCGGCAACCTGGGCCAGCCGCCGGGCGGCTTCCCCACCGTGATCCTGTCCAAGGTGCTGAAGGGCGAGGCGCCCAATACCGAGCGCCCCGGCGCGCATCTGCCGCCCGTCGATCTGGAAGAGGTGCGGTCCAAAGTCTCGGCCGAGCTGGAGGGCAAGGAGGTCGATGACGAGGACCTGAACGGATACCTGATGTATCCCAAGGTGTTCATGGATTACATGGGCCGGCACCGTCAGTACGGACCCGTCCGCACCCTGCCCACCCGCACCTTCTTTTACGGGATGGAACCGGGCGAAGAGATCACCGCCGAGATCGACCCCGGCAAGACGCTGGAAATCCGCTGCCAGGCCATCGGCGAGACCGACGAAAATGGCGAGGTCAAGGTGTTCTTTGAACTCAACGGTCAGCCCCGGGTGATCCGGGTGCCGAACCGGCTGGTGAAGTCCACCACCATGCAGCGCCCCAAGGCCGAGCCGGGCAATGCCAACCACCTGGGCGCGCCGATGCCCGGCGTGGTGGCCACGGTCGCGGTACAGGCCGGGCAACAGGTCAAGGCGGGCGATCTGCTGCTGACCATCGAGGCGATGAAGATGGAAACCGGCATCCACGCCGAGCGGGGCGCCACCGTCAAATCGGTGCATGTCCAGCCCGGCGGCCAGATCGACGCCAAGGACCTGCTGGTCGAGCTGGAATAAGCAAAAAAACCGACCATCAGAGACAGGCCGCGCCCCACCCGGGGCGCGGCTTTTTTCATGTCCGCACGATCCGACGAGGCCCCCCGAAAACCGGGTGAAGAATTTTCCGCCCGGCCCTCATTTTCCTCTTGCAGGCCCCGGCAGTAGTTTATATCTCCCTCCTCACTCAAACGGGGCGGGCGTAGCTCAGGGGTAGAGCATTACCTTGCCAAGGTAAGGGTCGTGAGTTCGAATCTCATCGCCCGCTCCAGATTGAGACCTCAGGCCGGATGGCCAAACGGATGCGGGCGTAGCTCAGGGGTAGAGCATTACCTTGCCAAGGTAAGGGTCGTGAGTTCGAATCTCATCGCCCGCTCCAGAATTCTCCAGATCGGTCTTTTGCTTTTCGGAGCGGTCCCCGGCGAGAAGGTCGGGCCGGATCAGCCCATTTCTTCCTGACACTCGATCGCGGCCTCAAGCGCGGCCATGCTGCCGGTCAGGTCGATCGACATCACCTCGCCGCTTTCGTTGTACAGCGTCATCGTGTACTTGGCCGCGATGTCATAGAGGAAGTCGGGATTGTCAAAGAGGATATCGGCCCCCGGCACACCTTCGAGATACATCCCCCGCGCCTCGGCCTCGTATTCCGCACCATCAAGCGCGAACAGGACCGGATACCATTCCCCCTCGACGATATCGCCCCAGGCCTCGTTGAAGGCGGTCACATATCCCGCCCCCTCCACCCGGTCGAACCCGATGCGCACGACCGAGCCGTCGGTGAATGTGGACTGGATCAGGCAACCGTTACCCAGCGTCGGGTCGATCAGCACGTCCCAGTAATCCGAGGACCCCCAAGGTTCTAGCGACTGGCTCAGAACCGGCCCGGCGAGTGTCGCCCCCAGGGCCAACGCGATTGCGGCAAGTTTCATGATCTGGACCTTCCCCCTGTTATCCGGTTCCAGCATGGGCTGCCCTTCCGACTGTTTTCAATGTTTTTCAACGCCATGGCTGCAAACACCGATATCGCTGCCCCAAACCCGTGCACGATTTCCCTTGCAGGGCGAGCCGGGTCTGACTATTGAGCGCGATACGGAGTGCGGGCGTAGCTCAGGGGTAGAGCATTACCTTGCCAAGGTAAGGGTCGTGAGTTCGAATCTCATCGCCCGCTCCAGATACTCGGACAGGCCGCCCCATGGGCGGCCTTTCGCGTTCCGGCGGACCTTTGCGTCGCACCCTTATTTTGATCAAAAAATTTTGACGCGGACCGCGATCTGCGGCAATGCTTGGCGCAACTGACTCGCCGCCCCATGCGGCAAACCGGAGGTATCTGGCCATGGCCCCTGTGATCTATCCCACCACCAACCTTACCGCCACCGAACAGCTGGTGCTGGATCGCGGCAAGGGTATCTATGTCTATGACACCGACGGCAACGAATACATCGAAGGTCTGGCGGGCCTGTGGTGCACCTCGCTGGGCTATGACAATGCCGAGGTGATCGGCGCGATCACCGACCAGCTGAACCGCCTGCCCTTTACCCATACCTTTGGCGGCAAGACCCATGAGCCGATCATGAAGCTTGCCGAAAAGCTCAAGGCGATGGTGCCGGTCGAAGATGCCTATTTCTTCTTCGGCAACTCGGGCTCGGATGCCAACGACACTCATTACAAGATGCTGCGCTATTACTTCAACGCCATCGGCAAGCCGGAAAAGCGCAAGATCATCACCCGCGAGCGTGGCTATCACGGGGTGACCGTGGCCGCAGGCTCTCTGACCTCGCTGCCCGCGAACCTGGCCCATTTCGATGCGCCGGTCGAGGCGCTGCACATCCTGCGCTCGGACGCGCCGCATTACTATACCGGGCGGCAGGGCAACGAGACCGAGGCGCAGTTCGTCGACCGCATCCTCGACAATCTGGAACAGCAAATCCTGGCCGAGGGCGCCGATACCATCGCGGCGATGATCGTCGAGCCGATCACCGGCGCCTCGGGCGTGATCGTGCCGCCCGAGGGCTATTACGAAAAGCTCCAGACGCTGCTGCGCAAGCATGACATCCTGGTCTGGGCGGACGAGGTGATCTGTGGCTTTGGCCGCACCGGCGCCGATTTCGGGTGCACCACGATGGGGATCAAGCCCGACCTGATGACCTTTGCCAAGCAGCTCAGCTCGGCCTATTTCCCGATCTCGGCCTCGGTCATCCCGGGCTGGATGTATGAAAAGATGATCGCGCCTTCGGCGGCGGTCGGCGTGTTCGGCCATGGCTATACCTATTCCGGGCATCCGGTGGCCTGTGCCGCGGCGCTGAAAACGCTGGAAATCTACGAGCGTGACGACCTGTTCGGCCATGCCGCCGAGGTGGGCGCCCATATGCAGGAACAGCTGCGCGCCATCTTCACCGATCACCCGCTGGTGGGCGAAGTGCGCGGCAAAGGACTGATCGCGGCGCTGGAGCTGGTGTCGAACAAGACCACCGGTGCGACCATCGAAAAAGGTGCAGGCGGCGCCACCGTGCAGCGGCTGGCACAGGAGAACGGTCTTCTGATCCGTGCGGTTGCCGGCAATTCGGCCGCGCTCTGCCCGCCGCTGATCATCACCAAGGAAGAGGTCGACGAGATGCTGCGCCGCCTCAAGACCGCCGTTGATGGCGCCTATGCCGAATTGAAGGACAAGGGGCTGCTGGCCGCCTGACCCTTCGACCATTGGCGCATGGACAGACCGCGCGTGCCGGGCCAAGCTGAGGCATGGCGCGCGGATCTGACCACCCGGCACCCGGGTATCCCGGACGCGCCGCCCTTGCGGCGGCGCTTCTTTGTGCGGGCCTTTTGCCGGTGCCCGCACTCGGCGAGGCCGATTGCACCCAAGACGCGATGATCGTGTTCGATGCCTCCGGCTCGATGGCCGAGATGGGGTATAACGGCCTCGACCGGCCGCGCATCCTGGACGCGCGCGAGGCGCTGCATGACGCCCTGCCCCGGATAGCCGCGCTGCGCCGACTGGGTCTGGTCACCTATGGTGCCGCCATGGACGGGGACGCGGACGGCGATCTGTGCAAGCGCGTCTCGATGCCATTCACACCCAGCCCCAACGCGGCCGGTCAAATCCTGAACCTGATCGACGCGATCGAACCCGATGGCAACACCGCGCTGACCGATGCCGTCAACCTTGCCGCCCGCGTGTTTGACCAGCCCCCCCGCCCCGGCGTCATCGTGCTGGTCACCGATGGCGACGAGACCTGCGGCGGCGCGCCTTGCGCGCTGGCCGCCGATCTGGCCCGCGACACGCCGGGCCTGACCGTGCATGTGATCGGCTTTCGCGTGCGCTCGCAGTTCTTTGGCTGGGAGGGGGGCGATGGCAACCCCACCGTGCCCGAAACAATCAGCCCGGCCGAATGCCTGGCCCAGGCCACTGGCGGCGAGTATGTCTCGACCGAAACTGTCGAAGAGTTGATCCGCGCCCTGAACCAGACGCTGGGCTGTCCGCTGTACGGCGCGCTGGCGCCGCTCAGAACGCCTTGAAGGTCATCGTGGTCAGCGAGCGTTCGATATTGGGGATCACCAGCAGGTGGTCGTTGATATATTTGCCCACATCCGCGCCCGCCGGGATGTAGAGCTTCATCAACAGGTCGTATTCGCCGCTGGTGGAATAGAGCTCGGAATGAATCTCGCGCAGCGCGATATCCTCGGCCACCTTGTAGGTGCTGCCGGGCTTGCAGCGGATCTGGATGAATACGCAGGTGGTCATGCCGCCTCTCTGATGCTGGTTCGGCCAAAGGCTGACACGCGCCGCCACCGGGTGCAATCCCCTGTTTTCGCGCAACAGATCGCGGCGCCCGTGTCGCGGCACTCTGGCATTTGCGCGCGCCTCGTGCCAAAAGCCAGCCGAGATCAGAAGGAACCCGCCCATGCGCCGTGCCAGCATCAGCCGCCAGACCGCCGAGACCGAGATCTCGGTCGATATCAATCTCGACGGGACCGGAGCCTATGACAACCAGACCGGTGTCGGCTTCTTCGACCATATGCTGGACCAGCTGGCGCGCCATTCGCTGATCGACATGACGATCAGCGCCAAGGGCGACTATCACATCGACGATCACCACACGGTCGAGGATACCGGCATCGCGCTGGGCCAGGCGCTGAGCGCCGCGCTCGGCGACAAGCGGGGCATCCGCCGCTATGGCGAATGCCACCTGCCGATGGATGACGCGCAGGTGCGCTGCGCGCTCGACCTGTCGGGGCGGCCCTTCCTGGTGTGGAACGTGGACCTGCCGACAGCCAAGATCGGCACGTTCGACACCGAGCTGGTGCGCGAGTTCTTTCAGGCCTTCAGCACCCATGGCGGCATCACCCTGCATGTCGACCAACTGCACGGGCTGAACAGCCACCACATCGCCGAGGCCGCGTTCAAGGCGGTGGCCCGTGCCCTGCGTCAGGCGGTCGAATCCGACCCGCGCAAGGGCGACGCCATCCCCTCGACCAAGGGCACGCTCTGATGCTCACCGCCATCATCGATTACGAATCGGGCAACCTGCACTCGGCCGAAAAGGCGTTTCAGCGCATGGCGCGCGAGACCGGCGCGGGCGAGGTGGTGGTGACCTCGGATGCCGATCTGGTGGCCCGGGCCGACCGGCTGGTGCTGCCGGGTGACGGCGCCTTTCCCGCCTGCGCCGCCGAGTTGCGTGGGCACAAGGGCCTATATGACGCGATGGTCGAGGCGGTGGAGCAGAAGGGTCGCCCTTTTCTGGGCATCTGCGTCGGCATGCAACTCATGGCCACCACCGGTCACGAGTATGAAGAGACCCCCGGTCTGGGCTGGGTCGCAGGCGACGTGGTTCGGATCACGCCTGAGAACGCGGCGCTGAAAGTGCCGCATATGGGCTGGAACGATCTGGTGATCGAGGCGGCGCATCCGATCTTTGACGGGATCGCCGGGGGCGATCACGTCTATTTCGTGCATTCCTATCACTTCCGGGTGACAAACCCCACTGAGCGGCTGGCCCATGTGGACTATGGCGGGCCGGTCACTGCGGTGGTCGGGCGCGACACCATGGTTGGACTGCAGTTCCACCCCGAGAAAAGCCAGGCCATCGGCCTGCGCATGATCGGCAATTTCCTGACCTGGACCCCCTAAAAGGGGGGCCGTTTTCCGGCACGGAAAACGGGTCGGAAAACAGATGTTTTCCGGGCCGGAGTTCTTGCAGAACTCCGGCGTCCCGGCCTCACCCGGCGCGCAACGACATCGGCGCCACCCCATGGGCGCGGCGGAAGGCGCGGGCAAAGGCCTCGGGCGAGCCATAGGCATAGCGCCGCGCCACCCGGTCGACCCGGTCGCCGCGACCGAGATCCTGCGCGGCAAGGATCAGCCGCCAGCGCCTGAGATAGCCCATCGGCGTCTCGCCCACCTGCGCGGCGAAAAGCTCGGCAAAGCGCGACAGCGACAGCCCCGCCTCGGCCGCCAGATCACCATTGCTCCAGACCCGGCCCGGATGGTCATGGATCGCCACGATTGCCCGGCTGAGACGTGGATCGGCGAGCCCGGCCAACAGGCCCGGGCGGGTCGCCCCCTGCGCGATCTGGTCCCGCAACAGACGCACCATCAGCACCTCGCCCAGCCGGTTGACCACCGATTGCGCGCCGCAGCGCCGTGCCGCCACCTCGACCCGGATCAGCTCGACCACCGCGCGCGCCTCGGGATCCGCGCTCAGATCGAAGCGCACCACTTCGGGCAGCGCGGCCAGAAACGGGTTGCTCTCTCCCGACCAGCTGACCCGCGCCGCAAACAGCGGATCGCCCGCCCGCCCCGTGCCCGCAGGATAGAACAGCAATTCACCCGGCGTCCCGTCCGCACCAGCCAGGGCCAACAGATTGGCGTCCTCGGGCGCGGCAGCCTCGACCCTCAGCTGGAACCGCTCCATCAATGCTGTCAGCCTGTCCATACGAGTATCGGAGCCTCTATCAGGAAATTCGGATTTCCCGAACACTAAACCCTGCGACAAGGCGGAGCAACTCACATCCCAAGGAGATCTTCGATGCTGATGCCCCGCCAGACCACCCCGCCCCTGTCGCTGCCGCTGGTGGGCGGTGGCAGGTTCGATCTATCCGCCGAAACCTCGACACGCTGGACGCTGATCTGTTTCTATCGCGGCCTGCATTGCCCGATCTGCGCCACCTATCTGAAAGAGCTGGAAAAGCGGGTGGCGGATTTCGCCGAACGCGGCGTGGCCTGCGTGGCCGTCAGCTCGGACAGCGAAGAGCGGGCGCAGGCGATGGCGGAGAAGGTCGGGGGCGGCACCTTGCGCTTTGCCTATGACCTGCCCCTGGCCGAGGCACGCGACTGGGGGCTTTATATCTCGACCTCGCGTGGCAAGACCTCGATCGGGATCGAGGAGCCGGCGCTGTTTTCGGAACCGGGCCTGTTCCTGGTCACGCCCGAACGGACGCTCTATTACGGCGCGGTGCAGACCATGCCCTTTGTGCGTCCGCATTTCTCGGAACTGGTGGCGGCGCTGGATTTTGCCATCCCCAACAACTATCCCGCGCGCGGCGAATATACCGGCGCGGTCTGAGCGCAAACCGGCGGCAGGGGCCAGCGCCCCTGCCCCATCTGGGTCAGTTGACGCGCTTCCAGGCCTGGCCGCGGCAGATCAGGCCACCGGCGACACAACCCTTGACCGTCAGCGTGTTGCCGGCCAGCGACATTTTCGAGCCATAGGTCTTGCCCGAATCCGGGGCCCAGATCTGGCCCCCGGAATAGGAACCGTCGCCACCGGGCTGCATGTCCCACAACATGCGCTTGCCGGCGTGTTCATAGTCGTTCTGCTTGGCACCGTTCTTGTCATAGGCGGCCTTGATGGTGCCGCAGACCTGTGCCCCGCAGGGTGCGATGGCCACATGCAGGTAACCGCCGGTATCGC
Organism: Ruegeria pomeroyi DSS-3; assembly: GCF_000011965.2. Taxonomy (NCBI): domain Bacteria; kingdom Pseudomonadati; phylum Pseudomonadota; class Alphaproteobacteria; order Rhodobacterales; family Roseobacteraceae; genus Ruegeria; species Ruegeria pomeroyi. The sequence continues at coordinate 1,211,442 of NC_003911.12, read as the reverse complement.
CCGGCTCGGTCTGCCAGGTGCCCGCGGCGGGATCGGCCATCGCCATGCCGGCCAGAGCCAGGGTCGCACCTGCGGCCAGAATCAATCTCTTCATTCGATATCCTCCCAGTTTTGCGCCACTGTGACGCGGGCCGCGCATTTTGGGCAAGCCTGACCTTGGGTCGCGTTGCGCAGCAGGGCGCAACATGCGATATCGCGCCCGACTGTCAGCAGAAAGCCGCCCAACATGATCCTCTACCCCGCAATCGACCTCAAGGACGGCCAGGCCGTGCGTCTTGTCCATGGCGAGATGGACCAGGCCACCGTGTTCAACGACAACCCCGCCGCGCAGGCGCTGGAGTTTGTCGCGGCGGGTTGCGAGTGGCTGCATCTGGTGGACCTGAACGGCGCCTTTGCCGGAGAGCCGGTCAATGCTGCCCCGGTCGAGGCGATCCTGGAGCAATGCAAGGTGCCCGCGCAGCTGGGCGGTGGCATCCGCGACATGGCCACGATCGAGCGCTGGCTGGACAAGGGGCTGGCCCGGGTCATCCTGGGCACCGTGGCGGTCGAGAACCCCGATCTGGTGCGCGAGGCGGCGCGCGCCTTTCCCGGCAAGGTCGCGGTGGGCATCGACGCCCGCAATGGCCGCGTCGCCACCAAGGGCTGGGCCGAAGAGACAGATGTGATGGTCACCGATCTGGCCAAATCCTTCGAGGATGCGGGGGTGGCGGCGATCATCTATACCGACATTCTGCGCGACGGCGCCATGAAGGGGCCCAATATCAAGGCGACCGCCGATCTGGCCCGTGCCGTGTCGATCCCGGTCATCGCCTCGGGCGGGGTCTCCTCGCTGGAGGATCTGATCGCGCTGCGCGACTGCGGAGCTTCGCTGAACGGAGCGATCTCGGGTCGGGCGCTGTATGACGGGGCGCTGGACCTGAAACAGGCACTAGCCGCGCTCAAGGGCTGAGGACTGCGACACCGCGCCCGGTTCCGATGCCGGGCGCTTTGCTATGTGATCCGGGCAGACCGCAAGGGTACCGCCCATGATCCGCACCTACCCTATTGTCGAAAAGACCCCGTTGCCTGCGACCGCGCAGCTGTGGCAGGCAGTGCAGCCCGGTGATTTCATCGACGGCTATGCAGTAGCAAGCCAGATATCACCCCGCGCGGCGGCCGAGATCGGGCTGTCCCTGCCCGGCTGGGCCAATGCTCTCCTGCGTCTGCGCAACTGGATCGTGCGGCCCCTCGGCCTCAAGACAGATGTTTCCGACAGCGGCGACAAGGCGATCTTTCCTGTGACTTACGAGGGTGCCGACGAGCTGATCCTGGGCGCCGATGACAGCCACCTGAACTTTCGCATCTCGCTGGTGCAACAGGCCGGGCGGCTGCACATGGCGACCTGGGTGCACCGCAACAACCTGCTAGGGCGGGTCTATCTGGCGGTGGTGATGCCGTTCCACATCCTGATCGTGCGCGGGGCCATGCGCCGCATCGCCCGGCACGGCGGCGCGATTGCATCCGCGCCGGGGGCACAGTAAAGACGGGCGACCCCGGCAACCCGCGAGGCCGCCATGCTGAAGACCCGCATCATCCCCTGTCTCGACGTTGCTGATGGCCGCGTGGTCAAGGGCGTGAATTTCGTTGGCCTGCGCGATGCGGGCGACCCGGTGGATGCCGCCCGCGCCTATGACGCGGCGGGCGCGGACGAGATCTGTTTCCTCGACATCCACGCCACCCATGAAAACCGGGGCACCATGTTCGACGTGGTCAGCCGCACCGCTGAGCAGTGTTTCGTGCCGCTCACCGTGGGGGGCGGCGTGCGCACGCATGCCGATGTGCGCGCCCTGCTGCTGGCAGGCGCCGACAAGGTCAGTTTCAACTCGGCCGCAGTGGCCAATCCGGATGTCATCGCCGAGGCCGCCGACCGGTTCGGCAGCCAATGCATCGTCTGCGCCATCGACGCCAAAACGGTGGAGCCCGGCCGCTGGGAGATCTTCACCCATGGCGGGCGCAAGCCGACCGGGATCGACGCGGTAGAGTTCGCCCGCCTGGTCACCGCCAAGGGCGCCGGTGAGATCCTGCTGACCTCGATGGATCGCGACGGCACCAAATCCGGTTTCAACCTGCCGCTGACCCGCGCCATCGCCGATGCGGTCGACGTGCCGGTGATCGCCTCGGGCGGCGTCGGCACGCTCGACCATCTGGTCGAGGGCGTGACCGAGGGGCATGCCAGCGCGGTACTCGCCGCCTCGATCTTTCACTTCGGTGAATACACCATCCGCGAGGCCAAGGAACACATGGCCGCCGCCGGCATCCCGATGAGGCTGACATGAGCATCCTGCACGACCTTGCCGCCACCATCGAGGCCCGCAAGGGCGCCGATCCCGACAGCAGCTGGACCGCCAAGCTGCTGGCCAAGGGCCCCGAGAAATGCGCCGAGAAATTCGGCGAAGAGGCGATCGAGGCGATCATCGAAGCGGTGAAGGGCGACAGGGCCAAGCTCGTGTCCGAAGGGGCGGATGTGCTCTATCACTTCCTCGTCATGCTGGCCGCCCGTGATGTGGCGCTGGACGATGTGCTGGCCGAACTGGCCCACCGCCAGGGCCAGAGCGGCATCGCCGAAAAGGCCGCGCGGCCCAAAGGTTGACCCCCCGGCGCTGAGCGGTACGATCCAGGCAACCGAACCGACGACCAACCGAGGCATCCCATGACCACATTCCGGGCCCTGCTCGCCATATTGGCGGTGCTGCTCATCACGGCCTGCACGGATACGCAGTCTGTCAGCCAGAAGGACGTGAACGCACTGGCGCAGCAATTGCGCGCGTTGGGTCCTGATGTCGACCCCGCCGAGGCGCAGCGCGCCGCCGAAATCTCCTACAGCTACGGTCGGCAACTGGCGCGCGACTATAACGTCACCAGCAGCCCTATCGTGCATAACGCCAAGGTTCTCAACGGGTTCCGCGAACGTGGACTGTGCGTGCACTATGCCCAGGACATGCAGAAACGCCTCAATCAAGAGAATTTCCGCACCCTGGTTGTGCATCGCGCCATTGCCGAGCCCGACAGCATCTGGCGGATCGACCACAGCACCGCCATTCTCAGCCGCCGGGGCGATGACATGTTCGACGGGGTCGTCCTGGATCCGTGGCGCTATGGAGGAGAGCTGTTCTGGTCCCTCACCCGCGAGGATACGCGCTATAACTGGCGCCCGCAGCGCGAGGTGCTGGAGAAGAAGGCCGCCGAGAAACTGGCGCGCCAGCCCTCTTAAAGCTTGGACGAGATGATGCCGGTGGCGAAACCGCCCATGCGCAATTCGCCAAACAGCCGCTGATATTCGATCTTGGGGCAGCGGTTCTGGATCACGTCCACCCCGCGTGCCTCGGCCCGCGCTGCCGCCTCGGCATGTTCGATCCCGATCTGCATCCAGATCGTCTTGAGGCCGGGAAAAGCCTCCAGCGCTTCCTCGACAATGGGCGGCACCGCTTCGGAGCGGCGGAAGATATCGACCATATCGACCGGTTCGCTGATCTCGGACAGGCCCGCGCGCACCGTTTCGCCAAACAGGCGCTGGCCGGCATGGCCCGGATTGACCGGAATCACCCGGTACCCTTTCAGCGCCAGATAACGGGCCACGTAATAGCTGGGGCGCACCGGGTTCATCGACACGCCAACCACGGCGATCACCTTGGTGCGCTTTAGAATCCGTTTCAGATGATCGTCGGAATAGTCAAACATGGCCAAACCCTAAACCACCCCGGGACAAGAAAAAAGCGCCCAAGTCATGCTTGGGCGCCAGGTACGGAACGAGGGACAGTGAAATGACGCACGGCAGTTCCAGTCCGCGGTCATTGTGACATTTAGGCACTCATATTCAGAAAAAAAGAGGGCGCTGGCGAATTTGTGATGACAGGATTTCGCATGCCCTGGGCGAACCCGCTACCGGTCCAGCACCGAGGGCCAGTTGCGGCGCGCCCCGGCGATATTGCCGGCGATGTCCTCGGCCCAGAGCCGGGCAACCTCGGGCGAATGAATGAGAAACAGCTCTCCATCGACGATCCGCCAGGCGGTCGGGTCGGTATCGGTGGTATAGCCGCGCGCAACCGCATAGGCGCAATAGCCGCCGAATTGCGGCGCAAAGGCGCGCGGATTGGCCTCGAACGCGGCACGATTCTCGTGGCTGGCGAAATGCCAGACCGCCCCTTTCCACATCACCGCGATTGCGGGCGCGCCCTGAACCGGGGCACCTTGGGTGAAATAGGCCACCGTGTCATAGCCGCGAATGGCGGCCCCGTCATCGGCATAGAACACGGGGGTTTCGGCCCAAAGTGGCAAAGCACTGGCGGTCAGGGCACCGGCCAGGCCGGAAAGAAGGGTACGTCTGTTCAGCATCGTCACGCGGTCAGGTTAGGTCACGACCTAAAATGCCCCTCTCAGGACGATAACGAAAGAGACCTGACGCTTATGTGATCGCCCCGTGTGCCCGGATCAGTCAAAGATATCCTCGACCTTGTCCCAGACCTCTTCCAGGGCGCGCGAAAACAGACCTTTGCGCTTCTTCCGCTTCTTGGGCTTCTTCTCGGGCTTTTCCGCCTGCCTTGGCGCGGGCCGCTCAGCAGCAGCTGCAACCGCAGCTGCTGCGGGCTCGGGCACCGCTGTGGGACGGGGCGCCTGTGCGGCGGAGTCGACCTGCTGAATGGGCGCGCCGCAGGCCTCGCAGGCCAGCATGCCCGAGCGATCCGCCGCCAGCGTCGCGCGGGCACCGCAGTAACAGCAGGTGACAAGTCTGGGCATGGGTTCAGGTCCGGTTAATGCGCCTTGGATGCATATAGGGCGATTGCCGCCGCATTCGAGACGTTGAGCGAGCCGAAACCGCCGGCTGCGTCGATCTTGACCAATTTGTCCACCGTTTCCTTGGTCTTTTGGCGCAGCCCCGGCCCCTCGGCCCCCAGCACCAGCGCCACCGGACGGTCGGTTTGCCCGGCCAGCGCGGCCTCGATGGTCTCGCTGGCCTCGCCATCCAGCCCCAGCACCAGATAGCCCATGCCCTGCAACTCGGTGATGGCATCGGCCAGGTTGCGCATCCGCAGATAGGGCTGGCGTTCCAGCGCGCCGCTGGCGGTCTTGGCCAGGGCACCGGTCTCGGGCGCCGAATGGTGGCGGGTGCCAATCACCGCGCTGGCGCCCAGCACCTCGGCCGAGCGCAGGATGGCCCCGACATTATGCGGGTCGGTCACCCGGTCGAGCAGAATCACCCGCGGATTTTCCGCGCCGATCGCAACCTCGGCCAGACTGCCCCAGTTGAGCGGCTTGACCTCAAGCGCCGCGCCCTGATGGACCGAGCCGGGGTCGATCGGCGCGCTGAAGCGGCGGGCGTCGGCCAGTTCCGGCTCGATCCCCGCCGCGTCGATGGCTTCGGCCAGCTTTTCCCGCGCGTTCAGGGTCACGATCAGGCGCAATTTCTCGCGTTTCGGGTTCATCAGCGCATCGCGTACGGCGTGCAGGCCAAACAGCCAGACCGTCTCGGCAGCGGACGCTTTTTTGGCCTGTTCCTTCTCGACCACCCATTTCGGTTTCTTCATGTTCAGCGCCCTCCGGGCCCGGTAAAAGTTTCCTGCGCCAAAGCGGATTTTTCCTGTTGACGCTCCATTGGGACGCTAGTAATCACGCCTCCACGTCAGGCGCAACGCCTGACAGTGGGCGACAGGCCGCAAGGTGTGGCAGGGGACTGTAACTCCCTCGCGGAGACGCACGCCTGGTTCGATTCCAGGGTCGCCCACCACTTCTTTCTCTGAAAACAAGTGGTTACCGCCCTGCGCTTGAGGTCATGCATCTCTGAGCTGAAGGTCAGTTGCGCGGGCAGACGCAGCCTTTTGCACGTTCGATCCTGAATGGCCGCTTTTCAGAAGATTTGGTCTGAAACCGGCGCCCCAGAGTGGTCGCGATGCAAAGCCAAGGCCGCTCCATGGAATGCCCGGTTCCTGGGTTTCGACGGGTCCGGGCTGCGTTTGATCTGAAATGGCTATTGCAGGCCAAGGACGATGTTCAGCTTGTTCAGTCGGACGTGGGGAGGCGCAGACTTTCCACGCGCTGTCGGAGAGCTGTCGTGCCGCTTTGAGCGAGACCCGAAACCCCGTTTGTTTTGCTAAACTCACCGCCTCTGCTCACTTTACGCTAGGGTATCGGACGGCATTGTCGGCCCTGGCTTGGCCCGAAAGCAGCCGGGCCGCATTGAATTTTACTGTCTTGCGATGGGTTTTCCGCGCCCTGGTCAGGCGACGTGGCTGGGTGCCGTTTCCGCTGGATGCCGATCCGACGATCACGCCCCAATCAAGGACACGCCAGCCGGCTGGCCAAGCGAAACCAAAGGAGAGCCGCGGAAACGGTCCGGGACCATGCCGCGGCAGGCAAAACCCTCGGGTGGCCTGATCCAAGCAGAACCGTTTCTCGCGTGTTTTCCGCGTGTTCAAACGAATCCGTCGCTTGGCCTCTCTCGGGATCACTCACCCCCGCTTTCGAACGCGATCCTCATTGGACAAGCCCGACATCAAATACCGCGCGCACCGGACAGCATCAGGACCCCGCTCCCCATGACGCGGCATTCGTCCCGGAACGTTTCCACAAGATGGCAAACACATTGCGAATGTGTGTCACTCAATTGTACATGTATTGCATGACAAATTGGCTGCCCGATCCCTCCGCTCTCGCCTCTCCTTTGCATTCCAGCCTTGCCCTTGCCATTGCAAAGGCAATCTCGGAAGGAAAACTGCCGAAGGGCACGCAGTTGCCGACCCACCGCAAACTCGCCGAGGAACTGGGGTTGAGCGTTCACACGGTCAGCAAGGCTTATGAAAGCCTGCGGCGACAGCGATTGATCGACGGCCAGGTTGGACGCGGCAGCTATGTCCTGGACCTGAACACTCCGGATGACCAGCCGTTTCAGCTCAGCTCTGAACGCGGGCGCAATTTCGATCTGTCGATTTCACGGCCAGCCTTCTCGCAGCGTCATGCGGAACTGTTTCAACAGGTCCTGGCGGACCTGCCCCAGGGGCTGGACCCCAGCTATTATCTGGCTTGCCGCCCGAATGTGGGGCATGACGCCCACCGGGCAGCCGGCGAGACATGGCTGCGCATTTGCGGGCTGGATGTCCCGTCCGAACGCATCATCATGACCAATGGCGTCAGCCACGGCATGTCCGCCGCACTGTCGGCGCTTGCGCGGCCCGGCGACACGGTCGTGTCGAGCCGGATTACACATCATCTTCTGGTTTCCGGCTGTTCCTATCTGGGGCTCAATCTTGTCGGAATTGACTTCGACCAGGACGGGATGCTGCCGGATGCCCTGGACAGGCACTGTTCCGAGAACAACGCCAAGGTCCTGTTCCTGCTGCCTTCTTTGGCCAATACAACGGTCGAGATGATACCGGAGGAGCGCCGCCAGGCACTGGTGCAGGTCGCCCGCAAGCACAACCTGTACATTATCGAAAACGACGCGTTCGGCCCGGTCGCAGAAGACCGGCCCGTTCCGGTTGCGGCCCTGGCGCCAGAGCGGACGATTTACCTCACGACTTTTACAAAATGCACCGTTTCCGGTTTGCGGGCGGGTTATATGGCGGCCCCGGAACATCTGCTGCCGGCGCTGACGGGGCGGATTGTCGTCTTCGGCTGGATGGCGACACCGCTGATGTGTGAAATTGCCACCCGCTGGGTGCTGGACGGCACCGCGCTGGAACTGGCGCTCTGGCAGCGGCGCGCCTTGGCGGAGCGATACGAAATCGCGTCGCAAGCCCTGCAAGGCCACCAATGGCGGGGGCACCCGTCGGCGCTGCACCTCTGGTTGCCGCTCGAGTCCGGCTGGACCACGTCCAGTTTCGTGGCCTATGCCCGTCAGTTGAAAGTCGCGGTTGCACCAGACGCCCCCTTTCTGACCCCCAAGACACCGCCGCCGAATGCTGTCCGCATCTCGCTGGGCAGCGTTCAGGATCTGAGCCGTTTCAAACAGGCGATGGAACTGGTCGGCGGCATGCTGAGCCGTCCGCCAGAGGGAGTTGCCCCCCTCGCCTTCTAACATTGTCGCGCGACAATAAAAAAATTGACATGCAGTACAATTCCCAACAAGTCTGGCCCGGCGGTGCGCAGGCACCCATGACATTTGGGAGGAAACCATGGCTCAATCCATCACTTTCACCTTTGGGGCCGTCGCTGCCGCGGGGATAGCACTGGCTGCCGGAACGGCGGCCCAGGCGGACACTTGGCGGTATGCTTTCGAAGAGGCGATGACCGACGTGCAGGGCGTCTATGCCCAGAAATTCAAAGAGGAAATCGAGGCCAATTCGGATCACGAAATCCAGCTGTTCCCCTATGGCACCCTGGGCGAATCCGCCGATATCATGGAGCAGACGCAGGACGGCATTTTGCAGTTCGTCGACCAGTCGCCGGGCTTTACCGGCTCGCTGATTCCCGAGGCGCAGGTGTTCTTTGTCCCATACCTGCTGCCCACCGATCAGGATCACCTGGCGCGCTTTTTCAAGGAGAGCAAGGCCATCAACGACATGTTCAAGCCGCTCTATGCCGATCAGGGGCTGGAGCTGCTGAACATGTTCCCCGAAGGCGAAGTGGCAATGACCACCAAGACTCCGGTCACCACCTGTTCGGATCTGGACGAGGTCAAGTTCCGGGTGATGACCAATCCGCTGCTGGTGGAAAGCTACAAGGCCTTTGGTGCGACACCGACGCCGCTGCCCTGGGGCGAGGTTTATGGCGGGTTGCAGACCAATGTGATCCAGGGACAGGAGAACCCGACCTTCTTCCTCTATTCGACCAAGATCTATGAGGTCACCGACTATATCACCTATGCCGGCCACAACAATTTCACCACAGCGGTGATGGCCAACAAGGACTTCTATGACGGGCTGAGCGCCGAGGATCAGCAACTGGTGCAAAATGCGGCGCTGGCGGCCTATGACCACACGGTGGTCTATCAACAACAGGCGGCGGACACCGAACTGGCTAAGATCATGGAGGCCAAGCCCGAGATGCAGGTGACGGTGCTGACCGACGAACAGCGCAGCTGCTTCAAGGAGGCCGCGGCCGAGGTCGAGGCCAAGTTCATCGAAATGACCGGCGACAGCGGCGCTGCGATCCTGAAACAGATGAAGGCCGATCTGGCGGCCACCGCCAACTGAGCCCTGCCCTGAACTCAGTGCTGAGCGGGTGCCGCCCGCTCAGCGATCTGCAGACCTTGGGAGGACGGAATGCAGCAGACACATGAATCCGCGCTGCCCGGCTTTCTGGGCATGCTCGACAGCGCCATCAGCCGCATCGAGTCGTTCCTGCTGGCAATGGGCGTGCTGCTGATGGCCGCCAATACCGTCGCCAATGTGGTGGGACGGTTCGTTCTGGGCAACTCCATCTTCTTCTCAGAAGAGCTCAACCGGATCCTGATCATTCTGATCACCTTTGCCGGCATCAGCTATGCCGCGCGCAACGCCCGGCACATCCGGATGTCGGCGGTCTATGATCTGCTGCCTGCGCGCCTGCGCAAGGGGATGATGGTGGTGATTTCCGTGGTCACCGCCGCGTTCATGTTCCTGCTGTGCTACTACGCCGCGAAATACATCGGTTCTCAGGCTTCGCGCGGGCGTGTGCTGCCAGCGCTGCAGATTCCGGTCTGGGTGATCCTGATCTGGGTGCCGGCGGGCTTTTTCATGACCGGAGCCCAGTACCTGCTGACCGCGGTGCGCAATCTGACCTCTTCCGGCATCTACCTCTCGACCCATGTGCAGGAAGGGTACGAGGACGCGGAAGAAATCGAAATCTGAGGACGGACCCATGGCTGCAACCATTTTCCTGACCATGATTGTCCTGCTTCTGCTGGGCTTTCCGATGATGATCCCGCTGATTGCGGGCGCGTTCATCGGCTTTCTGATGCTGTTCGGCGATCTGGCAAGGACCGAGACCATGGTACAGCAGATGCTGGCGGGGATCCGGCCCGCCTCGTTGATCGCGGTGCCGATGTTCATCTTTGCCGCAGACATCATGACCCGCGGCCAGTCGGCCGGGCGGCTGATCAATGTGGTGATGGCCTATGTCGGCCATATCCGCGGCGGGCTTGCGATTTCGACGGCGGCGGCCTGCACCATGTTCGGGGCGGTCTCGGGCTCGACTCAGGCCACGGTCGTGGCCATCGGCTCGCCCCTGCGGCCGCGTATGCTGAAGGCAGGCTACAAGGACAGCTTTGTGCTGGCCCTGATCGTCAATGCCAGCGACATCGCCTTTCTGATCCCGCCCTCGATCGGCATGATCATCTACGGGGTGGTCTCGAGCACCTCGATTGCCGAGCTGTTCATCGCGGGGATCGGCCCCGGCCTGCTGATCCTGGTGCTGTTTTCGGCCTATGCCTATATCTATGCGGTGCGCAACGACGTGCCGACGGAACCCAGGGCAAGCTGGGCCGAGCGTGCAAGAACCATGCGGCAGGCGCTGTGGCCGATGGGGTTTCCGGTGATCATCATCGGTGGCATCTATGGTGGCGTCTTCAGCCCGACCGAGGCGGCGGCGGCCTGTGTCCTGTACGCGCTGGTGCTGGAGGTCCTTGTGTTCCGCTCGATGTCGCTGGCCGATGTCTATGACACGGCCAAGTCCACCGGGCTGATCACCGCGATCGTCTTCATCCTGGTGGGGGCCGGTGCGGCGTTTTCCTGGGTGATCTCGTTTGCGCAGGTACCCCAGCAGATCCTGGGGGCCATCGGCATTGCCGAGATGGGCCCCATCGGGGTGCTGTTCGTGATCTCCATCGCGTTTTTCATCGGCTGCATGTTTGTCGATCCCATCGTGGTGATCCTGGTGCTGGTGCCGGTCTTTGCGCCCGTGGTGAAATCGGTGGGGCTGGACCCGGTGCTGGTCGGCACCATCATCACCCTGCAGGTTGCCATCGGATCGGCCACACCGCCTTTTGGCTGCGATATCTTTACCGCAATCGCCGTCTTCAAACGCCCCTATGCCGAGGTGGTGCGCGGAACACCCCCGTTCATCCTGATGCTGCTGGGGGTGTCGGTGGCACTGATCTTCTTCCCGCAGATTGCGCTGTTCCTGCGCGATCTGGCCTTTTCCAAGTAAGGAGGCAGAGCGATGTTCGCATCCATCCTGGTGCCCTTCGACGGCTCGCACGGGGCAGAGGCCGCACTGGCCAAGGCCGCCGCGCTCGCCTGTCTTTGCGGCGCGGAACTGACCCTGCTGACCGTCTATCGCCATCACTCGCCGCTCGAGGCCTCCATGCATGTGGTGCGCCCGGACGAGCCTGCCGATCTGGATGACATCATGCGCACCCATGCCAGAGAGGTCGCCGAGCACGGCAAGGCACGGGCCGCCGCATACGGAGTTCCCGCGCCCCGCGCCTTTGTCAAAGGCGGGCCGGTCGCGCGCACGATCGCGGGCTTTGCCAAGGAACATGGTCACGACCTGACCGTGATCGGCAGCCGTGGCCTTGGCTCTTTCGAAAGGGCGCTGCTGGGCAGCGTCTCTCACAAGGTGACAAGCCTGTCTGAAACGCCTGTACTTGTTGTTTAGGAAACCAAATGGCTCTTGATACCCATTCCGCGCCATCGCGTGTGCCTGCCCGGCTGGACGACCGCCCCGTCAGGAAACGGATTGCCCTGGTGGCGCTTGCGACCGATCACACGTCCGAGCGCGACTTTGCCCGTATCTGCGATCCCGATCAGGTCGGCGTCTATACGAACCGGATCGCTTTCGAGAACCCGACCAACAAGGAAACCCTGCTCAAGACCGGTCCGCGCCTGACCGAAGCGGCCGCGCGGATTCTGCCCGGCGAAGAGGTGGATGTGGTCGCCTATTGCTGCACGGCCGCATCCATCGTTCTGGGCAATGATACGGTGACCCGCCATCTGAACGCGGCCAAACCGGGCACGCCCTGCGTCACGCCCAGCTCTGCCGCCTTTGACGCGTTTGCGGCCTTGGGTGTCCGGCGGGTCTCGTTGCTGACCCCCTACAGCCCTGACGTCACCGACGAGATGGCGCAGTATTTTGCGGTGCATGGGCCCGAAGTGGTCAATGCCGCCTGTTTCGGCCTGACCGACGACCGCGAAATGGCACGGATTTCCGAAGATTGCATCATCGAGGCGGCGCTTGCGGCCTTTGACAAGGATGCCGAGGCGCTGTTCCTTTCCTGCACCGCCCTGCGGGCGGCCACCTGCGCCCAGCGGATCGAGGACCGGCTGGGCAAGCCGGTTGTCACCTCGAACCAGGCAATGATCTGGCGCTGCCTGCGCCTGGCCGGAATCCCCGACATGGTGCCGGGCTATGGCCGGCTCTTTCACCTCTGACAGGCTGAACAGATAAAATGACGACGAAAATCACTCTTCAGGACAGCATCAGGGCGCGGGCGCGGATTGCCGGGCGTATCCGCGAAACCCCTTTGGTGGAATCGCCCTCTCTCAGCAGTCTGAGCGGCAGGCAAGTCCTGCTAAAGCTGGAAAGCAGGCAGATCACCGGCAGCTTCAAGCTGCGCGGCGCCACCAATGCGGTCTTGTCGCTGACGGATACGCAGCGCGCGGCGGGCGTGGTTGGGGTATCTACCGGCAACCACGGGCGCGGACTGGCCTATGCGGCGGCAGAGGCCGAGGTGCGTTGCATCATCTGCATGTCGGAACTGGTGCCGCAGAACAAGGTTGACGGCATCAGATCCCATGGCGCCGAGGTGCGTATCCTGGGCCGGTCTCAGGACGATGCGCAGCAGGAAGTCGACCGGCTGGTCAGAGATGGCATGACCATGCTGCCCCCCTTTGACCATCCGGATATCATTGCCGGCCAGGGCACCGTCGCGCTGGAAATGCTGGATCAGGCGCCAGACCTTGAAACCGTGTTGGTTCCCCTGTCGGGTGGCGGGCTGATTTCCGGTGTCGGCATGGTTCTGAAAGCGGCGAACCCGGATATCCGGGTGATCGGCGTCAGCATGGAACGCGGCGCCGCGATGTATGAATGCCTGCAGGCGGGCAGGCCCGTTCAGGTTGCGGAACTGCCCACATTGGCCGACTCTCTGGGCGGGGGGATCGGGCTGGACAATGCCTATACATTCGAAATGACCAAGGCGTTTGTCGATGAGGTGGTGCTGGTGTCCGAGGCTGAAATCGCCGCCGCCATCCGCCATGCCTATTTCGAGGAACGCGAGGTGATCGAAGGGTCCGGCAGCGTCGGCATCGCGGCGCTGCTGGCCGGCAAGATCGGCAATCCCGGCCGTTGTGTGTCGCTGGTGAGCGGTCAGAACATCGCTATGGACCTGCACAAACGCATCATCGACGGTGAAGACGTGGATGTGGAAGCCGACATCAAAGGAGGCGCAGATGCCTGACATCAGGATCCTGACCGAAGCGGAGCTTCGCGATCTGGTGCCGCTGGACCTCGATGCCGTTGATTGCGTCGAACAGGGCTTTACCACTTTGGCAGGCGGCAAGGTGGTGATGCCGCCGATCATGACGCTGGGGGTGCCCGACCACAACGGCGAGGTTTGCGTGAAAACCGCCTATGTACCGGGGATCGACAGCTTTGCCATGAAGATGAGCCCCGGCTTCTTCGACAATCCCAAGATCGGCCTGCCCAGCACCACCGGGTTGATGGTGGTGTTTTCCAGCAGGACCGGCATTCTTGAGGCACTTCTTCTGGACAATGGCTATCTGACCGATGTGCGCACGGCGGCGGCCGGGGCGGTGGCGGCGCGCCACCTTGCGCGGGCCGAGGCGTCGCATGTCTGCATCATCGGCGCAGGCGTGCAGGCCCGGATGCAGTTGCAGGCGATGACCCTGGTGCGCGATATCGAAAGCGCGGCGATCTGGGCGCGCGATGTCGCCAAGGCCGAAGCCGCCGCCGCCAGCCTGCGCCAGGACCTGGGGATCGACGTGACTGTCGGCACGGATATCGCCCAAGCGGTCTCCCCGGCCGATATCGTGATCACCACAACACCCGCCAGCAGCCCTGTGATCCGGGCGGAATGGCTGCAACCGGGTCAGCTGGTCATCGCCATGGGCTCGGATCAGGAACACAAAGGCGAACTGGAACCGGCCTGCCTGACCAAAGCGGATCTCTATGTGCCCGACAGTCAGGCGCAATGCGCCCTCAAGGGCGAGCTGCGCAGTGCGATCGAGGCCGGGCTGATCGCTGCGGGCCAAAGCTTTGCCGAGCTGGGTCAGGTCACCTCCGGTCAGACCCCCGGACGCCGGTCGGACAGGGAACTGATCATTGCCGATCTGACCGGCACCGGCGTGCAGGACACCGCCATCGCAACCCTTGCAGGCAACCGCGCTGACGCGACGGGGGCTGGCGCCACTTTCACCAGTTGATCAATCAGGAACCGAGCACATGGCAGACCCCAAGCTGTTTTTCACCCGCGCGGAATTTCAGGCGCGCCTCGACAAGACACGGGCCGAGATGGCCCGCCGCGGGCTGGATCTTCTGATCGTCACAGACCCGTCGAACATGAACTGGCTGACCGGATATGACGGCTGGTCCTTCTATGTGCATCAATGCGTTGTGCTGACACTGGAGGGAGAGCCGCTGTGGTACGGGCGCGGCCAGGATGCCAATGGCGCGCTGCGCACCTGCTTTATGGATCCCGTCAACATCATCGGCTACCCCGACCACTACGTACAATCGACCGAGCGTCACCCGATGGACTATTTGTCGGCACGGCTGAAGGATCGCGGGTTGGATGGCGGTGTCATTGGCGTCGAGATGGACAATTACTGGTTCACCGCTGCCGCCTTCATGTCACTGCAAAAGCACCTGCCAAATGCGCGATTTACCGACGCCACTGCCCTGGTCAACTGGCAGCGTGCGGTAAAGTCCGAAGCGGAACTCACCTATATGCGCCAGGCCGGCAAGATTGTTGAGCGTATGCATCAGCGGATCTTCGAGCGCGTCGAGCCGGGGATGCGCAAATGCGACCTGGTGGCCGATATCTATGATGCGGGCCTGCGCTATGACGCCGGGCTTGGCTTTGGCGGCGATTACCCGGCGATCGTACCGCTGTTGCCCTCGGGCTCGGACGCCGCGGCGCCGCATCTGACCTGGGACGATCTGCCGATGAAATCCGGCGAAGGCACGTTCTTTGAAATCGCGGGCGTCATGCACCGCTATCATTGCCCGCTGTCGCGCACCGTATTCCTGGGCAAGCCGACCCAGACCTTCCTGGATGCCGAAAAGGCGGTGCTCGAGGGCATGGAGGCGGGCCTTGAAATGGCCAGGGCTGGCAACACCTGCGAGGATATCGCCAAGGCATTCTTCAAGGTGTTGAAGTCATACGGCATCGAGAAGGACAGCCGTACCGGCTATCCGATCGGCGTCAGCTATCCGCCGGACTGGGGCGAGCGCACCATGTCGCTGCGGCCCGGCGACACCACCGTCCTGCAGGAAAACATGACCTTCCACTTCATGACCGGCCTGTGGATGGAGGATTGGGGCTTTGAGATCACGGAAAGCATCCGCATCGGGGCGGACGGGCCCGAGTGTCTGTCCAATGTGCCGCGCAAGATGTTCGTGAAGGACTGAGCGATGCAGAAGAACCCGATTTCCCCGACCATCCCGCTTGACCGGGACGGGGTGTTTCACGGCTTTCTGAAACTTCCCCACAGCCGCGACGATTCAGCCTGGGGGTCGGTGATGATCCCGCTGACGGTGATCAAGAATGGCGCCGGTCCGACCGCGCTGCTGACCGGCGCCAATCACGGTGACGAATACGAAGGCCCGGTTGCGCTGCACGAGCTTGCCGCCACCACCTCTGCCGAGGACGTGACCGGCCGCCTGATCATCGTGCCGGCCTTCAACTATCCGGCGTTCCGGGCCGGCAGCCGGACCTCGCCCATCGACAGGGGCAATCTGAACCGGTCCTTCCCGGGCCGCCCTGATGGCACCGTCACCGAGAAAATCGCCGATTACTTCCAGCGCACGCTCCTGCCGATGGCGGATCTGGCGGTGGATTTCCATTCCGGCGGCAAGACGCTGGATTTCGTGCCCTTCGCCGCCGCACATATTCTCGAGGACAAGGCGACCCAGGCGGCCTGTTTCGCGGCGATGAAGGCGTTCAACGCGCCCTATTCGGTCGAGCTGTTGGAAATCGACAGCGCCGGCATGTATGACACCGCGGTCGAGGAAATGGGCAAGGTTCTGGTCACGACAGAACTGGGCGGCGGCGGGTCCTCGAGCGCGCGCAGCAATGCCATTGCCAAGAAGGGGCTGCGCAACGTCCTGATCCATGCGGGCATTCTGAAGGGAGAGATGCAGCTGGATGAGACCGTGAACCTGACGATGCCGGATGACGACTGCTTTGTGTTCAGCGAAGGCGACGGCCTGTTCGAGATGATGATCGATCTGGGCGCGCCTGTGGCCAAGGGTGACCTGCTGGCGCGGGTCTGGCCGCTGGACCGCACCGGGCAGCCGCCGGTCGAATATCGCGCCCGCCGGGCCGGGCTGGTGATCAGCCGCCATTTTCCCGGGCTGATCAAATCCGGCGACTGCGTTGCGGTTGTCGGCGTCACCGGCGCCTGAGAGGCGGACCCATGCAACTGGACCAGCGCGACCTCGATATCCTGCGCGTGCTCTCGACCGAGGGCCGCATCACCAAGGCCGCGCTGGCCGACCGGATCGGCCTGTCGCCGACCCCTTGCTGGGACCGGCTGAAAAAGCTGGAGCAGGCCGGGCTGATCGAAGGTTATGGCGCCCGCATCAACCTGAAGAAGCTGGCGCCGCATGTGACGGTCTTTGTGGCGGCAGAGATCGCCGACCACACCGCCGCCAGCTTTCGCGCCTTTGAAGCGGCGATGCAGCGCTATGAAGAGGTCACCGCCTGCTGGGCCCTGGGCGGCGGGTTCGACTACCTTCTACAGATCGTCACCCGTGACATAGACGCCTATCAGCGGCTGATCGACGAGATGCTGGACGACCGCATCGGCCTGTCCCGCTACTTCACCTATGTTGTGACCAAACCGGTCAAGGGCACCGGCGCGCCGCCCTTGAAAATTCTGCTGGGTCTGGAGTGACGGCGCCAGCTGTCTTTTGCCCGCCACCGGCTGGAAGGCAGCTGTTTCTTCTGTTTTTCGACCGAACTTCAGTCACTTTCTCTGCTCCAAACAGGCACACTCCTCTGCAAGACCCGAGGAGGACAACATGACAGAGACCGCTCTCTCTGCCCGTGCGGACATCGCCGACAAGGCGCTTGTGCGTTCTTTTTCCTACATAAACGGCAAGTGGTGCGCCGCCGCCAATGGCGAGACCTTCGCGGTCACCGACCCGGCGGACGGGACCGAGCTGGGCCATGCCGCCAGCCTTTCGGCAGAAGAATCCTCTGCGGCGGTGGACGCGGCACAGGCGGCCTTCCCGGCTTGGGCGGGAAGGTTGCCACAAGAGCGCGCGGCACTCCTGCGCCGCTGGTATGAACTGTTGCTGGAACACAAGGAAGACCTCGCCCGCATCATGGTGCTGGAACAGGGCAAGCCGCTGTCAGAAGCGCGCGGCGAAATCGACTATGGCGCGGCCTTTGTCGAATTCTATGCCGAAGAAGCCAAGCGCCCCAATATCGAGGGCGTCACTAGCCACCTGCCCGATGCCGAGGTGGAGCTGTGGCGCGAGCCGGTCGGGGTGGCGGCGCTGATCACGCCGTGGAACTTCCCCTCGGCCATGCTGACGCGCAAGGCGGCGGCGGCGCTGGCGGCGGGGTGCACCGTGGTGGCACATCCCTCGCGGGAAACCCCGTTCAGCGCGCTGGCGCTGGCTGAACTGGCCGAGCGTGCAGGCGTCCCGCCGGGCGTGTTCAACGTGGTGACCGGCACTGCCGCCACGGTGGTGGAACCCTGGACCCGCGATACCCGCGTCCGGGCGCTGTCCTTCACCGGTTCAACCGAGATCGGCAAGCTGCTGTACCGCCAGTCGGCCGACACCGTGAAACGCCTGGTGATGGAACTGGGCGGCCACGCCCCGGTGATCGTCTTCAAGGACTGCGATCTGGACAAGGCCGTCAGCGAAACCATCAAGGCGAAGTTCGCCACCTCGGGTCAGGATTGCCTGGGCGCCAACCGTATCCTGGTAGAGCGGCCCGTCTATGCCGACTTCTGCGCCAGATTCACATTGGCCGCGCAGGCGCTGACCCTCGGGCCGGGGATGGCGGATTGCGACCTCGGTCCGCTGATGAACGAACAGGCGGTGCAAAAGCAGGAAGACCATGTGGCGGACGCGCTGGCCAGGGGCGCAAGACTGGCCTGCGGCGGCAGGCGGCATCCCCGCGGCCCGCTCTTTTATGAACCGACCGTGCTGGTCGACGTGCCGCCCGATGCGTTGATCATGAGCCAGGAAACCTTTGGCCCGGTCGCCGCGATCGCGCCTTTTGACACCGAAGAGGAGGCCGTGGCGCGCGCGAATGACAGCGAATACGGGCTGGTGGCCTATGTGCACAGCAATGATCCGCGGCGCATCTACCGGCTGAGCCGGGCGCTGCAATACGGTATGGTGGCGGTCAATCGCACCAAGGTGACAGGCGCGCCGATCCCTTTCGGGGGCACCAAGCAATCCGGCCTGGGCCGCGAAGGCGCCCGGCTGGGCATGGAGGCCTTTACCGAGGTCAAATACATCTGCCGCGACTGGGCGTGAGGAAACCGGACTCCGGCACGGAGTCCGGCCCGGATTTGCGCGGCAAATCCGGGGTGACAGACACCAGCGGGACATCCCGGATTCCGCGCCGGAATCCGGGCCGGAATTCTCGCAGAATTCCGGTTTGCCGCAGAACTTGAGAAGGAAAACGACAATGCTGAAGAACGACCAGCTTGACCAGTGGGACCGCGAGAACTTCTTTCACCCCTCGACGCATCTGGCCCAGCACGCCCGTGGCGACAGCGCGAACCGGGTCATCAAGACCGCCTCTGGCGTCTTCATAGAGGACCGCGATGGCAACAAGCTGCTGGACGCCTTTGCCGGGCTTTACTGCGTGAACGTGGGCTATGGCCGTCAGGAGATCGCCGATGCCATCGCCGATCAGGCGCGCGAGCTGGCCTATTACCACTCCTATGTCGGCCATGGCACCGAGGCGTCGATCACCCTGGCCAAGATGATTCTGGACCGGGCACCCGCCAACATGTCCAAGGTCTATTTCGGCCTCGGCGGCTCGGATGCCAATGAAACCAACGTCAAGCTGATCTGGTACTACAACAACATCCTGGGACGGCCGGAAAAGAAAAAGATCATCTCGCGCTGGCGTGGCTATCACGGGTCCGGGCTGGTGACCGGCTCGCTGACGGGGTTGGAGCTGTTCCACAAGAAATTCGATCTGCCGGTCAACCAAGTCATTCACACCGAGGCCCCCTATTACTTCCGCCGCGCCGATCCGGACCAGAGCGAGGCACAGTTCGTGGCCCATTGCGCCGCCGAACTGGAGGCGCTGATCGAGCGCGAAGGGGCCGACACCATCGCCGCCTTCATCGGCGAGCCGGTGCTGGGCACCGGCGGCATCGTGCCGCCCCCGGCCGGATACTGGGAGGCCATTCAGGCCGTGCTGAGAAAGCATGACATCCTGCTGATCGCCGACGAGGTGGTCACCGGCTTTGGCCGCCTCGGCACCATGTTCGGTTCGGATCACTATGGGATCGAGGCCGATATCATCACCATCGCCAAGGGCCTCACATCGGCCTACGCGCCGCTGTCGGGCTCGATCATATCGGACAAGGTCTGGAAAGTGCTGGAACAGGGCACCGACGAGAACGGCCCGATCGGACACGGCTGGACCTATTCGGCGCACCCGATCGGGGCGGCGGCGGGTGTGGCGAACCTCAAGCTCATCGACAGGTTGAACCTTGTGCAAAACGCCGGGGAAACCGGCGCCTACCTGAACGCCACCATGACAGAGGCGCTGGCTGGCCATCCCAATGTCGGCGAGGTGCGCGGCGCGGGGATGCTCTGCGCGGTCGAGTTCGTAAAGGACAAGGACAGCCGCCTCTTCTTTGACGCGGCGGACAAGATCGGCCCGCAGATCTCGGCCAAGCTGCTGGAACAGGACAAGGTGATTGCCCGGGCCATGCCGCAGGGCGACATCCTGGGCTTTGCCCCGCCCTTCTGTCTCAGCCGCGCCGAAGCGGATCAGGTGGTCGACGCCACATTGCGCGCCGTCAGGACGGTGCTTGGCTGACAGGCGCATCCTGCATGGAAAGGGCCGGCGCACGCCGGCCCTTTTTTCGTTTCTCCCAAACCCGTTGGAGGCACGAACCGGGTGCGTCAGGCC
Organism: Ruegeria pomeroyi DSS-3; assembly: GCF_000011965.2. NCBI lineage: Bacteria > Pseudomonadati > Pseudomonadota > Alphaproteobacteria > Rhodobacterales > Roseobacteraceae > Ruegeria > Ruegeria pomeroyi. The sequence continues at coordinate 1,191,194 of NC_003911.12, read as the reverse complement.
GATTGCCCGCATGTCACCCGTCAGGCAGGCTGCGCGCGCAAGGCGTCGAAATCAGCCGTTGAAACCAAACCGGTCCGATTGACGCCGTGTTGCGCGTTCCGGGTATCTGCCGTCTTGAAGGTTCCGCGCGATCGGCCAAGGGCCTGCGTGTCAACATCAGACAGGCCAATCAGGTAACCGAAATAGGGTCAGGCCGCCTGAATACGTGACGCGCGGACCTTCTCGACCCAATCGACCAGCGCATCCGGTTCCGGGCTGAGTTTTACGGCGGCGCCCTCGGTAAAGGCAAGGAACCGCTCTTCGTTCAGGCCGTTCACCCCCAGAAGAACCGGAATATCGCGCGCCAGCGCCTCGGCGATCAGCGGGCGAAAGCCGCGCCCGTCGGCCTCGTGCTTGCCGAACTTGTTGACGATCAGCAACTCGGGGTCCTCGGCCAGCGCGGCCGAGACCAGACCCACCGCGCGCTCCAGCTCTCCGGGATCCAGCCGGCAGCCGCGCGACCCGGTGCCCAGTGTCTGCGAGATGCGGATGACCTCCGGCCCCGGCATCACCCGCAGGTCCATGTCGCAGCGCGCGTTGTCGGCGCACTCCGTGTTGGTCTGCACCACCCCGGCCAGGCGCACGCCCTTGGCATCCAGCCGCGTGGCCACCTCGCTGAGCAGCCGGTCGGTGGCGCCGCGCGCGGTGGTGGTGACATAGGCGAGATGCATCGGTTGCGTCCTTCTCTCTCGGTCGGTCATGATCTAGCACGCCGATCCCGCTTCGACCAGATCATGGCAGCGGCGAGACCCCGATCACCGGCGCATGTGCCAGCAGGAGGGCCAGATAAAGCAGCGCGGCGGGCCACAAGACGCGCGGCGCCAGCAGTGCAGGCAGCCCCCTCGGCGACAGCCGCGCCGTACCCGCCGCCAGCCGCGCCCAGTCGGCGCCCAGTTCGCGCCGTTTGCGCCGGTCGATCAGGGCCATGCCCATCACGGCGAACCCGGCAAACAGCCCGAACAGGATCACATGCGCCAGCGACCCGTTGGCCAGCAGATGCGCCCCCGACCAGAGCGCCAGCGCCAGCAGCAGCGGATGGCGCGACAGGGCCAGGATGCCGGGCCGGGTCGGATCGAACACCCCCCGCCCCAGCCCGCCAAAGGACAGCGGATTGACCGCGCGCAGCCCCGCCACCGCCAGCAGGCAGACCGGCAGCATGATCAAGATCGGCACCCAGCGCAGCGCGGGCAAGGGCGGGATCACCTCGACATAAGGTGCGCGGGCTGCGGCCAGGATCAGCCAGCCCAGCACTGCGATGGAGAACAGGGAATAGGCGATGCCAAAGCCGCGCGCGCCCAACCGCGCCACCAGCCAGGGCCGCACCGGCGGGCGCACCGGGATCACATGGCTGAGCAGGAACACCGCCAGCGCCGCCACAAATTCCGCCCATCCGCCCATCACTGCCCCCCGCTTGTTCCGCCGCCCCGGTCTAGGGCGGCAGCAAAGGCCCGGCCTTAACCGAAGTCAAGCCGGGCCCGCGCAGGTTCACAGGCCCAGCGCCTTGCGCCGCTCCTCGGCAAAGCCCTGCACCAGCCGGTCGGCGATCAGCGCCAGAATGGCCATCGCCGCGCCTGCCGAAATGCCCAGCCCTACATCCGCCTGTCCCAGCGCCAGATAGATCGACTGGCCCAGACCGGTGGTCCCGATCAGCGCCGCGATGACCAGCATCGAAAAGGCATAGAGGATGGTCTGGTTCAGCCCCAAGAGGATGGTCGGCGCCGCATAGGGCGCGCGCACATCACGCAGGATCTGCCAGTCGGTGGCGCCGCTGGAAATCGCGGCCTCCATCATCTCGTCCGGCGTGTCCACCAGCCCGTGGCGGGTGTAGCGGATCATCGGCACGATCGCATAGGCGCAGATCGCCAGAAAGGCCGAGAATTCGCCGATCTGGAACACCATCAGCACCGGGATCAGGAAGACGAACAGCGGGATGGTCTGCAACATGTCGCAGATCGGGCGCACCACGCGCCAGACCGGGGTCCAGACCGCGCTGGCCACGCCGATGGCGCCACCCAGCACCGCGCAGGCAAAGACCGAGGCACCGCAGAGATAGAGCGACAACAGCGCCCGGTCCCACAGGCCCGACACCAGGATGGTGCCCAGCAGGATCACCACCATCAGCGCCAGCCGCCGCCCCCCCGCCACATAGCCCAGCGCCGCCGCCCCGGTCAGCACAAATGGCCAGGGCAGATTGGTGATGCCGGTCTCGATCATGCCGAACCCGATCAGGATCATCAGCCCGGCGCTTGCGCGCCCCGCCCAGGCCATGCCCAGCGCCAGCACCGCGCCCAGCGCAAACAGCGCGCTGCTCATCTGCGGGGTCCAGGAAAAGCCCCAGGTAAAGGGCAGAACCGCCTGATCCAGCCCGATCCTGAGCGGCAGCAGCACGTAGTAGAGCGTATTGTTCTTCAGCGCATCCAGCGCCGCGCCATTGGCCTGGGTGAACCGGGTCAGCCCCTGATCCAGCGAAACCGCCACCGGGTCGAGCAGGGTCAGATCCGAGGCCGCCGGCAGCCGGGTCCAGAACACCAGCGTAAAGGCCAAGGCCAACCCCAGCAGCGCCCAGACCACGCGGATGTCATGGCGCTTGCGCTCGGTCGCCAGCACCGCGCTCATCCGGTCGATGATGACCGCAAAGGCCACGATCACCATCCCCGCCAGCAAGGCCGCGCCGAACTGCGCCTTGCGCATGGTCAACAGCACTTCCCAGCCGATATCGTTGAACCCGCCGATGACGGCGGCGATGATCACCATGCTCAGCGCCGCCATCAGGCACTGGTTGAACCCCACCATGATCTGGCGCGAGGCCGAGGGGATCTCGACCTGGAACAGCTGCTGCATGCGGGTGCCGCCGGACATGATCGCGGCTTCCTTTACCTCGGCCTCCACCCGCTCCAGCCCCAGCATCACGTTGCGCGCCATCGGCGGCGCGGCATAGATCGCCGAGGCGATCAGCCCCACCACCGGGCCAAAACCGAACAGCGCCAGCAAGGGCGTGAGATAGGCAAATGTCGGCACCGTCTGCATGATATCCAGCACCGCCTGCACCGCGCCCCGGATGCGCGGCACCTCGTTGGCGAGGATGCCGATCGCCCCGCCCACCAGCAGCGCCAGCGGCACCGAAACCGCCACCAGCGCCAGCGTGTTCATGCCCTCGTGCCAATAGCCCGAGGCCAGAACGAAGCCCAGCCCGCCCAGGCCCAGCGCCGCCATCGCCGCGCCGCCCAGATACCAGCCCAGCGCGGTGACGATACCGATCACCAGCGGCCAGGGGGTCGCGTTCAACACCCAGTTGGCAGCATCCATCGGATAGACCATCACCGCCGAAAAGAGCCGCGCCACCGGTTTGAACCAGGCCAGAAAGGCGGTCATCACCGTTCCGACCCAATCGGTGGCGGGCAGCACCCAGGCCTTGGGCCAGGCGCCCAGCCAGGGCGCCACCGGCTCCAGCGCCAGGCAGAGCGCGCCGACCAGCGCCGTGATCAGCGCCGCCCAGGTCCCCACCGTCAACCGCGCCACGCGCGGAACGGAGATATCCGCCGCGCTCATGTGTCGTCCACCTGCAGGGCGGCAGCCAGATCAGAGGGTTGTACCGTGCCCACGATGGCGCCGCTGGCATCGCGCACCGGCACCGGTTGATACAGCTGCATGCAGCGCGCCAGCGCGGTGTCCAGCGTCATGCCCGCGGTCAGGCCCGGATCGTCCGGCCCCTGTTCCTCGACCCCTGCCCGCATGACCGAGGCCACCTTGGCATGGCGGCCCTTGGCCACATCCTTGGAAAACTCGCGCACATAGTCGTCGACCGGGTTCAGCACGATCTCGGTCGGTGTGCCGATCTGCACGATCTTGCCGTCACGCATGATGGCGATGCGATCGGCCAGTTTCAGTGCCTCGGCAATGTCATGGGTGATGAAGACGATGGATTTCTTCAGCGTCGCCTGAATGCGCAGGAACTCGTCCTGCAACTGGCGCCGGATCAGCGGATCAAGCGCCGAGAACGGCTCGTCCAGGAACCAGATATCGGGGTTCACCGCCAGGCTGCGGGCGATGCCGACGCGCTGGCGCTGGCCACCGGACAGCTGGCGCGGGAAACTGTCCTCGCGCCCTTCGAGCCCGACCAGCGAGATCACCTCTTGCGCCCGGGCCCGGCGTTCCTTGCGCCCCACCCCCTGCACCTTGAGCGGATAGGCCACGTTCTCGGCCACCGTCATGTGTGGGAAAAGTCCGAAATGCTGGAACACCATGCCCAGCTTGCGCCGGCGCAGCTCGGTCAGGCGCTTTTTCGACGCGCCGACAACATTGTCGCCCTCGATCCGGATCTCGCCACCGGTGCCCGGCAGAAGTTGCGAGATGCAGCGGATCAGGGTGGACTTGCCCGACCCGGACAGGCCCATGATCACGAACAGCTCGCCCTCGCGCACCTCGAAACTGGCATCCTGCACGGCGGGGATCAGACCCTTGTCGCGCAGCTCTGCCGCCGCGGCCTCGGCATCGCCGCCCGACCGGGCCAATGCCTCGGCAAGGGCGTCGTTTGCACCGGGCCCAAACACCTGCCAGAGATTCTGGCAGGTGATGGCCGGCGTTGTCGCCTCAGTCACGTCCGGGGCTCACTTGGTGGCGGCGTCGACGACCGGGCGCCAGCTGCCCTCGTTCTCGGTCATCCAGGCGGCAACCACCTCTTCGACCTTGCCGCCATCGACGTCGATCGCGCCCATCATCGGCTGCTGCGCCTCGACGCTCAGCTGATAGTTCGAAAGGATCTCATGGGCGGCGGGCCATTTCTCGGCAAAGCCCGACCAGGACGCCTTGAAGATGCGGCTGGGCGAGAAATCGCAATCGTTGACCGCATTGGGGTTCGGCCCCCACGAGGCATCGTTGAAACAGGCCTCTTCGCCCGGCGGCAGGTCGATGAACTTCACGTCATAGGCCGACATCGCCCAATGGGGCTGCCAGAAGGTGATGAGCAGCGGCGACTTGCGCTCGGTCGAGGCGCGCAGTTCCGCGATCAGCGCCCCTTCAGAGCCCGCGGGCACTGCCTTGATCGGCAGGTCCAGACCGGTCATGCGGTCAGCGCCCGGCGTGCCCCAGTCGGCGGGATAGTCGACCAGCCGGCCCATCGGCAGGGTCTCGGCGGAAGCGAAAACCTGCGCGCAATCCTTCAGCGCCTCCCAGGCCGGCAGGCCCGGGCACAGATCGGCCACATGCGCGGGATAGGCGATGCCCTCGCGCGCGTTCAGGCCCAGGTCGCCAATCTCGGTCACCGTGCCCTCGGCAACCTTCTTGGCATATTCGTCCGATACGTTCGATGACCAGATTTCCAGCGTGGCGTGGATATCGCCATCGGCCAGCGCCTGGAACTGGTTCATCATGCCGGCGGTGACATATTCCACCTTGTAGCCCGCGGCCCTGAGCATCTCGCCGGCCACATGCGTGGTCACGTGCTGCCCGGTCCATTCGTTGATCGCCAGCTTGATCGGTTCATCCGATGCGCCCATTTCGGCGGCGTTCACGCCCCCTGCCAGCGCGACAAGCGCAAGTCCAAGTCCTACCCGTTTCATCTCAGTTCTCCCTGTTGATCCGATTGGGTGCACTATCCGCCGATTCCGGAGAACTGTCACCAGCCCCTCGCATGGCGGTTTATTGATTGGTCAGTCAATAATCATCACCTCCCCCCGTCTTGTCGAGCATTTTTTTCGCCGCGCGGGCAGTGGGCCGGATCGGGACGCGGTACAAGGCCCTTGGCGGTGGGCGCTCTGTCTGCCTATCCTCGCCCGATCTGCAGGCCCCGGCCCGCCCCAAAGGAGACGCGCCCCATGTTGACCCCGGACACCGCCCAGACCCTGCTCAGCGAACATTTCGCCGAATGGGTTCAGGCCCTTGCGCCCGAGGTGCTGGCCATCGACCGCGAACATGCGCTGGTGCGGATGCCGCTGGGGCCGCATCTGGCGCGCACAGGCGGCATCGTCTCTGGTCAGGCGCTGGCGGCGCTGGCCGATACCAGCATGGTGCTGGCCGCGATCGCGCAAGAGGACGCGTTGCGCCTGTTTGCCACCACCGACCTGCACACCCAGTTCCTGCGCCCCGGCGTTGGCCGGGCGATCCTGTGCCGGGCTCAGGTCGTGCGCGCGGGCAAGGCGCTGGTCTTTACCCGCGCCGACATGCACGAAGAAGACAGCGGCAAGCTGGTCGCAACCGCCACCGCGACCTTCTACGCGCCGTGACACGGGCACCTTGCCCAGCCTTGGGCAGAATGGCACCATCCCCCCGATCAGGGAGGTGAGACATGCACCATTTCGACGAGATCCTCGGCCTTGCCGCCGCCCGTCATGGCGGCGAGGCAGCGCTGGAGGCCAAACTGACCCGGCCCAAATCCCCAGCCGAACTGACCGCCATGCCCGAAGACCGCTGGCTGTCGGTGATCACCAAATGCGTGTTTCAGGCCGGTTTCAACTGGAAGGTGATCGAGGCGAAATGGGACGGATTCGAGGCCGCCTTTGACGGGTTCGACATCGGTCGCTGCGCCCTGATGGATGACGAGAAATTCGACGCCCTGTTGCAGGACGCGCGTATCGTGCGCAACGGCACCAAGATTGCCACCGTACGAGACAATGCCGCCTTTCTGCTGGAATTGCGGGACGAAGGCGGCGCCGGTCAGGTGCTGGGTGGCTGGCCGTCAAGTGACTATGTGGGCCTTCTCGACCTGCTTAAACGTCGCGGCAGCCGGTTGGGCGGCACCACCGCGCAATACGCGATGCGCTTTGCCGGGCGCGACAGTTTCATCCTGTCGCGCGATGTGATCGCCCGGCTGATCGCCGAAGGGGTGGTGGACAAGGCACCCGCCTCGAAAAAGGCGATGGCGCAGGTTCAGGCGGCCTTCAACACCTGGATGGAACAATCCGGCCGCTCGCTGAGCGAAATCAGCCGGGTACTGGCGATGAGCCTTTGAGGGAGACGCGAGACATTTCCCTTGCCCGACCTGCCGGCGCTTGGCTAGCGTCCGGGACAGGGACGGGTGGCGTGGCCGCTGCCCGCTCACCCCTGCGCGCGGCGGGACCGTGCAGGGGCGCTCCAGTTCTTTCCCGAACCGCAAGAGGCCCGCGCGCATGATCCTCCGCCTGTTCTGCCTGCTGCTGCTGGTTGCCGCCTGCGGCCGTCCGCTGACCGAGGCCGAGCGCGCCTTTGCCACCCGCCTGCACGGCGACGCGCTCGATATCTCGCGGGTGCGCCTGGTCGAGGGCGCGCCGGTGGGCGCGGTAACCTTTCACCGCAAGCCGCGTCCGCGCGTAACCTGCCGCGAGAGGATCCTGCCGCCGCAGAAAGAAGAGATCGTCACGGTCAAACCCGCTGCGGTGACACTGTTTCACAAGGTCTATTTCGCGCGCGACTGGTATCTGGACGATTACATGCCGGACTATCCCGACCGGGTGAACCTGATTGCCGCGATGCTGCTGGCACATGAGCTGACCCATGTCTGGCAATGGCAGAACCGGCGCGTCACCGGCTATCATCCCCTGCGGGCGGCGGCGGAACATGGGGCCAGCGACGATCCCTATCTGTTCGACCTGCGCGAAGCACCCGATTTCCTCAGCTACGGCTACGAACAGCAGGGCGCCATCGTCGAGGAATATGTCTGCTGCCGCGCATTGGCGCCCGAGGCACCGCGCACCCGCCGCCTGCATGACATGCTGGCGGCGGTGATGCCGGTCACCGCCCTGCCCCAGTCACGGCGCGAAAGCGACGTGCTGCTGCCCTGGCGCGATGCAGAGCTGACGGGAATCTGCGACTGATCTCGCGGCGCAGCGAAAGAGAAGAAAATTCGTCGAATTTTCTTCGCCACCGCCCCGGACGCGCGGATCACCCCGCCTCTGCCACCTGGATGCTTTCGAGATAGCTCAACAGCGCCGCCAGCGGCCGCGGTGTCGGCGTCATCACCCCGTCGATCTCGACCGGAACCAGCTCGCCTTCGAGCAGGGCACCAAAGGCCGGCATGATCTCGGCCGAGACCTTGCCCCGCCCATAGCCGTCGATCTTGGTCAGGATCTCGGCCCGGGGGAATGCGCCATCCCGCCGGGCCGCGATCCGGGTCAGGTCCGGCGCCTCGCCGCCACCGGACAGGTCCGCCCCCTGCCCGCGATAGTCGTGACAGGCGACACAATTGGCGGCAAAGACCTGTTCGCCCTCTGCCGGGCCCGGCATGATATCGGTCCGGGTACAGGCCGCGATCAGGCCCAGTATCAGGACGGTTGCGGACATGGCGCGCATGGGCGCTCTCCCTTTTCAGTTCTTTTGCAGGGTCGCGATATAGGCCAGCAGATCGACAATCGGCTGACTGGTCAAGATTGGCTGACCGGTTTCGGCCTTGATCGCCACGTCGCGCCCCTCGAAATAGGGGCCGTAGATCGGCATCGGGCTGCCATGACTGACCAAGGGGTCACGGCCGTCGATACGCTGCACGATCCGGGCGATGGGCAGCTCTCCGCCCTCCGACAGGGTCGTCAGGTCCGCCGGGCTGATCACCAGCACACCGGCCATGGGCCCGTGGCCGGTGGCCTCGATCCCGTGGCAGGTGGCGCAATGGTGACGGTAGAGCTGTTCTCCCTCGGCTGCATCCTGCGCCGGGGCGGGCGTGGCCAGCCCAAGGGCCAGCAGGGCGGGTATGATCGGTTTCATTGTCGTCTCCTCCGGTTTGCACGCCTCAGGGCGTTTGCAGCGTCTCGACATGGACGGCCAGTTCTACCAGGGCACGGGGGGCTGCAATGACGCGGCCATCGGTGGTGGTCACAGCAACGGTTTCGCCACCCAACAGGGCGCTAAATTCCGGCATCGCGCCCAGATGGCTCTTGCCCGGGTAGCCATGGATCGTGGCCATGACCGCACCCGTGGGGAACTGGCCCCCATTTGACGCCGCCAGATTGCGCAGATCGGCGGGCGGCACCGGCAGGCGCGCTGCCTCGGGTCCGTCTCCGGCCCCGGTCGCGCCATGGCAGGCGGCGCAATGGCGGGCATAAAGCTGCGCACCGTCCGGCGCCGCAGGGGCGCAGGCGGCAAGCAGCAACAGGGCCGGAACCAGACGATACATGACTATTTCGCGGTTGTGATCCTCGCAGCCAGCCTGCCCGACCCCGTCAACACCCGCCATGATCCAAATCAACGCGCCGCGCGGCGTCAGCTTTCGGCCGACAACCGCCCATCGCTCAGGCGCACCACCCGGTCCATGCGGGCGGCAAGCTCGAGGTTGTGCGTGGCGATCAGCGCCGACAGGCCGGTGCCGCGCACCAGCTCGACCAGCGCGTCGAACACCTGATCCGAGGTCGCGGGGTCGAGATTGCCGGTCGGCTCATCCGCCAGCAACAGGCGCGGCGCATTGGCCAGCGCCCGGCAAAAGGCGACCCGCTGCTGCTCTCCTCCCGACAAAGCCGCCGGGCGATGGCCCGCGCGCCCCTCCACCCCGACACGGGACAGAAGCGCGCGCGCGCGCGCCCTGGCCTCGCCCTCTCCGATACCATTGGCCAGCTGCGGCAGTACCACGTTTTCCAGCGCGGTGAATTCGGGCAGCAGGTGGTGGAACTGATAGACAAAGCCCACATCCCGCCGCCGCACCCCGGTGCGGGCGCGATCGCCGCGCCCGGTCATGTCCTGCCCGGCGATCTCGACCCGGCCCGCGTCGGGCACATCCAGAAGGCCCGAGATATGCAGAAGCGTCGACTTGCCGGCGCCAGAAGGGGCCACCAGCGCCACCATCTCGCCCGGTTCAACGCTCAGATCGACACCGCGCAGCACCCGCACCTCGCCGGGGGTCCCGCTCAGATAGGTCTTTTCGATGCCGCTCAGGCGCAGGGTCGGCTCACTCATAGCGCAGCGCCTCCACCGGGTTCAGCCGCGCCGCGCGTCGCGCCGGGAAATAGGTCACGATACAGGAGAGGCCCAGCGACAGGCCCGCAGCCTTGAGCACATCGCCCAGCCGCAGTTCCGCCGGCAACGCATAGATGCCGCGAATGGCCGGGTCCCAGACCCCGCCGCCCATGACGAAATTCACAAACGAAAAGATCGGGTCGATATAGATGGCAAAGAGACAGCCCAGAGCCACCCCCATCAGCGTGCCCAGGATGCCGGTAAAGGCGCCGCAGATGAAGAACACGCGCAGGATCGACCCCTCGCTCAGGCCGATAGTGCGCAGGATGCCGATATCGCGGCCCTTGTTCTTGACCAGCATGATCAGGCCCGAAACGATGTTCATGGTGGCGATCAGCACCAGGATCGACAGGATGATGAACATCACGTTGTCCTCGACCTCGAGCGCGCGCAGGAACCCGCCCGAGGCGTCCTGCCAGGTCCAGACCTGGGCGCCATCGCCGGCGGCACTTAGGATCGGGATCAACACCCGGTCCAGCCGCTCGGGCTCGCTCACCATCACCTCGATCTCGTCGGCGACGCCCTCGCGGTTGAAGTAGGCCTGCGCCTCGCCAAAGGGCATGTAGACGCGGGTGCGGTCGATGTCATAGCGCCCGGCCGAGAACACATAGACCACCTCATAGGCGTTCACCCGTGGCGAGGTGCCCATCGGCGTGCGGGCACCATTGGGCGAGATCAGCTTGATCCGGTCGCCGACGGTGACCCCCAGCTCGCGCGCCACGCCCGAGCCCAGGGCGATGCCCTGATCGAAGCGGGACAGATCGCCATAAGAGCGGTCGGAATTTGTGATGCCGGGCAGCGCGGCCAGATCACCGGTGGCGATGCCGAACACCTCGACCCCGGCATTGCGGTTCTGGGCGGCGGCCATCACCTGTCCCTTGACCAGTGGCGCAGCGCGGGTGACGCCGGCGACTTCGGCCACCCGGGCGGCCATCTCGGCATAATTCGGAATGGTCCGGTCAATCTGACCGTTCTCGCGATACTCGCCGGGATTATAGACGGTCACATGGGCGTTGGCGCCCAGGATGGTGCCCACGAAATCGGACCGAAAGCCCGAGCGCACCGCCAGCGTCGCGATCAGCGCGAACACCGCCAGCGTGATGCCGATCAGGCTGATCCAGGTCATCACGCTGACCCCGCCCTCGGCCCGGCGCGCGCGCAGGTATCGCCAGGCGATCTTCCATTCAAAGGGGGCAAAGGGGGCCGGTTGTCTGGCCATTTGTGGCTCCTGCTCGGGTTTGGCGCGGAGAGTGCGTTGCCCGCGCGGCGGGGTCAACCTCTGGCGGCGGGCGTGTGCGCCACGCGGCAGAGCGCCGCCCAGCTTGGGCGTCGTTTCGAAGGCGGAAACAATAAGGCGGTTTCGCGCCGTTTCGCCACCGAAATACCCAAAGTTTTAACCAAAATTAACACAAGGCTCCGTCAAGTTTTGTCTCATCAACCAACGTCTGCCAGCATCCCGATACTGGGGCATTTGAGCTGAGGTGATCATGACCATGACAAGACCGATGTCACCGTCCACCAAGACCGCGCCGCAACCGGCAAGCTTCGATTGCGAGACAGCGGCCCTTTTGCGGGCGGTGATGCTGCCCCTGTTCCACGGCGCCCAAACCTGGGCCGAGCTGATCGAGGCCATGCAACGGCGCGGCTATGGTCTGGCCTTTCGCGACGGCGCCTTCTGCGTCATCGAGCGCGCCGGCGGCCAGCGCCTGTGCGGGCTGCGCTTTCTCGGGCTGGCGATGGAGGACCTGGTGACCCGGATGGGACGGCCCTGCGTTCTGGCCCGTCCCGGCACCTGGGCGGATGGCGATCTGCTGAGCCACCCGCCAACCCGCTCAGCGGTGCACTGAGCCCTTACAGCCAGGTGTGAAAGGACCGGCCCGCCATCGGTTCCTCGCGGGACAGATGCGGGTGATGCGGCGCATAGATGTCCGCAACCTTCTTCACAGCCTCTTCGGGGCTCAGCTCGACGCTTTCGCCGGTCTTGCGGCTGGTCAGTTCCACCACCCCGTTCTTCAGCCCGCGCGGGCCCACGGTGATGCGCCACGGCAGGCCGATCAGGTCCATGGTGGCGAACTTGCCCCCGGCCCGTTCGTTGCGGTCGTCATAGAGCGGTTCCAGTCCGATGGCACTCAGCGCGGCATAAAGCTGATCACAGGCGGCGTCGGCCTCGCCGTCACCCTGTTTCAGGTTCACGATGCCGCAATGGAAGGGCGTCACGCCCTCGGGCCAGATGATGCCCTTGTCGTCATGGCTGGCCTCGATGATGGCGCCGATCAGGCGGCTGACACCGATGCCGTGGCTGCCCATATGCACCGGCACCGGCTTGCCATCGGGTCCTTGAACGGTGGCGCCCATCGGCTCGGAATACTTGGTGCCGAAATAGAAGATCTGCCCCACTTCGATGCCGCGCGCGCTGCGGCGGCGTTCCTCGGGGATCTGGTTGAACACCGCCTCGTCATGGGTCTCATCCGTGCGGGCATAAAGCGAGGTGAACTCCTCCATCACCGCGCGGCACTGATCGACGCTGTCATAGTCGATCTCGCGCTCGCCCAGGCGGATGTCGGTCACCTTGCTGTCATAGAAGACCTCGCTCTCGCCGGTCTCGGCCAAAACCAGGAATTCATGGGTGTCGTCGCCACCGATCGGGCCAGAGTCGGCGCGCATCGGGATCGCCTGCAGGCCCATGCGTTCATAGGTGCGGATATAGCTGACCAGATGGCGGTTATAGGCGTGCAGCGCGTCCTCTTTGGTGAGGTCGAAGTTATAGCCGTCCTTCATCAGGAATTCGCGGCCGCGCATGACGCCGAAACGCGGGCGGATCTCGTCGCGGAATTTCCACTGGATGTGGTAGAGCGTCAGCGGCAGGTCCTTGTAGCTGCTGACATGGCCGCGGAAGATGTCGGTGATCAGCTCTTCGTTGGTGGGGCCGAACAGCATGTCGCGCCCGTGCCGGTCGGTGATGCGCAGCATCTCCTGGCCGTAATCGTCATACCGGCCCGATTCGCGCCACAGGTCCGCCGATTGCAGGGTCGGCATCAGCATCGGGATGTGACCGGCGCGGATCTGCTCCTCGTGCACGATGTTTTCCAGCTTGCGCAGCACCTTGAACCCCAGCGGCAACCAGGAATAGATGCCGGCCTGCGCCTGCTTGATCATGCCGGCGCGCAGCATCAGGCGATGGCTGACGATCTGGGCCTCGGCGGGGTTTTCTTTCAATACGGGCAGAAAATATCGCGACAGGCGCATCGTGCTGTGTCTTTCCTGAGTTTGGCGTTTGCAAGCGGTCTATGACATCGCCGTGCGACAGGCAATCGCTCAGGCGCGGTTTTGCTTGTGTGACGGGCCCGTAATGCCCCGGAACGTAGCGCACCGACCCTTTGGGGAAGGGTCGGTGCAAGTCGCTCCACCGGCAAATTGGCCGGTGCCCCCAGGGCGGGTGTTTTAGATTGTCGGCGCGGCTCAATTTCCGCGCCGACCCCCACCGTCGAAGATTCACTCACGGAGCCGTGACAATCTGCACAGAGCGCATCCCGATGGCGAGTGCGGGAATCCTCATCCCGGTTCAACTGGCGTCCGAAGCGACGAAGATGAGGTTGAGAAAGGCCGCCTTGGCCACTGCCTGGGCGCTGGTTTCCACCCCCAGCGCGTCGCGCGCCTTGCGCAGATGTTTCTCGATGGCGCTGACCGACAGGCCGGTCAGCACCTGGATGTCCTGCATGGTCTTGCCGTCGGCGACCCATTCCAGCAATTCGCGCTGGCGCTGGTTCAGACAGGCGCTGCGCACCGGCAGCGGCAATTGCGAGAATTTCAGATGCGCCATGTTGCAGATCGCCAGCACCCGTGCCGAGATCTCGGGCCAGCGGGCATCCAGTGCCTCCTGGCTTTCATGCGTATGCGCCGCCAGCCCCATCGCGCCCTTGTAGCGGCGCCCGCCCTCGGCGAAACTGATCGAGATACCCGCCCGCCGGCGCCGGGCCTGCAAGGCGTCCATCGCGGCGCATTCGCTGTCCGACAGGCGCCCGGCGGCGCGTTCGCGCGCCACCCAGCCCCAGGACACGGCGCCGACATTTTCCAGAACCCAGCGGTATTCGGCGGTCCGCAGGTAATGCCCCGTTTCATGATGCGCCCGCACCCGATCGGGCGAATGGGTGCTGCGGATATAGACGTCATGGGGATCGCCGATGCTTGCCCCCGAAAGGCCCCGGGTCAGCCCGTAGTTGACCCGCTCGAACCCGAAGGGCGCCAGCGCATCGACCAGCAGGGTCCAGACCGTTTCGGTCTCGGTTGCCTCGGCCATGCGGTTCAGCAGATCGAGCACCTCTGCCGCGCTTGGCCCGTCACTGTCTGACTTGTGCTGTTCGGCCACGTCTGCTCCTTTGTTTTATGGTGTTGCCCCACCCTTCGTTGCAAGGCCGCCGGCGCGCGATGCAAGTGCGGAATTCCTCATCCCGGTCGTGACAGGCCGACAAAGGGGCCACGCGCCAAGGGAACGCTTGCAAGCCCAGGCACCATAAGCCAAAACCGAAGCATGAGGGAAATCATCGCACCGGAGGCCGTATGGCTCTGCCCGTAAAGGATCAACTGCGTTACTGGGGGCTTGCCGCGGCGGTCTTTGTGGCGGTGCTGTATTTGCTGGGGGATGTACTGCTGCCCTTCGTGATCGGCGGCGCCATTGCCTATTTCGTCGATCCCGTGGCCGACCGGCTGGAACGCTGGGGCCTGTCGCGCGCGGCGGCGACGGCGGTGATCACCATCGCCTCGGTGCTGCTGTTCGTGCTGATGGTGCTGATGGTGGTGCCGGCACTGATCACCCAGATGATCGACCTGATCAATGTGCTGCCACAGCTGTTCCAGGATCTGCGGACCTTTGTCAGCACCCATTTCCCCTCGGTTCTGGATCGCGAATCGAACGCGCATCAGATGATCGCCTCGGTGATCGAGACGCTGAAATCGCGCTCGGGCGACCTGCTGCAAACCCTTGCTGGCTCGGTCGGATCGGCAATCAACGTGGTGCTGCTGCTGGTGATCGTGCCGGTGGTGTCGGTCTATCTGCTGCTCGACTGGGACCGGATGATTGCGCGCATCGACCAGCTGCTGCCGCTGGATCATGCGCCGGTGATCCGTCGGCTGGCGGGCGAGATCGACGCGGTGCTGGCCTCGTTCGTGCGCGGCATGGGCACGGTCTGCCTGATCCTGGGTACCTATTACGCGGTGGCGCTGATGATCGTGGGCCTGCAATTCGGGCTGGTGGTCGGGCTGATCGCCGGGCTGGTCACCTTCATCCCCTATCTGGGAGCGCTGATCGGCGGTGCGCTGGCCATCGGGCTGGCCCTGTTCCAGTTCTGGGGCGACTGGCTGTCGATCGGGCTGGTGGCGGCGATCTTTGCCCTGGGTCAGGTGGTCGAGGGCAACCTGCTGACCCCGAAGCTGGTGGGCAGCTCTGTCGGGCTGCATCCGGTCTGGCTGCTTCTGGCGCTGTCGGTCTTTGGCGCGCTGTTCGGCTTTGTCGGCATGCTGATCGCGGTGCCGGTCGCGGCGGCGCTGGGGGTGCTTGCACGTTTCGGCACGGGGCAGTATCTGGGCAGCCGCCTCTACCGGGGCCTCACCGTACAGGACGACGACTGAATGGCCCGACAACTCAGCTTCGATCTCCCCGCGATGACCGCGCTGGGACGCGAGGATTTTTTCGTCTCGCCCGCCAATGCGCTGGCGGTGGCGATGATCTCGGCCCGGATCTGGCCGGGAGGCAAGCTGGTGCTGACCGGCCCGGCGGGCGCGGGCAAGACCCATCTGGCCCATGTCTGGGCATCCGAGACCGGCGCGCGCATCATCGAGGCCACCGCGCTGGTCGAGGCCGATATCCCCGAGCTGGCCGCCGGCCCCGTCGCGGTCGAGGACGTGCCCCTGCTGGCAGGTGACGATGCGCGTCAGGCGCTGCTCTTTCACCTGCACAACCTGACCCTGGCAAATGGCCATCCGCTGTTGTTGACCGGGCGCGCCGCTCCGGGTTTCTGGGACCTGTCCCTGCCCGACCTGCAAAGCCGGGTCGACGCCGCCCAGCATGTGGCGCTCGACCCGCCCGACGACGCGCTGCTGGGGGCGGTGCTGGCCAAGCTGTTCGTCGACCGCCAACTCAGCCCGGGCCCCGAGGTGATCTCGTATCTGGTGAAACACATGGACCGCAGCTTCGAGGCCGCCGCCCGCACCGTCGCGGCGCTGGACCGGATCGCGCTGGACGAAAAGCGCGACATTACCCGTGCCCTGGCGGTGCGGCTGTTGAGCACGCAGGCCGGTGCGGCCTGACAGCGCAATTGACCCCAGTGTCTCAATCCCGCATTCTGCAAACGCCAAGACAGGGGGCCGCATGAACCTGCAAACGGAAACATCCGTCCCGGATTGGGGGCCCTTCGGCAGACCGCTTTTCGACGATCCCGGCGCCCGGGCGCTGTCGCGGATCGGGGTGGTCGATGTGGGCTCGAACTCGGTCCGGATGGTGGTGTTCGACGGCGCGGCCCGCTCGCCCGCCTATTTCTACAACGAAAAGGTCATGTGCGCCCTGGGTGCCGGCCTCTCCGAGACCGGACGGCTGAACCCCGAAGGCCGGGTGCGGGCGCTGGCCGCGCTGCGCCGGTTCCAGCATCTGGCCGACGACCTCGACCTGCCGCCGCTGCGGGTGGTGGCCACCGCCGCCGTGCGCGAGGCCGAGGATGGCGCCGAATTCTGCGCCGAGGTGAAACGCCAGACCGGCCTGACCATCCAGGTGATCGACGGCGAGGAAGAGGCGCGGTTGTCGGCGCAAGGCGTGCTGCTGGGCTGGCCCGGCGCCTATGGGCTGATCTGCGATATCGGCGGCGCCTCGATGGAACTGGCCGAGATCGGCAGCGGCCAGGTCGGCCGCCGCCTGACCTCGCCACTGGGGCCGTTGAAGCTGCGCGATGTGCCGGGCGGCCGCCGCGGCCGCAAGGCGCATATCAAACAGGTGATGAGCGAACTGCGCGCCCAGCTTGGCCCGCAGCGCGACCGCCTGTTCCTGGTCGGCGGCAGCTGGCGTGCTATCGCCCGGATCGACATGCTGCGGCGGAACTATCCGCTCAAGGTGCTGCACGAATACCGCATGACCGTGCGCGACGTGCATGAGACCGCCCGCTATATCGAGCGCACCGATCTGGACAAGCTGCGCGGAAAGGCCGGCGTATCCGCCTCGCGCATGGCACTGGTGCCCTTTGCGATCGACGTGCTGGCCCGGCTGATCCGCGAGTTCAAGCCCAAGGATATCGCCATCTCTTCCTACGGGATCCGCGAAGGGTTGCTGTATGAACAGATGCCGCAACGGCTGCGCGACCGCGACCCGCTGATCGAGGCCTGCTATTTCGCCGAATCCAAGGACGCCCGCCTGCCCGGTTTCGGCAAGCAGCTGTTCGAATTCGTGATGCCGCTGTTCAAATCCGCCCCCCGCGCGCGGGTGCGTCTGATCAAGGCCGCCTGCCTGCTGCATGATGTCAGCTGGCGCGCCCATCCCGATTACCGCGCCGAGGTCTGTTTCGACAACGTGACCCGGGCCAACCTGGGCGGGCTGAAACACTCCGAACGGGTGTTCATCGGCCTGGCCCTGCAACACCGCTATCGCAACAAGCGCGAGGGCAACCGGTTCGAACCGATCTACGACCTGCTGGACGAGAAGAGCCAGACCCAGGCCGAAATCCTGGGCAAGGCGATGCGCTTTGGCGCGATGCTCTGGCTGAAACGCGACGCGCGGATGGGGCGGCTGACCTGGTTCCCCAAGAAGCGCCGCCTGGAACTGCACCTGCCCCAAGAGGCCGCCCCCCTGTTCAGTGAAGTGGCCGAGGCCCGGTTCCAATCGCTGGTCGGGGCGCTGGACGCCACATCCGAGATTTTCATCGAGGAGTGAGGGGCCGTTAGGCCGAAATGCCCAAGCGCCCAGGACAGCGAACCACTCGGCCGGATTGCGTTACAACCGACCTTGCACCGACTTGCCGCGAACGAAGGCTTCGAGCCCGAACCTTACAATTGCTGCACCTTCCGCCAATTGCCGCGATGCACCAAAAGCCGACATTGGCCTTGGAGAGATCGACCCAAAGCAGACAAACAGCGGCCTCCGGCGATGCTGCAGTGCGGCCCGTCGAACCTGTTACTCGCTGTGCTGCAGAAGTCTTGCCCCGCTTGAACCCATGGCCTGCGGACGAAGCGGCCGGACGCGCGTTTGCATTGACCTCCAAGAGGATGGATTGCATGCAGACGAACAATGTATGAAACTATAAGATAATTTTCGCCGATGAGCTGGAATGAAAAGTGAAGTTGGGAGGGTCACTTCATTGTTGACACGTTCTAGCGTTAGGACTTTTTAGCTGCAGCAGCTAGTATGCGGTTTCAGACGCCCTATGTTAATACTAGTATGGGAGATCTGAAATCCAGTACCTGGCGGCAATAATCCGGTCCATCGGCACGCAATTGAGCCGCTCGGCTCACGAACTCGCTGTATTTGGTGGTACGATCCTTCACGCAATCCTGGCCAGCCTTGCAACGAACAAAGCAAGAATCATTGCATTGCCATCGGCGGCGTTGTTTGGCTTGGTCCTTTTTCTGTTCTGGGGGTCGATAGACGCCGCAGTTCAGGACCGTTGGAATGTGACGCCAGGCAAGTTTGCGCTCTATTTTGCCAATTGCAAAATTCTCTCTAGAGACGCCGCTGACTGCGCCCAAACGCGCTCCCGGATTGCCGGTGACTTCGTAGACTCGAAAGACAAAGAACAAGACACGCGATTCGACGAGTTGGAGCGGCAACTTGCTTCAGTAATCAAGCAACAAGAACAATCCAACGATCAAATCGCTCAGCTGAGTTTGAGAACGATCGAGTTAGCTCAACAGTTGGCTTTGGCGAGTGAGGCTGGCGACAATGCGCGTGTGGCGGAGCTAACTGAAAGCATCGCGGAAGTGGGTGCAGAGCTTGAACTCGCCAATCTTAACGCCGCTGATATCCAGACATCCATTGCAGCTTTAAGCTCCAGTCTGAGTGGCGCACTCAGAAGCGATGCGCGTGTGCTTAGCTTTGAGGTCTCGCCGGAAGTGGGAACGCTTGCACCGAACCTGGTCGCCCCAGATTCTTCGGTGGCGTCCCGCGAAAAACCCTTTGTTGAGGCATTTATAGACGGTCCCAAGAGCCGGGGAAGTTCATCGCATCTTATGTCTCCGGAGGTGGAGAGCTACATACAGCCCAACGGAACATGGACACTGCCGCCGTCGTCGCCTCGTTCGGTCGTTGTTACCAGCACCAGCGCTATTGGTTCGGGCGTACAAACTGAGTTTGTCGATGCGGATGTTGAAGAGATCATTTCGAATGTGTTTGAGAAGGTCGGTCTGGAGCCACGCGCCGATGAGTTTTCGAAAGCGATTCCCGAGCTGGCGCCATTGCCGAATCCAGAAGGCGCATTTGCCATGATGCAAGGACAACTGGCTCCTCCGGTTTTCGAAGTTCCCAAGGCACCTTCGATAGTCTCGCCGTCGCCGAGTGACCTTGCCGGGCTGGATGTCCAACAGACCATTTCGTACGCGTTTGAGCGTGTCGATCAGGATGCGTTGGCCACACGGCTTGAGCCGTGGGTGCCAGATACGTTTCCGGACCCAAGTTTCGATACCGCGCGGTTCATTGACCGAGTTGATAGTCCCAAACCGACCCAGCCCTGGGACAAGAACTGGGACTTTAAAGCCAATCCCCGGCTAACTGCAGAGACTCAACTCGTTCTGAAGTCACTGGGATATGATCCAGGGGTCATAGATGGCCGTTGGGGCCCAAACACTCAAGCTGCTTGGGATAAGGCTCAATCAGAGTTAGGGCTTTCTACCACAAAGTACCCAACTGAATTTGTGATCCACGATTTACGTGGCCGCATACCCGCTATCGATGCCGGGCAGGTTGACGGATTTATTGCTGCCAATCACTCGCGCGTATCTCGTCACTCCAGGCCGGATTTGTTGGGAGCCGATGCGGGATATGGGACGGCCCGCGACACTTACGCCACGCAATCAAGAGTTGGTGGCACGAATTCGTCGCAGATTGCTAGCCATGAAAACGGCATCCAGATGCCGAACAACTGGTCGTCGATCTCAACGACGACAATGAATTGCACCAACTGCACAGATATGACCGGCACTATTGGGTCCTACGAACAGTCGGATATCATCGGAACACGGAGTATCGAACATAGCTATGAACCCTATAGCTATGAAAACAATATGGTGCTTGGGAACTCAGGATTTGGTCAGTCCGACCTGATCGTGCGTCACCAAGATTTCATGAATTCATTCCAATCCCCGACGATAGACATCCCTAGTTTTTCGGTGCCTTCGGTGAGCATCCCAAGCTTTTCCATGGATTAGAGGCAAGGGCCTCCCAATCCACCTTCGTCGCGAGCACGATAGGATCTTCTGGTGGTGCTCCAAAGGCTAGCGCCTGATTAGGCTCAAGCGGCGTCAATAGATCCCGCCATCTGCCAGCAGGCGGCCTCGTCGAACCGGTGCACGATACGCCGCCGCCCTATTTTATGATCGGCAGGGTTCTGACCCGGTACTCCAGCCGCTGCGAGCGGTTGGCGGCCGCGTCCACAAGCTCCATCCGATAGGCGGTGGCCGGTCGCACCGTTCCGATGGCGGGCAACGTGCCGCACAGCATCGCGCCCCCCGCACCCAGGCCCGATTGCGCGACCAGCTCGGGCAAGGGTCGGATCTGCGCCAGCGGCCCCTCCTGATACAGAACCCAGGCGCCGCCTTCCTCGACATGGCAGCGCAGGATCAGCGTATCCAGCCGCGCCGCGACCTCGTCAAATCGCCAGAGCATATCCGAGACCGGCTTTGGGCAGGCCTGTTTTGACCCGGCAACCGAAAGCGCCTCGGCCTCGCGGTCGGTGTGGTCCGAGCCGAGCCCCAGCCACACCGTGCCCTCGTGATTGATCAGCAGCGGTTCGATTTCGCCCGAGGTGGCGGTGCCCAGAACCTCGATCTCGGGCGCCTG
Organism: Ruegeria pomeroyi DSS-3; assembly: GCF_000011965.2. NCBI lineage: Bacteria > Pseudomonadati > Pseudomonadota > Alphaproteobacteria > Rhodobacterales > Roseobacteraceae > Ruegeria > Ruegeria pomeroyi. Next base: position 1,170,217 of record NC_003911.12, on the reverse strand, counting down.
CACCAGAAGCGTGCTGGAGACGCGGTAGAACAGCGGCACTTGCGAGGGCGGCTGAACGCCGAGACGGGCAAGCTCGTCGATATGGTGCTGGACCGCGTCCGCATTCCGGCCGGTCCAGCCGGCGATGACCAGATCCGCGATATCTACGTCGATCTGTGTTCCTGCGGCTGTGAATTTCATCGCTTACCCTCCCAGGGCCGAAGGCAGGAACAGCGCGATGGCGGGAAAGGCGATCAGCGCCGCCACCATCACCAGCATGGCGATGACATAGGGGATGGTTCCCAGCATCACCTCGCTCATCTTGCCGGATTGCCGCGCCCCTTGCACGACATAGAGGTTCAGTCCGACCGGCGGGGTGATCAGCGCCATCTCGATCAGGACGATCATCAGGATACCGAACCAGATCGGATCATAGCCCTGCGCCACCACCAGCGGCACGATGATCGGGATGGTGACCACCATCAGCGACAGGGTTTCGATGAAGAAACCCAGAACGATATAGATCACCACCACCACCAGGATGGTACCCAGCGGCGACAGGCCGAGACCGCCCAGAAAGCTCTCCAGCTCGCGCCCGAGACCGGCCGAGGCCAGGGTGAAGTTGAGGAACGAGGCCCCGATCACCACCAGCATGATCATCGAGGTGATCTTGACCGTTCCCAGGATGCTGTCGATGAACATCTGCACGCTGATACCGCCAAAGAAACCAGCGATCAGAATGGCACCGGCCACGCCGACGGCGGCGGCCTCGGTCGGTGTGGCCCAGCCCTTGTAGATGGTGCCGATGATGATGGTGAACAGCAGAACGATGGGGACCAGCTGCAACAGCGCGCGCAGCATCTCGCCCCCCGAGAACACCCGCCGCGTGCCGCCCAGAGCCGGCCGGATCAGGCAGATGATCACCGTGATCAGCATGAACCCCAGCGCAAGGGCCAGGCCCGGCAGCAGCCCGGCCAGGAACAGGCGCGGGATCGAGGTCTGGGTCAGGAACCCGTAGACGATCAGGTTGATCGACGGCGGGATCATGATGCCCAGGGTACCGCCCGCGGCGATGGCGCCCGAGAACAGCTTGGGATCATACCCCAGCTTCTCGGCCTGGGGCATGGCGACGGTGGCAACGGTGGCGGCAGTCGCAACCGACGAACCGGAGGTCGCCGAGAACATCGTCGCGGTGGCGATATTGGCATGCACCAGCCCGCCGGGCAGCCAGCTGACCCAGCGATCCAACGCCGCATAGGTGCGCGTGGCAATGCCTGACCGCACCAGGATCTCGCCCAGAAGAACGAAAAAGGGGATGGCGATCAGGGTGGCATTGTTCGAGGTGGACCAGACCAGGTTGCCCAGGCCGCGGATCAGGGGAAACGGGCTAAAGAACGCATCGACCCCAAAGCCCAGCAGGAACAGCACGATGCCAACCGGGATCGACATTGCAAGCAGGCCCAGCAGGCCGACGGTGACATAGCCGATCACGTCCTTGTCTCCTCTTCGCCGAAGGCGCCGATGGCCGCCTCGGCGTGCTGGAACCGGCCCTTCAGGACCAGTTTCAGCGCCGCAACAAGGGTTGCCCAGGCGACCAGGGCGAACCAGATCCAGCCCGCCAGCCAGGGCAGCTGCACCCAGGCCAGAGGCGTTTCCAGAGGCGTGTTGGCCCGGGACGAATTGGCCAGCGACCGGCTGAGAACCGGCAGGCATTTGACCGCGATCAGCGTCACGGTGCCCGCCAGAACGCTCATCGCGAACAGATCGAAAACCGCGCGCCCGATCTGTCCGGCGCGGCCGCGCAGGATGTCGATCCGCACATGCCCAAGCTCGAGCAAGGTGAACCCCATCCCCCACGAGGTGGCAATGGCCATGACATAGCCCGAGATCTCGTCGGTGCCGCCCAAAGAGGACCCCATGCGCCGCAGCACAATGTCAAGAAGAACGATGCCCGCGCAAACCAGCAGGATCGCGCCCGTCAGGATCGCGATCCACCGGTTCCATTTGCGCAACCCCGTCAAGAACGGTCTGCTCCATAGGATCCTCCCGGGTTCAGCCGTCAGTTCGTGCCGATCGCAACACCGACCGTCGCCCCGACCGAGGCGTTCCAGCGCTCGGCCCAGTCGCCACCGGCCCGCTCGGCCCAATCGGGAAGAACCTGGCTGACCAGAACGTCGCGCGCCCGCGCGAAATCGGCTTCCGAAACCTCGACCAGGGTCATGCCGCGTGCATCCCCGGCCGGGCAGGTCCCATTGCCGGTAAGGCAGGCGATATCGTTCACCAGCGCATCCTGCGCGCTGGCCCAGGCGGGCGCCTCGAACGCGGTTGTCACCTGCGTGCTGATCAGCGCCTGGGTTTCGGCGTCAAGGCTGTTCCACTTGTCCAGGTTGATCGCGGTGACAACGCTGTCCCAGCCCCCCAGCGGGATCGGCAGCAGATGGGTCGAGACCTCCCACCAACCGGCGGAATAGCCCGAACCGGCCCCGGTCACGGCACAATCCACCGTGCCCTTTTGCAGCGCGCCGGGCACCTCGCCAAAGCTGACATTGACCCCTTCGGCCCCGAGCGCCTCGAGGAACTTGGCGGTCATGCGGCCCGAAGCGCGCACCTTCAGCCCGTTCAGGTCGTCCAGACCCGCGATCTCGGCGTTGCAGAACACCACCTGCGGCGGATAGGGCGCAATGGCAAGGACATGGCTGTTGAACCGCGCGTTGTAGATGTCTTCGACCATGGGCCGGGCGGCATCGACCATGGCGCGCGCCTCATCCGCGGTCAGCGCCAACAGCGGCACGTCGAGCCCTTCGAGCTCGGGCGCATCGGCGACGGCATAATCGGCCACGGTCATCGCCACGTCATAGACCCCATCGCCCAGCAGGCGGAACACGTCGCCCACGCCAAGGTTCATCTGATTATGGGTGGTCAGCGACACGTTGATCTTGCCACCCGAGGCCGCCGGCAGGGTCTCGCTCCAGAACGGCGCTTCGTATTGCTTGTGCAGGGGCAGGCTCGACCAGCTGCCGACCACGGACAGGTCTTCGGCCGCGACCGGCGCGGCAAGTGCCGTGCTTGCGGCCAGACTGAACATCACTCGTTTCATCTTGGTTCTCCTTGTTGACTGTTATCGTTTGTCTTGTGCGGTCTCGACGACCGGGACTTCGGCGTCCTCGGCCACGTCTGTGATCAGCATGTGCCCGGGTTTGTGCGTGATGCAGAGCGGCAGGCGCGCGGCCTCGATCGCCACTTGCGGGGTCACGCCACAGGCCCAGAACATCGGCACCTCGCCGGGGCCGAGCGGGGCCGGGTCGCCCCAATCGGGGGACATGATGTCGGCAATGCCCAGACCCGCCGGATCGCCCCAATAGACGGGCGCGCCATGGGCCAGCGGATAGGCGCGCGAGATTTCCGCGACCTCGGCCACCCGATCCTCGGGCACCGCCCGCATCGAGACCACCATCTTGCCCGAAAACGGGCCGGCGGGAACGGTCTCGATATTCGAGCGGAACATCGGCACCGTCCTGTCGTTGTCGACATGCCAAAGCGCAACACCCGCGCGCATCACCGCGTGTTCGAAGGTGAAGGAGCAGCCCAGCGCAAAGACCACCAGATCGTCGCGCCAATCCTCGGTGATGTCGGCGGACACGCTGTCCAGCCGCCCGTCGCGATAGACGTTATAGGCGGGCACGTCGGTGCGAATGTCGATATCGCGGCCCAGCGTGAACATCATCGGATTGCCCGTGTCGGACACGCCGATCAGCGGACATGGCTTGGGATTGCGCTGGCAATAGCGCATGAAGTCAAGCGCATAGGCTTCGGGCAGGATCGCCAGATTGGCCTGCAGATACCCCTGGCCCAGCCCGGCGGTATGCGACCGGTAGGCGCCCGACCGGATTGCCGCGCGCAGCTCTGCAAGGGAACTTGTCTTTAATCTGTCATACCCCACGCTCACCCCGATCCCCCCTTTTAGGTCACGGAAAGCGTCACAGGTCCGAATTATAAAATCAAATCGAAAAAATTTACCTCGAGCTATAAATTATTTTTATCACCGTGGTAATCCACCGCCACCTCACGGGCCATATGTGCCGCGGTTTCAATCAATTGGCTTTTCGGTTCTCCCATATAGCAGATGGTGAACCGCAGCGGGGCGGGAACCCAGCCGGGGTCGAACTCGCGAATTCGTCCGGCCAGTACATATTCGCGCCCCAGGGCCCGCGGCAGCACCGCGACGCCAAGATCGGCCTCGACCAGACGGAAACAGGCCGACAGCGACGAAGAGGGAAACAGCGAGAAATTCGGCCCCGCCTGTTCAAACAGCTTTTCCTTAAGTTCGCGATAGGGCCGGGTATTGCGCGGATAGGTCAGCACAGGGCGCGACAGATAGCTGGCCGCGATCGCTTCGCTGGATGTATCGGCCGCTGCGTACCAGGCCAGTTCGAAATCGGGCAGTTCGACATTGTTGACCGAGAATTCCGAAAGCGGCCCCAGCAGGATTGCCAGGTCAAGTTCGCGGTCCATCAGGCCCGCGCGCAAATTCGCCGAGATGTCCACGACCAGCTCGATCTCGAGCTTGGGAAACAGCTGGTGCAGCCGCGTCACCAGATCGGGCAGCCAGCATTGCGCGATGGTCTCCGAGGCGCCCAGCCTGAGGCGCCCCTCGACTCCGGCGGGGTCGACCAGATCGCGCTCGACCAGCTGGGTGAGATGTTCGTATTTCTCGGCATGGCCCAGCAGCAACTCGCCTCGCTTGGTCAGTTTCATGCCGCTTTGGGTGCGGTCGAACAGCTCGCAATCCAGGTTGTCTTCCAGGTTCTTGATCCTGGCCGTGACGGCGGGTTGGGTCAGGTTCAGGCTGGTTGCCGCCCTGCGCACGCCGCCAAGTCGGACGACCGCAAGGAATGTGCTGAGTTGTTCGAGATTGATTCTGGCCATGGTGTATTGGTTGCATGGCGCCCCCGGTTTGCACAGCCCGGAGCGAGGCGCATTCCGGGCGCGCCCGCGCGCTATGGCCGTCCGGGCCGTTGTGACGCCAGTCTAGATGTCGGTCAGGCCCTTGGGCACCTCGTCTGCCGGCTGTTCCGGCGCAGGGTCGGGCAGCGGCGTCTTGCGGCGGATGATGATGTCGCCGTTGGGCAGCATCTCGGGCATTTCATAGACCGACCAGTCCTCGACCTTGTCGGCCAGATCGGCCAGCGCCGGGCCCATCTGTTCCAGAAAGCTCAGCACCGATGGCCCCACTTTGCCCGCCATGTCGCGCAGGTCCCTAAGAGCCGGTTCCACCTCCTGGCTGAGCCCCTTGAGGAACAGTTCGGCGCCGCGTTCCATCAACGAGCGGCCCGGTTCCTCCTCCTCTTGCGCGGTGGCAGCAAGCGGGGCGGTCAGCATCAGGCCAAGGGCGATGACAAGGATCGGTCTCATACCCGTCAGATAAGCATTCCGCCCCCGGAATTCAAAGCTCAGATATCAATATCGAGCGTCACCGGGAAATGATCCGAGGCAGTCAGCAGCGCCTCGCGCAGCTCCACCATCTGCCAGCATTCGGCATCGTCGAACGGGTGCCAGATACGCCAGGCCGGGCGCCGCGCCATCAGGCCCTTGCTGATCATCACGTAATCGAGCAGCGCCGACAGGTACCGCCCCTCGCCCGGCAGCTGGAACCGCGCCGTCGCCGGCAGCGGCCCGGGGCGCACCTGCCGCGCTTTGTCGGCATGCGGGTCATACAGCCCCGCCTCAAGCAGGATCTCGACCGAGGAGCGGCCAAACAGATGTTCGAACTCGTCCAGACCGGGGCCATCGTTCAGATCGCCCAGCAGCACCACCTCGTCCCCGCGTGTCAGATGATCCTCGACCCGCTCACGCAGCCAGATCGCCTGGGCCAGCTGTTTGCGCCGGTTCAGGATCGAGATGCGGATCGCTTCGTCCCGCGACCCGGCCCCGTGCGGCGCCTTGGATTTCAGATGCGCCCCGATCATCCGGAACCGCGTGCCGGTGGCGGTTGTCACCTCCAGCTCCAGCGGCGGTTTGGAAAAGCGCACAAGATCCTCGGTCGCGTCGATATCGAGGTCGATCCGATAGGTGCCGTCGAACCGGGGCGGCGTGGCGCTGCCGCGCTTGCCGGTCTCTTCGCCCAGGGGATCGTGGCGCGCCTCAAGCCGGGCCGGATCGTAGAGCAGCGCCAGTTCCTGATGGGTCTCGTTGGCAAAACCCATCACCGCGGCGTGGGTGCGCAGGTCAAAAGCCTCGGCAAAGGCGCCCAGCGCCCGCACCGTGTTCTGGGTTCGCCCGGTATTGGGCGCCTCGACGATCAGCACCGCATCCGCATCAAGCGCGGTCAGCACCTTGGCGATCGCCTCGACCTGCTGGGCGCGGGTGACATCGTGGCGCCCGGACCAGCGGTCATCCACCAACAGGCGGTCATTGCGGTCGAACAGGTTGGCGAACCACTCGATATTCCAGGTCGCCAGCCGCATCGCCCTAGACCCGCGCGCCGTTGAGCTCGTCCCAGGCGCGGTTGATGTCGATCATCTTCTTCTCGGCCAGGCGGATCGCCTCTTCGGGCACGCCGCGCGCCATCATCGCGTCCGGATGTGTCTCGCGAACCAGATTGCGCCAGACCTTGCGGATCTCGGGCATCGGCATGTCGGGCGACACCCCCAGCACCGTATAGGGATCCTTGGGCGCATCGGGCACGAAGCGGGCCCGCAGGGCATGGAACTGGCGGTCGGTCTGGCCAAAGATCTGCGCCACCTCTTCCAGGAACTCGTTCTCGCCCGGATGATAGAACCCGTCGGCCATGGCGATGTGAAACAGCCCCTCCATCAGGTCACACAGCACGGTGCTGTCCTCGGCGAACATGCCTTTGATCTTGCGGGCGTAATCCTGATAGCCGGCGACATCGGTACGGGCCATGTCAAAGACCCGCGCCGCGCCCGCCTCATCCGCGCGGGCGATCTGGAACACCTCGCGAAAGGCGGTCACCTCGTCGCGGGTGACCCGGCCATCGGCCTTGGCCATCTTGGCGCCCAGCGCGATGACGGCAATGGCAAAGGCCACCGATTTCTCGGGCGGCGTGCGCAGGCGTTCGAACACGGCGCTCAGGCTTTCGCCCTGCGCCAGCGCGCTCAGCGCGTCGGTTATGCGGGTCCAGAGTGACATGGCGCCACACTAGCGCCTTCGCCCGGCGGTGTCAGGTGCGTCAATTTGGGTCGGCGTCCAGAATTTTCTGCATCAGGACCAGGTCGAGCCAACGCCCCTCCTTGCGTCCGACCTGCGGCAGGCGCCCCACCTCGGCAAAGCCTAATGCACGGTGAAACGCCACAGCGCCCGGATTGGCACCCGAGATACCTGCCACCAGCACATGCACCCCCTCGGCGCGGGCAACCCGCTCCAGTTCCGTCATCAGGGCGCGCCCCGCCCCCTGCCCCCGCGCGCCTGGGTCGAGCAGGATCGAATGCTCGCGGGTGCAAGCATAACCGGGCCCGGCACGAAACGGGCCATAGGTGGCAAAACCCAGAATAGCTCCCGCCGCTTCGGCCACCAGATAGGCGGGCGCGCGGGCGGCGATATCACCGGCCACAGCCTCTGGCCTGCGCAATTCGGTGGTAAAGGTCACCAGCGTGTCGCGGATGTAATGGTTGGCGATCCCGGCGATATCAGCCGCATCCAGCGCCCGCGCCGGCCGGATCTTCATGCCAGCACCCGCATCCCGTGCGGGGTGTCGATTTCGGCGCGCAGGCCCGATGGCCCGGTCTCAAACACCACGCGCTCCAGCGGCCCGCACAGCTCTGCCAGCGCCCGCGCCTCGGGATGGGTCACCACCAGCCAGCGCAACGCGCAGCCCGAGGGCGCCAGCATCGCCGCCGGATGCAGATCGCCCTGCCACTGGATCAGCGCCGGAAACCGGTCGTCATAGGGCAGCACGCCGCTTGCCGGAACCGCCATCCGCCAGCTGAGCGCACCGCGCTCCAGATCGACGATATCCCCCGCCCCCGCTGGCGCCGCGCTCAGGGCCGCCTGCAGATCGGGCACCCGGCAAATCCAGTTGCTCAGCCGAGCAGGGCCTGAAAAGCGATCCAGATCGAACCAGCGCGGCCGCTCCGGCCCCGGCGCGCCGGGGTCGATGGCAATCGCCTCCAGATAGAGCCCGTCCGCCAGGCCCAGAAGCGTGTTATGGGTGCCAAACCGCGCATGCTGACCGCCCGGTTGCATCGCCACGCCCAGCGCCGCCTCCACATGCGCCCGCGCCGCCTCCAGCGTCTCGCCCGCCACCGCGAAATGATCCAGTTCCATCACCGTCCTCCTGCCAAAGCAGAGACTGACAGCAAAAAAGCGGCAAGCCAACGCCTGCCGCTTCTTTCTGGTTCGAAATACTCCGGGGGGAGGCCGCAGGCCGGGGGGCAGCGCCCCCAGCCCCTGCCCTCAGCCCGCGCGCGCGTCGCGCACCAGCTTCAGGATATCCTGCGCCGCCTCGGGGATATTGGTGCCCGGGCCAAAGATCGCCTTGACCCCGTGATCATAGAGGAACTGGTAATCCTGCTGCGGAATGACCCCGCCGCAGATCACGATGATATCGCCGGCACCGGCCTTTCTCAGCTCTTCGACCAGTTGCGGCGCCAGCGTCTTGTGGCCCGCCGCCTGGCTGGAGATGCCGACCACATGCACATCGTTGTCGATGGCATCCTGCGCCGCCTCGGCCGGGGTCTGGAACAGCGGCCCCACATCGACGTCAAAGCCAATGTCGGCGAAGGCGGTGGCGATCACCTTGGCGCCCCGGTCATGGCCGTCCTGGCCCATCTTGACAACCAACAGACGCGGGCGGCGGCCCTCTTCCTCGGCAAAGGCCTCGATCGACTTCTGGATCGCGGCAAAGCCCTCATCGCCCTCATAGGCCGCGCCATAGACACCGGCCAGGGTCTTCACTTCGGCGCGGTGGCGGCCGAATTCCTTTTCCATCGCCATGCTGATCTCTCCTACGGATGCCCGGGCGCGGGCCGCCTCGACGGCCGCTTCAAGCAGGTTGCCGCCCTCTTTGGCGCGGCGCGTGAGTTCATCGAGTGCCGCTGCGCAAGCCGCTTCGTCGCGGCTGGCGCGAATACGCTCCAGCCGGGCGATCTGGGCGTCGCGCACCGCCATGTTGTCGACGTCGAGAATGTCGATCGGGTCTTCCTTGTCCTTGCGGTACTTGTTGACGCCGACGATCACCTCTTCGCCGCGGTCGATCATCGCCTGACGGCGGGCCGCACTTTCCTCGATCCTGAGCTTGGGCATGCCACTGGCCACGGCCTTGGTCATGCCGCCCATCTCCTCGACCTCCTGGATCAGCGCCCAGGCCTTCTCGATCAGGTCGTTGGTCAGGCTTTCGACGTAATAGGAGCCCGCCAGCGGATCGACCACCTTGGTCACGCCGGTCTCTTCCTGCAGCACCAGCTGGGTGTTGCGCGCGATGCGGGCCGAGAAATCGGTGGGCAGCGCGATCGCCTCGTCCAGCGCGTTGGTATGCAGCGACTGAGTGCCGCCCAGAACCGCGCTCATCGCCTCGTATGCGGTGCGGATCACGTTGTTATAGGGATCCTGCTCTTGCAACGATACACCAGAAGTCTGGCAATGGGTGCGCAGCATCTTGGAGCGTTCGGATTTCGCGCCGAACTCGGTCATGATGCGATGCCACAGCGTGCGCGCGGCGCGCAGCTTGGCGATTTCCATGAAGAAGTTCATGCCGATGGCAAAGAAGAAGGACAGGCGGCCTGCGAACTTGTCCACGTCCATCCCTGCCTCGATCGCGGCGCGCACATATTCGCGCCCGTCGGCCAGGGTATAGGCCAGTTCCTGCACCAGGTTCGCCCCGGCCTCTTGCATGTGATAGCCCGAGATCGAGATCGAGTTGAACTTCGGCATGTTGTCCGAGGTATAGCCGATGATGTCCGAGATGATCCGCATCGAGGGTTCGGGCGGATAGATATAGGTGTTGCGGACCATGAACTCTTTCAGAATGTCGTTCTGAATGGTCCCCGACAGCACCGATCTGTCATGGCCCTGCTCTTCGCCCGCGACGATGAAACTGGCCAGGATCGGGATCACCGCGCCGTTCATCGTCATCGAGACCGAGACCTTGTCCAGCGGGATGCCGTCGAACAGGATCTTCATGTCCTCGACGCTGTCGATGGCGACACCGGCCTTGCCCACGTCGCCCACCACCCGGGGGTGGTCGCTGTCATAGCCGCGATGGGTGGCCAGGTCGAAGGCGACCGAGACACCCTGCTGACCGGCGGCCAGGTTGCGGCGGTAAAAGGCGTTCGATTCCTCGGCGGTGGAGAAACCGGCATATTGCCGAATGGTCCAGGGGCGGCCCGCATACATGGTCGCCTTGACGCCACGGGTAAAGGGGCCAAAGCCGGGCATCCCGCCCATATGCGGCAGCTCGGCGGTGTCCGCATCGGTATAGAGCGGCTTGACGTCGATCCCTTCGAGCGTCTGCCAGGTCAGGTCTTCAACGGGGCGCCCGCGCAGCTCTTTCTCAGCCAGCGCCCGCCAATCGTCGGTCTTGCTCATTGCGTCTTCCTCTTGTCAATTCGGGTCTTGGCAGGGTTTGCCCCGCCGGTTTCTTGTTCGGATCATCCATCAGCCAGGCGAGCCCGTCAGCGCCCGCGGCTAGCCACATCAGGTCATCGGCATAGGCCTCGCGCAGGGCGGCGGCCTGGTCCGGTGCAAAGGGGGTCCAGCGGCCCTCGCCGCCGGGCAGCGCCTCGGCCAGGCGCGGCGGAAGTATCTCGCGCAGTTCCGGCAGGCGCGGCGTGGCGTTCAGCCAGTCGCGGCTATGCTCGTGCGGCGCCGGGCGACCGGTGACCGCCTCCAGCTGCGCCTCGGGGCGGCCGGCGAAAATCTCGAACGGCAGCACCCAGAGTCGGGCACCGGGCAGCGCGCAACCGATATCGGCGATCACGTCGCGCCAGCTGCGCCGGCTTTGCGCGATCCAGTCCAGCGCCACCTCTCCGGGCAGGCCAAAGCCGCGCGTCAGCCCATAGCCCAGCGCCGAGGACCACCAGAGCTCGGGCGAGCGGATGTTCAGCACCACATCGCTGATCTTGCCGTCAAAGGCCTCGCCATAGCGGGCGATGCGTTCGCCCGCGTCCGGGTACAGCTCGGCCTGACGCAGGTTCTGCCGCATCGAGCCCAGCATGTTCTCGTCACTGACCACCAGCCGCCGGGTGCCGCCCAGCGCGGTGCGTGCCAGGTTCAGCCGCACCCGCCCCACCGCGCGGCGGCGCAGGTCGCGCCCGGTGGCGGGGCCGGGCGTGGGCAGCAGGCCGCGAAACAGCCCGTTGCGCGTCCGCCGTGGCCCCCAGAATCCGGTGCCATCGGCGGCCAGCCGGTCGGCATTCTGGCGAAGGTAATGCTGAAATGTCGTGGTCGCGCAGCGATGCGCGCCGATATGCAGGATAACGTCCATGGCGCAGCCTTTCTTGCGGGCCCTCAGGACCCGGTGGGAGCGGGAATGTACCTTCACAGTCATGCCCAACCCCTGACGAAGCCATTAACGTTAAACTTTTTGCATCCCGCGCCCTCGCAAGTGGTCGCAATCGGCGCGGCCACGGTTATATTGAAGCGGACAGGAGACCATATGAAACCCCTATTCGCCTTTGTTTTCCTTGCCTTTCTCCCGCTTGCCGGCTGGGCTGCCGATGCCACCCAGCCCGAGCAGGACGCGCTGATCCGGCCCGCCGGTGACAGCGATTTGAGCGAATTTTTATGGATAAAACGGCCCATCGTGATCTTTGCCGATACCGAGGCCGATCCCAGGTTCCAGCAGCAGATCGAGATGCTGCGCGCAGGCGCGGCCATGCTGGAAGAGCGTGACGTGGTGGTGCTGACCGATACCGATCCGGCCGCCCGCGCGCCGGCGCGCCAGAAACTGCGCCCGCGCGGCTTTGCCCTGGTGCTGATCGACAAGGACGGCGGCGTCAAGCTGCGCAAACCAACCCCGTGGAGCGTGCGCGAGCTGACCCGCTCGATCGACAAGATGCCCACCCGCGAACAGGAAATCCGCGACCGGCGCGGGCTGGATTGAGGCACGCGCGCCGCCATCACACATCCCCCCGGGCAAAGAAGACCTGTCGCCGATCCCGGTCCAGGATCACCAGAGCGTTGTTGTCGGGGGCAAAGATCAGCAGCGCGGCGGGAGAGTGCAGCGCGCTCAGATAGGCCGATTTGGTGGCCTCGTCCATGCAGGCGCGCGCGCTGAGGCCCGAGGCCAGGATGCCCAAACCCTTGGGCAGATCCGCCGACATCACCGCCTGCGAGACCTGATCGGGCGTCTCGCCCTCAAGGTCAAAGGCAACGATGGCCTCGCGCGACAGTGCCGCCAACCCGTCGCGCAGGGTCGAAACCGTGCGCACCTTGGTTTGCAGGATATCGGCCGGGGTGGCGAACACCCCGGCGGTGCATTCCAGCTTGGACTCGAAATAGAGCGTGTCGCCCAGCGGCATCCAGCCGCCGAGCTGGGCACGCACCTCGGCCTCGCGGTCCAGCGCACAGGCCGCCAGCCCGATCAGGGCCAGCACCGCGAGCGGCCGCGAGGCGCGAGGATATGTGCGTGCCCCGAACATGGGGTTATTCGAACTCCATGATCACGTCGTCAACGGCCAGGCTGTTGCCGGCGCTGGCATTGATCTTGGCGACCACGCCCTTTTTCTCGGCGCGCAGGATGTTTTCCATCTTCATCGCCTCGATGGTGCACAGCGCCTGGCCCTCCTGAACCTCCTGGCCCACTTCGACATCGACCTTCACGATCAGGCCGGGCATCGGGCAGAGCAGCATTTTCGAGGTGTCTGGCGGCAGTTTCTCGGGCATCAGGCGCGCCAGTTCCGCCTGACGCGGGGTGCGCACATGCACCTTCAGGTCGGCGCCCCGGGTGCGGATACGGAACCCGCCCGAGATCTTGCCCACCTTCAGCACCAGCGGCGCGCCGTCCACCATCAGGTTGGCCAGCTGGTCCCCCGGAGTCCAGTCGCTGGTCACCCGCATCGAACTGCCATCGTCAAAGCTGACGGTCGATCCGTCGTGATCGGCGGCGATGGTGACCGGGAAGTCGGCGCCTTGCAGCGTGACCACCCATTCGGTGCCCACCCGACGCTCGTGATTGTCCATCCGGCCCGACACCCGGGTGCGGCGGATCTCGGCGACACGGTGCATCGCGGCGGCGGCAGCGGCCACCCGGCGCAGATCGGTCTCGGGCAGGTTCACCCCTTCGAAGCCTTCGGGATATTCCTCGGCGATAAAGGCGGTGGTCATGTCGCCCGAAATGAATTTCGGGTGGTCCATCACGGCGCTGAGGAACGGCAGGTTGTGACCGATGCCTTCGACCTCGAAACTGTCGAGCGCGATGCGCATCGCCTCGATCGCAGCGGCACGGGTCGGTGCCCAGGTGCAGAGCTTGGCGATCATCGGATCATAATACATGCTGATCTCACCGCCCTCATAGACGCCGGTATCGTTGCGCACAGCCGCCTCGCCCGAGGGCGCATCCCCCTGCCATTTGCCATTGACCAGCAACGGGCCAGCGGCGGTTTCCGCCGGCGGGCGGTAACGGGTCAGACGGCCGATCGAGGGCAGGAAGCCGCGATAGGGATCCTCGGCATAAAGCCGGTTCTCGATGGCCCAGCCGGTCAGTTTCACATCACCCTGGGTGATACTCAGCGGTTCGCCCGCGGCAACCCGGATCATCTGTTCCACCAGATCGACGCCGGTGATCAGCTCGGTCACCGGGTGTTCCACCTGCAGGCGGGTGTTCATTTCCAGGAAGTAGAAGTTCTTCTGCCCGTCGACGATGAACTCGACGGTGCCCGCGCTGGCATAGCCGACGGCCTTGGCCAGGGCCACGGCCTGTTCGCCCATGGCGCGGCGGGTGGCCTCGTCGAGGAAGGGGCTGGGCGCCTCTTCGACGACCTTCTGGTTGCGGCGCTGGATCGAGCATTCGCGCTCGCCCAGATAGATGCCGTTGCCATGGCTGTCGCACAGCACCTGGATTTCGATATGGCGCGGCTGGGTGACGAATTTCTCGATGAAGATACGGTCATCGCCAAAAGAGTTCGCCGCCTCGTTCTTGGAACTCTGGAAGCCCTCGCGCGCCTCCTGATCGTTCCACGCGATCCGCATGCCCTTGCCGCCGCCCCCGGCAGAGGCCTTGATCATCACCGGATAGCCGATCTGGTTCGAGATCTTGACCGCCTCGTCGGCATCCTCGATCAGGCCCATGTAACCGGGCACGGTCGAAACATTTGCCTCCTGCGCGATCTTCTTCGAGGTGATCTTGTCGCCCATCGCCTCGATCGCCCCTTTCGGGGGGCCGACAAAGATCACGCCCTCGGCCTCAAGCGCCTCGGCGAATTTCGAGTTTTCCGAAAGGAAGCCATAGCCCGGGTGCACCGCCTGGGCGCCGGTGGCGCGAATGGCGGCCATCACCTTGTCGATGACGATATAGGACTGGTTCGCGGGGGGCGGGCCGATATGCACCGCCTCGTCAGCCATCTGCACATGCAGCGCCTGCTTGTCCGCGTCCGAATAGATGGCAACGGTGGAAATGCCCATCTTGCGCGCCGTCTTGATGACCCGGCAGGCGATTTCGCCCCGGTTGGCGATCAGGATCTTGTTGAACATGCGGTGTCCTCTGTCTTGGAAGGGTCGGAACGCAAAACGCCGCCCCCGGCCAGATGGCCAGGAACGGCGTGTCGCGCGATGTCAGCCGGGCCTGTCAGGACCCGGGGAGAAGTCGGTGCGTCAGTTGCAGGTGCCTTGCACCTTGCAATAAAGCATGTTGCCTGCGGCGCCGGCCGCAGCGCCGACAACCGGGTTTCCGTCCAGGACGAGCGATCCCAGAAGCCCGGCGCTGCCGCCATAAAGGGCCTGTTCGGTCGGGTTGTCGCCACAGGCGGCCAGGCTGGCGACAAGCGCCAGACCGGCAAATAGTTTCGATTTCTGCATCCTGCCCTTCCTTCGGATTGGTCCGTCTTATGGGCAGATAGATGGCGCTGCGCGCGGGTGGAAATCAAGCGGCGCGCACGCGCCGTGACAGCCTCAGCGGCGGGCCGCGCAATTTGGGGGAAATCCGCCGATCCACCCGCGCCGGGCGCGGGTAAAAAGACGGGCGGTTCGAGGTCAGCGACATCAAACCGCCCGCTTAGGGAAGGGGTACGGAATAGTAGGTGCGCGCACGACGCAGGCAGATTTGTGCCGCACGCCTGAACGAGGCTGCCGTATCCATGGCAAGCCGCCAAGCCCCGGTTCACGCGGCGCCGGATTTGAGCCGGATTCTGCCGGGCGCCAAGCAACTCTGGCGGGAATATGCCGACTGGGCGCTTCGCTGCTGCGCGCATGGCCCCTGTCACATAAGCGTTACGCATCACCGCATGATCCCAGCCCCGCCCATAGGCGCGGCAGATGCTTTCACACGGGCTGCACGCCTTTGTGCGCAGCAAACCCGGCCTCGGCGAGACAGCGTGTGCGACGGGCAAAAACTCAACTCCCGACCGATCACCATCGCGGCAATTTTCGCTCACGGCCAATCGCCTGCTTGTCATTTGCTCGAACCGGGGGCGCATGGAACCCAAAACCTCACCACATAAACGAGGAGATGGGTAGAAATGGTGAGGAGACTTGACGCAATTTCGGCGCTGGCGCTGATGGCGGCTCTGGGGGCCGCCAGCACGGCGACCGCCGGAGACGCCGGCAGCCAGGCCGAGCTGGACGCGCTGCGCGCCCGGGTCGAGGCACTGGAGGCCGGACGTGCCGCCGGTGCCAATGGCGACCTGAACATCGGGCGCACCGCAATCGACATTTACGGATATGCCAAGGCCGATTTCTTCTACGATTTCGACTTTGTGCAGGGTGACACCGCATTCGTGAACAATATCGGCGAGCCTGCGAATGCCACCGACGGTACCTTTGGTGCCACCGTGCGCCAATCGCGCCTGGGCATCCGCACCAGCACCGAAACCGATATCGGCACCCTGGGCGGGCAGCTGGAGTTTGACCTGTTCGCCTCGGGCGGCCGGTCCGAACTGCGCCTGCGCCATGCCAATATCCGCATCGGCGATCACTGGCTGATCGGTCAGACCTGGACCAACTTCATGCCCATCGGCCATTACCCGACCAGTGTCGAGTTCAACGGTCCGGTCGGCGTGACCTTTGCCCGGGTGCCGCAGGTGCGTTACACCCATGCCTTCGGCAAGGCGGTGTTCAGCGCCTCGATCGAGGAAAACAGCGCCCGCTCGGATGATCCGGTCGTCACCGCCGCGCTGGAATACAATGACGATCTGTTCTCGGCCCGGATCGCGGGTCTGGTCGGCACCGTCATTTCCGGCGGCACCGAGGTCGATCAGACCGGCGTCACCGTGTCCGGTGCCCTGCGCCCCTGGCATGGCGGCCTGTTCCAGGCAACCTTTGTCACCGGTGAGGCACTGGGCCCGCTGCTGATCGGCGGTGGTGCCTCGGCGGTTGGCGGCGTGGCCAACGATGTCGACGGCTTCACCGTCGAATTCCGGCAGGATGTGGGCGAGAAGTGGAACTTCGGCATCGCCTATGGCAACGAAGAATACGACCTCGGGACCTCCACCGGCACGCTCGATTTCACCGAGCTTGAATCCATCCATGTCAACGCGTTCTACAAACCCACCGACAATCTGACGCTGGGTGCCGAATACATCTTTGGCGAACGCACCACCTCGACCGGCGCCAGCTTCGAAGGCGACCGGGTTCAGCTTGCGGTACAGCTGAACTTCTGAGAGCCGCGGCACGCCCTGTCCTCCCTCGGTCAGGGCGTGTCCGGTAGTCCCGGATCGGGCCATATGCGCCGCCGGATGGATCATTCCCAATCGTCCCCGTCGAACGCATCGGGGAACGAGGCCCGCGCCACCGCCACGTCGATGACCAGAAGCGCCTCGTAGCTGGCCGGATCAAAGGGATCCTCGGCTGCCACAACCTCGCGACCAAACAGCCAACTCAGCCGCCCGGCATCCAGATTGCCGCGCTCGAACGGTTGGTCGCCGAACTGCTCCCACAGGGCCTGCATGAACAGCGCATCGGCACGCCGGTCGACCGCCTTGCGGTCGCGATACCGCTCGCGCCGGGTGAGCGGCGTCACGCCCTTGGGATTGGCGCGGCGGATGGTGAACTGGAAATCAGAGCCGGGCATGCGGCTGGGGAAACCGCGATGTTTCAGCATGACACGCCCTCCCGGCCAGAGAGCGCGGCGAAACGCGGGACCGGCCGCAGGGCCGATCCCGCGAGGTCTTTACTTGTACTTGCCGGTGAAGACCGGTTCGGTCGAGATGGGCTCGACGATGACGAACTCTTCTTTCGGCGAGTTGTCACATGCGGCAACGGCGCCAACGAAGGCAACCATTGCAACGAATTTGATGCATTTCGACATCTGTTTCTCCTACTGACACAATCGAAACCAACAGAAGCGACAGCTTCTGCCTGCCTCACCCTTTCGGGATTGGACGCACGTTGGCGACCGAGCGCGAGCATAGTTGAAAACGGTTCGGAAATACATCCGAGATCGGGCAAGTTCATGGCCTGTGACTCCAAAGTCGCAAAACTCCGCTGATGTGAAGTTTGACCCGCAACATGTTGTGGCATCGTCAAAACTCCTCCCAGATACAGCGAGACTCGCGGAGGCGGTAGGCCTCAAAATATTGTGTAGAGCCGGGCTGCGAGGTGCCAAAGGCGACCGGGCGGTCCGACATCGAGATGATCACGCGCGCTGGGGTGATTTGGCGGCTTTCGACATAGGGAACCGCCAGGATGGTGCACAGATGCTCCATGTCGATGGCCACCACGTCATAGGGGATCTGCCCTGCCTGATCGCCGATCTTGGGCGCGATGAAGCGGAAACGGATCCACAGCTCTCCCGGATTGTCATCCAGCAGGATATCGGCCAGTTCGACCGGCTGGCCCGAGGGCACCGGCAGCAGCGCCTGTGCCCGTGCGGGCGCGGCAAACGCGGCCACAAGCGCCAGGACATAGAGGCAACCCCGGCCCCGCAAGCGGGCTCCTCTCGCCGGGGTTGCTTGCGCATCGCACGTGGCGGGCGCTGTTCCATGTCGGGCGTGCAGGGTCATGGGGCAGTCTCGTCCCGTGTTTCGAATGCGGCGGGCGAGATGATCTCGATCAGCTCCATGTCGTCGGAATGGCGGCATTCGCGATGCTTGATGCCGGGCGGCTGCAACACGCAGGACCCCGCGCGCAGCAGATGCTCGCCCTGCCCCTCGTATTCGAAGACGACCCAGCCCTTGGTGACATAGACCATCTGGAAATCGAGATCGTGGCTGTGCCAGGCGCCCGGGCTTTCCATACCCGGAACCGCGCGGATCACATGGGCGCCTGCACGCACCCGCAGCCCCTGCCCTTCGGCGGTTATTTCGACCACCGGGGAGAAACCACACAGGGACTGCAGCTTACGCCACATGTCCTGGCGGATCTGGTGCGCCAGCCGCAATGGGTCAGCGGCTGGAAGCACGGTCTCCGCCGCCACGTCAAAGGACGCAGGCAAGCGGCGGGAAAGCTGGAGCTTCCCGTCAGCGCGCGTGATATGCCAGGTCCTGCAGGCCACGGATTACCAGTTCTTACGCAGCGCAGAAGGGCTGACCGCTGCACCGGGCTTGCAAGTCCGCTTGTAAACTGACGACCCTTCGCAATCATACTTCACAGCGTCGATGAGCCGGATATTCAACTGGTCAACGGCATCGCCATATTCACCCCTCAAGAGAGTTTGGGCAATTTTGATTGCCTCACTAGCTGATTGCCCTGTTTCAGGAATGACAAAAACTGTGCCTGGTTCCGAATTAAAGGAATACGTGATGTCTTCCGGAATAACTGTGGCCTCCCCAAATGCCCCCGACGTCAGTACATACTGCCCCTTCCCCTTAAACCGCACGTTATCGAACAACGCATAAGGCAGCCCTGCATCACGGTCCCGGGTAAACCAGGAAGTACCGATGTCGAAACGGTACATTCCAAAAATGAAGCCGCCGTCTCTTTTTTTGCAATCCTGAACCTTGCCGTTGGCAACCGGGCAAAAAACCGCGCCGGTAAAAGGCGCGTCTTGCTCGCGGGTGTACAGCATCAGGATGTAAACGTCTTTTTGGGAAATCTTTGTTTTTTTGCCCCTCATTGCTTCAGCCTCCCAACCCACGAGGGAAGCAGCAGCCACGAGCGAAGCGAAAAGAGTTTTCTTAATTGAGAACAATGCATTGCTCCTAGTTTTCAAGGCCTCCCACAGGGCAGAAAGCCACTGCGGGAGGAGGTGCTGATAGATTCTTCAGTTCCGTAGGGTGGGTAGTTTGCCCACCCCAACCGTGCAGGTGGGCAAACTGCCCACCCTACGGGGTCAGAGCGGAATGTTGTCGTGCTTCTTCCACGGGTTCTTGAGCGACTTGCCCCGCAGCGAGGCAAAGGCACGGCTGACGCGTTTGCGGGTGCTGCGCGGCTGGATCACTTCGTCGATGAAGCCGCGTTCGGCGGCGACAAACGGGTTGGCGAACCGGCCCTCGTAATCCTTGGTATGGGCGGCGATCTTGTCCGCATCGCCCAGATCGGCACGGTGGATGATCTCGGTCGCGCCCTTGGCGCCCATCACCGCGATCTCGGCGGTCGGCCAGGCATAGTTGAAATCGCCGCGCAGATGCTTGGAGGCCATCACGTCATAGGCGCCGCCATAGGCCTTGCGGGTGATCACGGTGACCTTTGGCACGGTCGCCTCGCCATAGGCGAACAGCAGCTTGGCGCCATGCTTGATGACACCGCCATACTCCTGGCTGGTGCCCGGCAGGAAGCCCGGCACATCGACCAGCGTCAGGATCGGGATTTCGAAACAGTCGCAGAAGCGCACGAAGCGTGCCGCCTTGCGGCTGGAGTCGATGTCCAGACAGCCGGCCAGAATCATCGGCTGGTTGGCCACGACGCCCACGGTCTGCCCTTCGAGCCGGATGAAGCCGGTGATGATGTTCTTGGCGAAATCCTCCTGGATTTCATAGAAATCACCCTCGTCCGCGATCTTGTTGATCAGCTCTTTCATGTCATAGGGCGTGTTGGCGTTTTCCGGCACCAAAGTGTCGAGGCTGGCCTCGATCCGGCCCGGCTCGTCGAAGAAGGGGCGCACGGGCGGCTTCTCACGGTTGTTGAGCGGCAGGAAATCGACCAGGCGGCGGACCTCGGCCAGCGCCTCGACATCGTTCTCAAAGGCGCCGTCGGCGACCGAGGACTTGCGGGTATGGGTCGAGGCACCGCCCAGTTCCTCGGCGGTGACCACCTCGTTGGTGACGGTTTTCACCACATCCGGGCCGGTCACGAACATGTAGGAGGTGTCCTTGACCATGAAGATGAAGTCGGTCATCGCCGGGGAATAAACCGCGCCACCGGCACAGGGCCCCATGATCACGCTGATCTGGGGCACCACTCCACTCGCCATGATGTTGCGCTGGAACACCTCGGCATAGCCGGCCAGCGAGGCGACGCCTTCCTGGATCCGCGCGCCGCCCGAATCGTTGATGCCGATCACCGGGGCGCCGTTCTGCACCGCCATATCCATGATCTTGCAGATCTTCTGGGCGTGGGTTTCCGACAGCGAGCCGCCGAAGACGGTGAAATCCTGACTGAACACATAGACCATGCGGCCATTGATCGTGCCCCAGCCGGTGACCACGCCATCGCCCGCAGGTCGTTGTTTTTCCATCCCGAAATCGGTGCAGCGGTGGCTGACGAACATGTCGAACTCTTCGAAGCTGTCTTCGTCCAGCAGCAGTTCGATCCGCTCGCGCGCCGTCAGCTTGCCCCGGGCATGCTGGGCGTCGATCCGCTTTTGCCCGCCCCCCAACCGCGCGGCCTCGCGGCGGGTTTCCAGCTCGGAAAGGATGTCTTTCATGGCGATTGTCCCCTTTGAAATTTGAACGGACCATAAAGACAATGCTGCAAGGGCCAAAGGGGAATTCGGCAAATTTGCAAATCTTTGGCAAGAAGCCGTTAGCAAAATGAAAACTTGCTAATTAACACCTTAAGCCATGCCCAGAGATGGACTTGCCCGCGCGCCGCCCCTAGATCGGAACCATGCAGAGCCCGCCCGCCCCATCGCATCGCAGCCCGCCTGCGCTTGCCACGCTGATCCTGTTGTCGGGCCTCTCGGCCCTGGGCATGAACATCTTCCTGCCCAGCCTGCCCAACATGACCGAATATTTCCAGACCGATTACCGGCTGATGCAGCTTTCGGTCGCGCTGTATCTGGCGGTGAACGCGGCGATGCAGGTGGTGATCGGGCCGCTGGCGGACAAGGCCGGGCGTCGCCCCGTCATCCTGTGGGGGCTGGTCCTGTTCCTGTTCGTCACGTTGGGGTGCATCTATGCGCCCACGGTCGAGGTATTCCTGTTCTTTCGCATGTGCCAGGCGGTGATCGCGGTGGCCATCGTGCTCAGCCGCGCCGCGGTGCGCGACATGTACCAGCAGGACGAGGCCGCCTCGATGCTGGGCTGGGTGACCATGGGCATGGCGGTGGTGCCGATGATCGGCCCCGCGCTGGGCGGCGTGCTGGACCAGTATTTCGGCTGGCAGGCCAATTTCTGGATCCTGTTCGTGCTCGGGGTGGCGGCGCTCATTCTCACCTATGTCGATTTCGGAGAAACCGCGCTGAAAAGCGGCAAGACCCTGATTCAGCAGTTTCGCGAATATCCCGCCCTGCTGACCTCGCCCCGGTTCTGGGGTTATTCGCTGGCCAGCGGCCTGTCTTCGGGGGCGTTCTTTGCCTATCTGGGCGGCGCCCCCTTTGTCAGCACCGAGGTTTTCGGGATGGAGCCCGCGCGCATGGGCCTGTTCTTTGGCGCCCCGGCGCTGGGGTATTTCGCCGGCAACTTCGTCAGCGGCGCCTTTTCGGTCCGGGTCGGGGTCGACCGGATGGTGCTGTGGGGCTGCCTGATGAACGCGCTTGGCGTGACGCTGTCGCTGGTCACGCTGCTGGCCGGTTTTGGGTCGGAATACAGCTTCTTTGGGTTCATGACACTGGTTGGGCTGGGCAACGGCATGGCGATCCCCAATGCCACCGCCGGCGCGCTGTCGGTGCGCCCGCATCTGGCGGGCAGCGCCTCGGGGCTGAACGGCGCCATCATGCTGGGGGGCGGCGCCGCGCTGAGCGCCTGGGCCGGCGCCCTGCTGTCGCCTGAAACCGGCGCGATGCCGCTGTTGCTGCTGATGCTGGCCACCGCCCTCTTAGGGGTTGTCGCCATTTTCTCGGTGATCTGGCGGGCGCGTCGACTGGGCCTGTGACATCCGCGCCGCAAAGGCTCGTTCGACCCACTCCATCGCCAGACGCACCCTGTCCAGCTCGCGCAGATCACGGCGCACCATCAGCCAGACTTCGCGCCTTGGCAAGGCAACATGGGGGAACGGCACCTCGACCAGACGCGCATCGGCATCCGCGATGGCACGCGGCAACAATGTCCTGCCATGCCCGGCACAGACCATCTGGAACAGGGACTCGGCATCGTTGACCGCGACCGCAAAACCACCCTCTGCCTCGGCCGCCCGCGCAATCGCCGCCGCATGCGAGAGATAGCCCATCCGCGGCTCGTACCCGATCCAGGGCATCGGCCCCGCAGCGCCCCGCGCGCCATAGGCAGCATAGTCCAGATCGCCCAGCTTGCGCGCCAGAACGCCCTGCCCGCCCTCTGTCGGACGCGCCAGACGCAGCGCGATATCGGCCTCGCCGCGCAACAGGCTGAGATCGCGCGACTCGGCGATCAGCTCGACCCGCAGTCCCGGCGCCGCCGCGCGCAGGTCGGAGAGGGCCGGCAACAGGACATGATTGATGATCAACGGCACCGACGTCAGGCGCACCGTTCCCAGCGGCGCGGCATGATCGGCCATGATCCGGGCATCCACCGCCCGCATCTCGTCGCGCATGACCTCGGCATGCCGGTGCAGCACCTGGCCGAAGTCGGTAAGGCCCAGCCCCGGCCCGCGCGGTTCGACAAGCGGACGCCCAAGCGCTGCCTCCATCGCGCGAAGACGCCGCGACACGGTGGTCTTGTCCACCCCAAGGGACCGGGCCGCCCCTTTGAGGCTGCCCGCCTGCGCAACCGCCAGCAGATACCGCATGTCGTCCCAGTTCATGACTGCAATCTTGCATCTGTTGGCTGCAATTTTCCACCCTGCACGGTGGATTTGCAGCATGTCACCCTGCCGGTATCCAAACCGAAAGGGAGCTATCATGCTTTTCTGCGTCACGTTTCAGGACAATCCGGGCAAGGAACATCTGCGCCAGCGCCACATGGCCGAGCACCTTGCCTTTCTCGCAACCCAGGGCGCGGCCATCCGCGGCGCCGGACCGCTGTTCGAGGGCGCCCAAGGGCGCGGTGGCATGTGGCTGATCGAGGCCGGGACCCGCGCCGATGTGCAGGCTCTGGTCGAACAGGACCCGTTCTGGCCCACTGGCCTGCGCAAGGAGGTCACGATCCTGGAATGGCGACAGGTCTTTTGCGACGGCCAACCGCTCTGACCTTGCCGTTCCCGCTTTGCAAACGTAGCCTGTGCAGAAGGTAAACTTGCAAAGAGTCGGCACCCGATCATGGCCACCCAGAAACTCTATGCCGGCGCCAAGCTGCGCGAGATCCGCAACCGCCTGTCGCTGACGCAAAAGGATTTCGCCGCCAAGCTGGGCGTGTCGCTGCCCTATCTGAACCAGATGGAGAACAACAACCGCCCGGTCTCGACCTCGGTGGTGCTGGCGCTGGCGCAGGAATTCGGGCTGGACGTGACCGAACTGAGCACCGGCGACAGCGAGCGGCTGGTCAGTGACATGCGCGAGGCGCTGGCCGACCCGATCTTTGCCGATGCGATGCCGCCGCTCGCCGATCTGCGCCTGACCGCGTCCAATGCGCCAGCGCTGGCGCGCGCCTTTATCGAGCTACACCGCACATACCGGCAGACCCATGAACGGCTGGCTTCGCTGGACGAGGCGCTGGGACGCGAGGATGCCCGCATCCAGGCCAGCCCCTGGGAGGAGGTGCGCGACTTCTTCCATTATTGTGACAACTACATCGACGCGGTCGATCACGCGGCAGAACGGTTCGCAGCCCGGGCCCAGACCGACGGTGTACGCGGCGCGGCGCTGGCCGCGCTGGCCGATCGCGGCATCACGGTCGAGCTGGCCGATATCGAGGCACTGCGCCAGTACGATCCCGCAACGCGCCTGCTGCGCCTGTCGACCCGCAGCGCGCCCCAGACCCAGGTCTTTCAGTTGCTCTTGCAGGTGGCGCTGCTCAGCCAGAACTCGCTGCTCGAGGCAACGCTCGATTTCGCCCGTTTTCACAGCGAAGAGGCGCGCGCCATCGCCAAGATCGGGCTGGCCAACTATTTCGCCGGTGCCGCCCTGATGCCATATGGCATCTTCCTGGAGGCCGCGCAGCAGACCCGCCACGATCTGGAACGGCTCAGCACCCGCTTTGGCGCCTCGATCGAACAGGTGGCGCATCGCCTCTCGACCCTGCAACGACCGGGCGCCAAGGGTATCCCCTTCTTCTTTGTCCGGGTCGATCAGGCGGGAACGATCACCAAACGCCACTCGGCCACACGGCTGCAATTTGCCCGCTTTGGTGGCGCCTGCCCGCTCTGGAACGTGCACCGCGCCTTTGAAACGCCAGGGCATTTCCTGCGACAACTGGCGGAAACGCCTGATGGTGTGCGCTATATCTCGCTGGCGCGCGACGTGTCCAAGACAGGGGGGTCCTTCGGGGCGCCGGTGCGGCGCTATGCGATCGGGCTCGGCTGCGAGGTGCGCCATGCCGATCAGCTGGTCTATGCTGACAACCTCGATGTCAGCAACGCCAGCGCCTATGAGCCGATCGGCATTTCCTGCCGCATCTGCGAGCGCAAGACCTGCCACCAACGCTCGGTGCCGCCGTTGGAACGGCGCCTGACCATCGACAGCGACCATCGCGGCACCCTGCCCTATGAGGTCAACTGATCTTCATTTTGCTGAAAATACTCCGGGAGCGGCGCCGAAAGGCGACGGGGGCAGCGCCCCCGCGCCTTTTGTTCAGACCTTGGACAGGATGCCCCAGATCTCATCCTTGAGCGCCGCGCGCTTCTTGCGCAGCTCGACCTCGGCCAGTTCCTCCATAGGTTCCACGTTGGTCTCGGCCCGGTGCACCGCCCGGTTGATCTCGTGATACTCGTCCGCCAGTTTGGAAAAATGCGCATCCGACTGCTTGAGCTGGCTCATCAGATCGACCTTTTCGGGGAATTCCTCGGCCAGTTCATGCGGGGTATGGGACATCCGTTCGCTCCTTTTTCAATGTCAGCCCAGAGGCTAGCCGCCCACCACAGGACCGGACATTGACAGGGATCAAATCGGGTGCGGCAGGGGAGATTTTTCGACGAAAAATCTCTGCCCCCGCCTCAACGTTGCGAGGCCTCCCAGCGCGGGTTGATCCAGGGGATGTCATTGGCGCGCGGCAGCGGGTCGCGGCCCAGGATATGGTCCGACATCTTCTCGCCCACCATGATCGAGGGCGCGTTGAGGTTGCCATTGGTGATCTGCGGAAAGATCGAGCTGTCGGCCACCCGCAGCCCCTCGACCCCGATCACCCGGCCTTGCCCGTCGACCACCGCATTGCGGTCGCTCGCCCGGCCCATGCGGCAGCTGCCGCAGGGGTGATAGGCGCTTTCGGCATGTTCGGCGATAAAGGCATTGAGCTCCTCGTCGCTTTGCACCGCCGCTCCGGGCTGGATTTCCTTGCCGGCATAGGGTTTGAACGCGTCCTGGCCAAAGATCTCGCGCGTCAGCCGGATGCAGGTGCGGAAATCGGCCCAGTCCTTTTCGTGGCTCATGTAGTTGAAGCGGATCACCGGCGCGTCCTCGGGCCGGTCCGAGCGCAGGGTGACCGCCCCGCGCGAGGGCGAGCGCATCGGCCCCACATGGGCCTGGAAGCCATGGCCCTCGGCAGCGGCCTGCCCGTCATAGCGCACCGCGATGGGCAGGAAGTGATACTGGATATCCGGATAGGGAACGCCGGGCTGCGAGCGGATGAAGGCCGCGCTTTCGAACTGGTTCGAGGCGCCCAGACCGGTCTTGGTGAACAGCCATTGCGCGCCGATCGCCGCCTTGCCCAACAGGTTCCAGTATTTGTAGAGCGTCACCGGCTGAATCGCGGCCTGCTGGATGTAAAGCTCCAGATGGTCCTGCAGATTGGCCCCCACGCCGGGGCGGTCGGCCACAACCGCGATGCCATGTTCGGCCAGATGCGCCGCAGGGCCGATGCCTGACAGCATCAGCAGTTTCGGCGAGTTGATCGACGAGGCCGCGATGATCACCTCGCGCCGGGCGCGGATCACCTCGGCCTTGCCGCCCCGGATGATCTCGACCCCGGTGGCGCGGCCCGCGTCCATCACCACGCGGGCTGCCAGCCCGCGCAGGATATCGCAATTCTCGCGCTTGAGCGCCGGTTTCAGATAGGCATTGGCCGCCGACCAGCGCCGCCCTTTCCAGACGGTCTGCTCCATCGGGCCGAAGCCCTCTTGCTTCTCGCCGTTATAGTCGCCGGTCACCTCGTAACCCGCCTGCTTACCTGCATCGACAAAGGCCTTGAACAGCGGGTTGGTGCGCGGGCCACGGGTCACATGCAACGGCCCGTCGGTGCCGCGCCAGCTGGCATCGCCACCATGGCCGCCATCGTGCCAGGTCTCCATCCGCTTGAAATAGGGCAGCACGTCGGCATAGGCCCAGCCATCTGCCCCCATCTCGGACCAGGTGTCGAAATCCATCGCATGGCCGCGCACATAGACCATGCCGTTGATCGAGGAGGACCCGCCGATCACCTTGCCGCGCGGGCAGACCAGGCGGCGGTTGTTCAGATGCGGTTCGGGCTCGGACAGGTAACCCCAGTCATAGCGCGACATGTTCATCGGATAGCTGAGCGCGGCGGGCATCTGGATGAACGGCCCGGCATCGGTGCCGCCATGTTCGATCACCAGAACCGAGGCCCCCGCCCCGCTGAGCCTGTAGGCCATGGCGCAGCCCGCGCTGCCCGCCCCCACGATGACAAAATCCGCTTCCATCCGTCTGTCTTTCCTTGCTGCCGGCGCCGCCTTGCGCACGCCAAAGTGGGGACCCGGCCCGCAAGGGCCGGGTCCGGTTGTGTCAATGCACGCTTTCGACCTTGTGGAAGTCGAGCGCGCGGTCCTCGGGGGATGTCCTGATCGCCATCACCGTGCTGCGGTGACGCAGCGCGATGAACAGGACGCAGGCCAGGTACAGGCCGATCACGATCGAGCCGACCCACTGGATCTGGAGCCACTGGCTCTGGAACAGCAAGGTCAGCGCGAACAGCACTCCGACATTGCCCGCGATATAGACCGGACGGCCCAGCCGCTCGACCGTGATCGACAGGTTGTCGGTGTAAAGCCGGATCAGCGAGTCCAGCGAGTTGATGACAAAGGTGATACCCACCACGATCATCGCGACATTGGTCAGCCCGGCGGTGCTGATCCCGTTCTCGTGATAGAAATAGAGGACCGAGAACCAGATCGCCAAGGGGATCGAGGGGAACACCAGGAGCGCGATCAGCAATTGCCAGGTCTTCAGCCCGCCGACAAAGCGCGAGGTGAACTGGCCGATCATGATCGACCATGCAAACCACCAGAACAGGTAGAAGGCGTGGTAATCGGTCAGCGGCAGCACGAACTCATGCAGGTTGCCGAAATAGGCGCCCAGCAGGCCAAGGTTCTGGCCGACCCCGCCCAGCCCCATGCCCGCCGCTGCCCACATGCCCAGGATCAGCGCCAGGAACAGAAAGGTCGAACCGACCGAGAGCACGCGCACATATTTCAGATCGGTCGAGGAATAGGCCGCCGCCAGGATGGTCAGGAACACGATGACATAAAAGGCGGGCACCACCGTCTCGCCATCGCCGATCTCGGGAATGTAGCCCGGCAGGTAGATCAGAAACAGGCTGGCGGTAAAGGCGCAGGTGCCGATGATGACGATGTTGTTGACCAGCTTCACCAGCGGGATCTCGAAAAACCCGACGCGGGGTTCGATGACGCAGAAATAGAAGGCGGTCAGGAAGTAGAAGGCCCAGATCAGGAAGCCCCAGAACCCGAACTCGATCGCGAGCGGGTTGGCAAAGGCATAGGCCGGATCCTCGGCATAGCCGCCGAATTCGGCAAGCGGGAACATGATCAGCCCGACATCCAGGCCGGATGTGAACAGGATCGCGATGAAGGTGAACAGATGCACCGGCGTCGGGCCGATACACTCTACGTCGCGCCATTTGATGACGCAAAAGGCCACCAGACCAAAGGTCAGCAGCAGCCCAATGCTCAAGATCGAATTCAGGATCATGGTCCCTCCCTGGGTTCACGCCCGCCCTCTCCTCCGGGCCGGGTCGAATGATGCGGGAAATTAGCACAATAACCTGATCAAAAGAACCAAAACTTGAACAGTCGTTCAAGTTTTTCGATAATCCTTTAAACTTGAACCCTTTGGCCGATTGGCCAATATGGCCGCATGAGACGCAAACGCATTCGGGACATCCGCAATGACGAGCTGGTCGCCGCCGCGATCCGGTCGTTGCATCAGCGAGGATTCGGCTCGGTCACCATGGCCGAGATCGCGGGCGAGGCCGGGGCCTCGGCGGCGTCGATCAACTATTACTTCGGGTCCAAGGACCGGCTGATGGAAGAGACCATGCGCCGCCTGTTGTCGATCCTGCATGCCGCCCTGCTGTCCCGGCTGGCCAAGGCAAAGACACCGCGCGACCGGCTGCTGGCCATCGTCGAGGCCAATTTCGACGATACGCTGTTCACGCCGGCGCAATGTTCGGTCTGGGTGCAGTTCTGGGCCAATGCGCCCTATACCAACAGCCTGTCACGGCTGCATCGGATCAACCGGGCGCGGGTCGCCTCGAACCTGCGGCACGAGTTGCGCGCCCTGCTGCCCGACCCCGCGCGCAGCTGGGTACAGACCAGCATCCAGGCCTATATGGACGGCATCTGGATCGAGGCGGCACAGGCCGACTCGGTCCCCGACGCGGCACAGGCGCGGGCGGATGCCTGCGCGCTGACCGAAATGCTGCTGGAGCGGGGGTGACAAGGCGCGAGCCCCGGAGACCCCAAGCCCGCCGGGGCATCAGCGGGCAGCAAGGCGCGCGCGACTTTGCTAATTCCCGTGCTCGAAACGATAGGTAACGGGGCCGATTGACGGTATGCTGAGCGCAACCGAAACACGCCCCAAGGCGCACAATGGAGGCACATCATGGGCCGCGACAAACTGACTGAACGTTTCCGGACCCTGCATGTCCCCGGCAATCCGCTGGTGATGCCGAACCCCTGGGATATCGGGTCGGCCAAGGTGATGGCCCGGCTGGGTGCGCAGGCGCTGGCGACAACCTCGTCGGGGTATGGCTTTACCCTGGGTCTGGCGGATGGCGGGCAGATTTCGCGCGACATCGCCTTGCAGCATGCCGCCGATATCTGCGCCGCCGTCGATCTGCCGGTGAACGGCGATTTCGAGAACGGGTTCGGCGACAGCCCCGACACCGTGGCCGAGACGGTGCGGCTGGCGGCAGAGGCGGGGCTGGCCGGGGTCTCGATCGAGGACACCATGATGCCCTCCAAGGAGTTTTATCCCTTCGATCTGGCCCTGGCCCGGATCGAGGCGGCCGTGGCCGCCGCCCGTGCGGCGGGGATCGTGCTGACCGCACGCGCGGATGGCTGCATGACGGGCAATTACGATCAGGCCGAGGCACTGCGCCGCTGCATCGCCTTTGCCCGGGCGGGTGCGGATGTGATCTATGCGCCGCTTGTCGATGCCGATACCACCCGGGCGCTGGTGGCCACCGGGACGCCGGTCAACCTGCTGGCGGCGGGAGAGATGCGGGATCTGACGACTGAACAGATGGGCGCGCTGGGGGTCGCCCGGATCTCCATCGGTGGCGGCTTGGCCCGGGTGACGCAGCAGATCCTGCTGGACGGCACCCGCGCCATGCTGGAGCGTGGCGATTTTACCCTGCTGAAAGGCGCGGCCAATGTGGCAGAGGTCGAGGCTTTGCTGAACGGGTAAGGTCCGGTAACCCGGCCCATTCAGCGGATGCGATAAACCTTTGACACGATGCGCCAGCTGCCCTCGTGCAACAGGACCGTGAGAAAATCGTCAAAGCGCATGCCTGCCCAATCGTTTTCGACATGGAGCATCGCGATGTCCCCCTGCACCGAAACCGAACTGATCGCCCAGAACGGATCGGTTTCCGCGTCAGCCGCGTCCTCGCACATTGCGATGAACGCGTCGCGGGAGTTCCAGAGCAGCTCTCCTTCGTAGTGGCCCACCTCGCTGGCCTTGCCGAAGAATATCCGTTCCAACGCGGGCCGGTCGCCCCGGGTCATCGCCATCACGTAGGTTTCGACAAGCGCGGTCAACGCGGCGATGTGCTCTGATGTGGTCATGACCTCCCCCTTCTGGGGATAAAAGTCTAGCCGATCAGGGCCCGAAATGCATGCCCGAAGAGAACCGTCTTGCCTATGTAAAACCGCTTGGCAGGGCGCGGAGAGATCGGAGCCACTGTGGCCGTGGCCCGATATCGTTGAGGGATAAGGCTACTCCCCCCTCGGGAACCTCTGGCTTTCCTCCAGATTATCCAGGTTCATGTGGTTGCGCATGTAGCGTTCCGAGGCCTTTTGCAGCGGCTGGTAATCCCAGGGGTAATAGCCTCCCTGGCGCAGCGCCTCGTAAACGACCCAGCGGCGGGCCTGGCTGGCGCGCACCTCGGCATCGAAGCGGTCGAGATCCCAGCGCGCCTGCGACTTTGCACGCAGGCTCTGCACCGTGCCCTGATGATCGGGGTGATCGGCAAGGTTGGTCATCTCATGCGGATCGGCATCCAGATCGAAGAGCTGGTCGGGATCAAGCGCACAGCGGTTGTATTTCCACTTGCCGTAGCGCATCG
The DNA here is from genome assembly GCF_000011965.2 of Ruegeria pomeroyi DSS-3. NCBI lineage: Bacteria > Pseudomonadati > Pseudomonadota > Alphaproteobacteria > Rhodobacterales > Roseobacteraceae > Ruegeria > Ruegeria pomeroyi. The sequence continues at coordinate 1,139,264 of NC_003911.12, read as the reverse complement.
AAACCAGAGGCGCATAGGATGCCTCGGCGGCGTATTCCATCAGCACCGGCGCGGTGCGCTCGGTGCCGTTGGCCAGCGACACCAGGCTGGTGCCATCGGTCCAGGGCGCGATCTCGGCCATGTCGACACCGGCCAGTTCGCCCAGCGTCGGGGTCACGTCGATGGTAGAAACCGGCGTGTCGATGCGCCCCGGTTCCATGCCCGGCGCGGCCACCATCAGCGGCACCCGGGCGGAGCCTTCGTAGAAGTTCATCTTGAACCACAGCCCGCGCTCGCCCAGCATGTCGCCGTGATCCGAGACAAAGAGGATGATCGCCTCTTGCCGGGTGGTTTCCAGCACCTCGAGGATCTCGCCCAGCTTGTCGTCGAGATAGGAGATATTGGCGAAATAGGCCCGGCGCGACTTGCGGATATCCTCTTCGGTGATGTCGAAATTGCGCCAGTCATTGGCATCGAAGATGCGCTTGGCATGCGGGTCGTGATTGTCATAGCCCAGATCGCCCACCTGCGGCAGCAGGTGCTCGCAATCCTCGTAGAGGTCCCAGTATTTGCGCCGCGCCACATAGGGGTCATGCGGATGGGTGAACGAGACGGTGACGCACCAGGGGCGGTCGTCCTTGCCGCGCGCCAGATCGTAAAGCTTGGCCTTGGCGTGATAGGCGACCTCGTCGTCATATTCCATCTGGTTGGTGATCTCGGCCACGCCCGCGCCGGTGACCGAGCCCATGTTGTGATACCACCAGTCGATACGCTCGCCCGGTTTGCGATAGTCGGGCGTCCAGCCGAAATCGGCCGGATAGATATCGGTGGTCAGCCGCTCCTCGAACCCGTGCAGCTGGTCGGGGCCGACGAAATGCATCTTGCCCGACAGGCAGGTGTAATAGCCCGCGCGGCGCAGGTGATGGGCATAAGTCGGGATATCGCTGCGGAACTCGGCGGCGTTGTCATAGACCCCGGTGCGCGAGGGCAACTGGCCGGACATGAAGCTGGCCCGCCCCGGCGCGCAAAGCGGGCTGGCGGTATAGGCATTGGCAAACCGGGTCGAGCGCGCCGCCAGCCGTTTCAGATTGGGCGCGTGCAGCCAGTCGGCGGGACCGTCGGGAAACAGGGTACCGTTCAGCTGATCCACCATCAGGATCAGGATATTGGGTCGGGTCATCTACCAGCCTCGATCAGGGTATCAAGAACGCGCAGCGCATGGGCGCAGGCCAGATCGGGCTCTCCGGGGGCGCCCAGCGCGGCCTGGATGTAGAGCCCGTCGATCAGCGCGCGCAAATCGTTGGCCACCTCGCCCGGGTTGCGCACCACGGGGCGCAGGGCATGGACCAGGTTGGAATACAGCCGCGACTGATAGATGCGCCACAGACGCAGCGCGTCGTCATTGGTCTGCGACAACACGTAAAAGGTCATCCAGGCCGCGATCACATCCGGGGTGAAACAGGAATGCGCGAAACAGGCCCGCACGATCGCCTGCGGGCGGTCGGCTGGCGTGCTGCCTTTCATCTCGGCCCGCGCCTCGTCGCCGAACTCGCTCAGGATATGGCGCATGGCGGCCAGAAAAATCTGGTCCTTGCCGCCGAAATAGTGATGCGCCAGCGCGCTGGACATGCCCGCCCGTTTGGCGATCTGGCTGACGGTGACATCCAGACTTTTCTGCACGCCCAGTTCTGCTATCGTCGCCTTGACGATCGCGTCGCGCCTGATCGGTTCCATTCCGATTTTCGGCATGCCCACTCCTCAGCGCCAATAGATTCCAGAAAACGCTAGGGAATTTTTATTGACGCGTCAATCAATCCTCGCCGATGCGTGTGATGGGGGACAGATCAAGACGAAAACCGGTGGCGCGGGGGCCGGTGTCGACCTCGCGGAACAGATTGGTGATCAGACCGCGGTCACGGCAGTTCTCGGCGCCGACAATGTCAAAGACACCCTGTTTGACGCAAAAGGCGATGTCCTGATGATCGAACACCCATCCCTCGGCCAGCGCGGTCACGTAATAGTAGCGATTGCTCAGATCGCCCTCGAGCACGGTCTGGCATTGATCCGGTTCGAACACGTACCACCCCTGGCTGTTCCAGTCCTCGCCGCCGCGATAGGCGAGCGCCACCGATTGCACAACCGGCGTGTCGTTGCAGATCTCAAGTTCCGCCTGCGCCGTTCCGGGCGCCAGCAACAGGCAAAGAATGGCAATCGCGCGTGTCATGCGCCCTCCTGTTTTCGCGCCCGAGCCTATGCGGCTGGCGGGCAACCGTGCAAGCGGCTCAAAGCTTGGGCGCGATGCTGGGCGGGGTGATCGGGCGCCGTTTCAGCACCGCCTCGCGCCAGGTGATGAAACTGACCGAGGCCAGGATCAGCGTGCCGCCAGCGACCACCCAGATATCGACCCCCTCGCCAAAGACCAGCGCGCCCAGCAAGGTGGCCCAGATCAGCTGCAGAAAGGTGACCGGCTGGGTCACCGCCACCGGCGCGGCCTGAAGCGCAAGCGTCATGAAGTAATGCCCGGCAGTGGCGAAACTGGCGATGGCGAACAGCACCGCCAGCTGTTGCCAGCTGGGCGTCTGCCAGACCGCCACCGCAAAGGGGATCATCGCCACCGTGACCCAGATCGACAGATGCGCCACCACCACGGCGGGGCTCAGATCGGCGACCGCCGCCTTGGCCAGCAGATAGGACCCACCCAGTGTCAGCGTGGTGCCAAGCATGGCCAGATGACCGGGCGAGATCTCGCGAAAGCCGGGCCGCAGGATGATCGCGGCGCCGATCAGCGCCACGAAGATTGCCGTAATCCTCCGCGCCGCCAGAGTTTCGCCCAGGAACAGTGCCGCGCCCAGGCTGACATAGATCGGGGTCAGATAGTTCATCGCGGTGACCTCGGCCAGCGGGATCCGGGTCATCGCAAAGAACCACAGCATCACCCCCACCGCATGGATGGCGCCGCGCAGGCCGAACATGGTCCAGTGCCGCCGGGTCAGCCGCGCCGCCAGCAGACTTCGCAGCGCCGGCAGCACAAAGACGATGCCAAGCAGATAGCGCAGAAAGGCCGACTGGATCGGATGCATCCCCTGCCCCATCGACTTGACCATCGCGGTCATCACCACAAAGCACAGACCCGCCGCAAGCATCCAGAGGATGCCGGCCAGCGGGCGGGAGTCGGCTGTCTGAGGCAAGGGCATATCAGGGTTGAACACCCATTTCCGCGCCGGGGCAACCCTTCACATGCGAACGACCTGCAATAGCCGGTCACATCAGCAGCAGCTTGGCCGCGATGGTCCACATGGTCAGGGCGATCACCGTGTCGAGCACCTGCCAGGCGCGGGGCCGGGCAAAGACCGGCGCCATCAGGCGCGCGCCGTAACCCAGCGAGAAGAAGAAGGTGAAACTGGACAGAACAGCGCCGAGGCCAAAGCCGAGCCGGTCGGGGTATTGCGCCGAGATCGAGCCGATCAGCACCACGGTATCGAGGTAGACATGCGGGTTGAGCCAGGTGAAGGCCAGCACTGTCAGCAGCACCGGGCGCAGGGCGGCTCCTCCGCCCGGGCGGGCGTCCTCGCCGGTCGTCAACGCCTCGGTCTTGGTCAGCGCCGCAAACAGGCTGCGCGCGCCGTACCAGATCAGGAAGGCCGCCCCGCCATAACGCATCAGCGGCTCGAACCAGGGCACGGCCCGGGCCAGCCCGCCAAACCCCGCCACTCCGGCGGCGATCAGCACCGCATCCGACAGCGCGCAGGTCAGGCAGACGGCAAAGACATGCTGACGCCGAAGCCCCTGCCGCAGGACAAAGGCATTCTGCGCCCCGATGGCAAGGATCAGGCCGAAACCAAGGGCAAAGCCGGCGACAATGGCAGAGGACATGGGGTGGGTTCCCGTACTGTTGCCGGGTTTGACTAGAGAGCGGCGCGACTTTAATCCAGTTAAAGATTGTTAGTCTGAATTAGGAACTCTAATGCAGTTCGACCCGCAACAGCTTGCCGCGCTGGCCGCCATCCTGAGACTGGGCAGTTTCGAGGCCGCCGCCGGGGCGCTCTCGGTCACCCCGTCGGCGGTGTCCCAGCGCATCCGCGCGCTGGAAGAGAAGGTGGGCCTGGCGCTGATCCAGCGCGGCCCGCCGGCAACGGGCACCGCCGCCGGTCTGCGGCTGGCGCGCCATGCCGAGGATGTGGGCCTGCTGGAGGCGCAGGTGAGCCGCGATCTGGCGCTGGACCAGGGTGCCGGGCCGGTACGGGTGCGGATCGCTGTCAATGCCGACAGCCTTGCCACCTGGTTTCTGGAGGCGATGACCGGGGTCGAAGATGTGCTGTTCGATCTGGTGATCGACGATCAGGACCATTCCGCCGACTGGCTCAGGCGCGGTGAGGTCGCCGCCGCGATCACCGCCCATGGCAAGCCGGTGCCCGGCTGCGACGCGCACCCGCTGGGCGCGCTGCGCTATATCGCGACCGCCAGCCCCGGCTTCATGCAAGACTGGTTCGCCGAAGGGGTCACCGCGACGGCGCTGGCGCGCGCGCCCTGCCTGACCTTCAGTCCCAAGGACCGGCTGCAAAAAGCCTGGATCGCCGCGCATGTCGCCGAGGCTCTGACACCGCCCACCCATTTCCTGCCCTCGACCCATGCCTTTGTCGATGCGGCGCTAGCCGGGGTCGGCTGGGGGATGAATCCCGAAAGCCTGATCCGGCAGCATGTGGCGCAGGGCAATCTGCATCCGCTGCTGCCGCAGGCGCCGCTGGATGTGCCCCTGACCTGGCAGGTGAGCCGGGTGCTGACCCCGGCGCTTGCCCCCCTGACCCGCGCCGTGCGCCGGGCTGCGAGCCGGGGCTTGATTGCCGGTTGAGCGCACCGGATAAAGGGGCAACCATCAAGGAGATGACATGTTTGCCCGTGACGCGCTGAGCTACGCCGCCCTGCCCTTGCCCGACCGGGTCGAGATGAGTGATGACCAGATGCTGGCGGCGGCCGAGGCGTTTCACGACACCATGCGGCGGCGCCATACGGTGCGCGATTACTCTGACCGGCCGGTACCGCGCGCGGTGATCGAGGCCTGCATCCGTACGGCGGGCACCGCGCCCTCGGGCGCCAATCACCAGCCCTGGCAATTTGTGGCCGTCGCGGACCCGGCGCTGAAGGCACGGATCCGGGAGGAGGCCGAAGAGGAAGAGCGGCGGTTCTATGCGGGTGGTGCGGGCGACGAGTGGATCAAGGCGCTGGAACCCATCGGCACCAATGCGGTGAAAGAGCATCTGACCGTGGCGCCCTGGCTAATCGTGGTCTTTGCCCAGCGCTGGGGGCAGTTCGACGACGGCACCCGGTACAAGAACTACTACGTGCCCGAGAGCGTCAATATCGCCACCGGCTTCCTGCTGGCGGCGCTGCATCATGCGGGGCTGTGCGCGCTGACCCATACGCCCAACCCGATGCGGTTCCTGAATGACGCGCTGGGACGGCCCGCCTCAGAGAAACCCACGATGATCATCGCGGTAGGCCACCCAACCGAGGAAGCAACCGTGCCCGAGGTGGCCAAGATCAAGAAACCTCTGGATCAGATCGCGAGCTTTGCCGAATAGCGGCGCCGTTTTCCGGCACGGAAAACGGGTCGGAAAATTTGCAATTTTCCGATACCGGCTCCCGATCCGGTCACATCGGCCAGAACAGCAGAATAGCCGGGATGGTGACCGCGACGATCAGCAGCTCCAGCGGCAGACCCATCCGCCAGTAATCACCGAAGTGATAGCCGCCGGGGCCAAGGATCAGCGTGTTGTTCTTGTGCCCGATCGGGGTCAGGAATGCCGCCGAGGCCGCCACTGCCACCGCCATCAGGAACGGGTCGGGTGAAACACCCAGCGCATTGGCCATCTGGATGCCCACGGGCGCGGCAACAATGGTCGTTGCGGTGTTGTTGAGCACATCCGACAGCGTCATCGTCACCACCATCAGCACCGTCAGGATGGCCCATGCAGGCCAACCCTCGGTCAGTGTCACCAACCCGCCCGCGATGAGCTGGGTACCGCCCGAGGCCTCCAATGCCGCGCCCAGCGGGATCATCGAGCCCAAAAGCACCACCACCGGCCACTCGATATGGTCGTAGAGCTCGGCAATGGGCAGGATACCGGTCAGCACATAGGCCACAACCACCAGCCCCAGTGCCACCGGCAGGTAGAGAAGCCCGACCGAGGCCGCCAGCACCGCCGCGCCAAAGAGGCCGATGGCCAGCCATGTCTTGTCATTGGCGGTGACGCTCAGGCCCCGCGTGGCCAGTGGCAGGCAGCCCAGCCACTCGGTCACATCCGGCCCCCGGTCGCGCGGGCAGAGCAAGAGCAGGATATCGCCCGGCTGCACCTCGGTCCGGCGAATGTGCTGGGTTATCCTTGTGCCCTGACGCGAGATCCCCATCAGCACCGTGTTCTGCCGCCAGCTGAGGCCCAGCCCCTGCGCGGTGCGCCCGGCGATGCGGGCACCGTCGGTCACCACCACCTCGATCACGTCCAGCCCCTCACCCGCCGCCGTCAGCGCCTGCTGGCGCTCCTTGTCCGAGAAATCGAGGCTGAGCGCGGCGCGGAACTCGTCCAGCGCCTCGGGCGTGGCCTCGATCACCAGCGTGTCGCCAGCGGCCAGGATGGTGTTGGCGGCGCGGCCATAGCGGCGCTGACCGTCGCGGATCAGGCCCAGGATTGCCACGTCGGCCTTTTCCGCCTCGGCATCCAGCTCGGCCAGACGCTTGGTGATATGGGGCGAGCCTTCGGGCACCGTCAGTTCGGCGATATACTCGGCCAGCGCCTCGGCCGCCTCGGCGGCGCCGCCGCCGCGCGTCGGGATCAGGCGCCAGCCGATCAGGGCGACAAAGATCAGTCCCGCCAGCGCCGCCGCGCCGCCAACGGGCGCGAAATCGAACATGCGATAGGGCTCGCCCAGCGCCTCGGCCCGGATCGAGGCGATGATGATATTGGGCGGCGTGCCGATCAGCGTGACCATGCCGCCCAGGATCGTGGCGAAGGACAAGGGCATCAGCGTCAGCGCCGCCGCCCGCCCCGCCTTGCGCGCGGTCTGAATATCGACCGGCATCAGAAGCGCCAGCGCCGCCACATTGTTCATGAAGGCCGACAGCACCGCGCCGATCCCGCCCATCAGCGCGATATGGGCGCCCAGCCCGCGCGAGGCATCGACCAGCGTGCGGGTGATCAGGAACACCGCGCCGGATCGCACCAGCCCGGCGGAGACCACCAGCACCAGCGCCACCACGATGGTGGCGGGATGGCCAAAGCCGGAAAACGCGTCCTTGACCGGGACCAGCCCCAGCACGACACCGGTCAACAAGGCCGAGAACGCCACCAGATCATAGCGGAACCGACCCCAGAGCAGCAGCGCAAAGACCGCCGCAAAGAGCGAGAAGAGCAGGATCTGGTCAAGCGTCATGGGCGAAAACTCCGGTCATCAAAGCAGCTTACCCCGCGCCGGAGAGAAGGGCCACAGGCTCAGCGCGTTTCGCTCTCGGTGTCGCGGCGGCGCGCCAGCGCCACCGCCGTGACCAGTGCCAGCGCCATCAGCACCAGCGCAAACGGATAGTCGAGCAGCTTTTGCGGCTGACCATTCAGCAGCGCGAGCGTCTGCGACAGCGAGATTTCCAGCCGGGGGCCGAGAAAGAAGGCGATGATGAAGACCACGACCGAGATGCCGAAGGCCGACATGACATAGGCCAGAAGCGCAAAGACCAGCATCACCCCGATGCCGAACAGCCCGCCCGAGGCCAGTGCCACGCCGACGAAACACATCAGCAGCGCCGAGGCAAAGATGAAGGGTTCCGGCGCCGAGACCACCCGCACCCAGAACCGCAAGCCCAGCTGCCCGACCCAGAGGTTGATCAGGTTGGCGATGATCATCGCCCCGAACAGGCCATAGACCAGCTGCCCCTGTTGCGAGAACAGGAAGGGGCCGGGCTGGATCCCGTGGATCATGAAGGCGCTGATGATCAGCGCGGCGCTGACGCTGCCGGGGATGCCGAGCGTCAGCATCGGGATCATGTTGGCGCCCATGACCGAGGAATTGGCCGACTCGGACGCGGCGATGCCGTGCAGGCTGCCCTTGCCGAAGCTCTCTGGCTCTTTCGATGCCTGCCGGGCCGAGGCATAGGACATGAAGGCCGCCGCCGTCGAGCCGATGCCCGGAAGCGCCCCCAGGATGGTGCCGATCACCGCGCCGCGCAACATGGTAAAGCGGCAGCCCCAGTATTCGGCCCAGCTGACGCTGCGGTCGGCGCGCGGCTGGTTGCGCGGCAGGGTGATCGCCGGGCGCACGGTGCCCCTCGTCTCGCTCAGCCGTTTCAGCAGTTCCGAGATTGCCAGCATGCCGATGGCGACCGAGGCCAGTGGCAACCCGTCGTAAAGCTCGTAATTGCCGAATATCAGCCGGGGCGAGCCATGTTCGGGGTCGGTGCCCACCATCGCCGCCATCAGGCCCAGCGCGATGGCCACCACGCCCTTGACCAGCGACTGACCCATCAGCCCGGCAATGACCGCAAAGGCGAGCAGCATCAGGCCCAGCACCTCGACCGGGCCCATGCGCAGCGCCAGGATCGCCATTGGCGCCGAAACGGTGATCAGCACGATATCGCTGAACGTGTCGCCGGTGATCGAGGAGAACAGCGCCATCTTGGTCGCCTTGAGCGGTTTGCCCTGTTTCGCCAGCGGATAGCCGTCAAGCGCGGTTGCCGCCGCATCGGGGGTGCCGGGGGTATTGAGCAGCACCGCCGGGATCGCACCACCCACCAGCCCGCCCTTGTTCACCCCCACCAGAAAGGCGATGCCAGTGAGCGGGTCCATGCCAAAGGTGAACGGAATGGCGATGGCCGTCGCCATCACCGGCCCGATCCCCGGCACCGCGCCGACAAACTGCCCCAGCGCCACGCCGAACAGGATGAACAGCAGGTTGATCGGGGCCAGGGCATCGCCGAACCCGGCGAGAATGACGCTCAGTTCCGGCATCTTTGGCCTTTCGTCATGAGAGGTTAGGGCAGCGGGCGGTCGAGCAGCACCGCCACCGTGAACCAGATCGCGGCGGGCATTCCGGCGGCCCCCAGCACCAGCCAGAGCGGCCGCCGTTCATGCGCAAGCCACATCAGCACCAGCGCCATGGGCGGTGCGACCAGGACAAAACCCAGCCAGGACATCGCCGCCAGCCCCAGCACCAGAACCCCGGCAAAGAGCATGGCGCGTGCCCAGTAAAACCGGCCCGGGCGCACATCGCCCGGCGGGCGGATCAGCAGCGCCAGACCGCAAAGGCCCAGCACCACCGCCAGAATGCGCGGCAAGGTCCGGGGCTTGAGCCAGCCATAATCGGCCGCCTGCGCCTGCCAGGGGATGATGCTGACGAAAAACGCCACCGCCAGCAGGATCAGGCACAGGCCCAGGAGTCGGTCGCTTGTCTTGGCTTGCATCACCAGCGCTTCACTTGCCGAACAGCGCGCCCACGTTCACCAGCCCGTCGCGCAGCATCTTTTCGGTGCCCTCGGGGCCCATGTTCTCGATCGGGGATTTCAGCGAGTTCATCACCACCGTCTTGACCTCTTCGCTGTCGAGCGCAGCGGCCAGCGCCTCGGTGATCGCCATGCGGGCATCCTCGGGCGTGCCCTTGCCGGCGGCAAAGAAGAACACCGGATCGACATAGATGTCATAGCCCTGTTCCGGCAGCGTCGGGATGTCGGGGGCATAGTTGTGGCGGGTGTTGTTCATGCTGGCGATCATCTTGATCTCGCCGCTTTCCAGGAAGGGCAGATGCTCGCCCGCCTCGAACCCGGCGATGGCCTGTCCGCCCAGCACCAGTTTCAGGTTCTCGGCCCCGCCCTTGGTCGAGAGGAACTGGAACTCGGCCCCCGATTTCGCCATCACCTGGCGCATCGCCAGTTCCTGCGGCTTGGCGTCAAAGGCAAGCGGTGCCGCCCCGTTGGCCTTGGCATATTCGATCAGCCCGGCGACATCGTCGAAGGGCGCGTCAGCCCGTGCAAACAGGCCCAGCTGCGCCCTGGCCGCGGTGCCGAGATAGTCGAAACTGTCCAGATCGAACCCCAGATCGCCCGGCTTGTTCACCAGATTGACCAGGATCGGCATGTTGACCCCGAGACCAACCACCGAGCCGTCGGCGGGGCGGTTGGCGATACCGGCGAACATGGCGACACCGCCGCCGCCCGGCTTGTTCTCGGCAATCACGTTCCAGCCGGTCTGCTCCTTCATCACCTTGGCCACGACCCGACCGATGGTGTCGGTCGAGCCACCGGCGCCGAACCCGATCTGAAGCGTCAGGTTGCCCTTGGGCGCCCATTCGGCATGGGCGATACCGGCCACGAATAGACCGGCCGCAGCCGCAATCGCGGCAATTGTCTTGCGCAATGTCATGGTTCTGTTCCTCCCTGAACATGGCCTGCGTCCACGGGAGCGCCCGCGTCGCATCGTCGTAGGCTCTGCCCCGAGTAAAGCATAATTTACTTAACAAGCCAACAAATTTTCCCGACCCCGGCGGAGAGCGCAACGGGGATTGAAGCTCCCCCGGCCCTTCGTCTATAGAAGCGCGGTCAAGCCAAAAACGTCGGGAGTTCCTCATGGCCGGCCATTCCAAATGGGCAAATATCCAGCACCGCAAGGGCCGACAGGACGCCGCGCGGTCAAAGCTGTTCTCGAAGTTCTCGAAAGAGATCACCGTAGCGGCCAAGATGGGCGACCCGGATCCGGACAAGAACCCGCGCCTGCGCCTGGCGATCAAGGAAGCCAAGTCGCAGTCCATGCCCAAGGACAATATCGAACGCGCCATCAAGAAGGCGATCGGCGGCGATGGCGATGCCTATGAGGAAATCCGGTATGAGGGCTATGGCCCCAACGGCGTGGCGGTGATCGTCGAGGCGATGACCGACAACCGCAACCGCACCGCGTCGAACGTGCGCTCGACCTTTACCAAGCATGGCGGCAACCTGGGCGAGACCGGCTCGGTCGGCTTCATGTTCGAGCGCAAGGGCGAGGTGGTCTATCCCGCCTCGGTGGGCGATGCCGACACCGTGATGATGGCCGCGATCGAGGCCGGCGCCGAAGACGTGGAAAGCTCGGAAGAGGGCCACGTGATCTGGTGCGCCGATACCGACCTGAACGAGGTATCGACGGCACTGGAAGCGGAGCTGGGCGAATCGGATTCGACCAAGCTGGTCTGGAAACCCTCGACCACGACCGAGCTGGACCTTGAAGCGATGCAAAAGCTGATGAAGCTGGTCGATGCGCTGGAAGACGATGACGACGTGCAGCGCGTGACCACCAATTTCGAAGCCTCCGACGAGGTCATGGCGGCGCTCTAAACCCGCCCAAGGCAGGGGGCGCTGCCCCCGCCGCCCGTTCCGGGCGACTCCCCCGGAGTATTTCCGACCAGAAAGAAGCAGCGGCGCCTGCTCTCTTCATTTCACCCCAAATACTCCGGAGCGCGCGGCAGAGCCTCGATCGGTCCCCTGCTGGCCATGCGCGCGCTTGCCCGGCGGGGCGCTGCGCGCTAGAGCAGGCGCCATGAAACGCTTTCTGATCCTGCAACTGCGCCCCGAAACCGATGCCGCCGATGCCGAGTTCGCCTCGATCCTCGACAAATGCGGGATCGGGCCGGAGCGGGCGCATAGAATCCGGCTGGATTGCGAAGACTTGCCCGAGGGGCTGGATGTGACCGACTATGCGGGCGTCATCGTCGGCGGCGGCCCTGGTTGTGTCAGCGACGACCCCGCCACCAAGCCCGCGACCGAGGCGCGGATCGAGGCGGCGATCCTGGGGCTGATGCCGCAGATCACCGGTGCCGATCATCCCTTCATGGGCTGCTGCTATGGGCTGGGCGTGCTGGCGGCGCATCTGGGCGGCGCGGTTAGCAAGGCGCGCTATGGCGAGCCGGTCGGCCCCTCGACCTGCACGCTCACCGAAAGCGGCGCCACCGATCCGCTGACCGCTGGTCTGCCCCCGGTTTTCGAGGCCTATGTCGGCCACAAGGAGGCGGTGCAGGCGCTGCCACCGGGCTGCACCCATCTGGTCGCCTCGGACCCCTGCCCGTTTCAGATGATCCGCTGGGGCGAGAATGTCTATGCCACCCAGTTCCACCCGGAAGCGGATGCGCAGGATTTCGAACAGCGCATTCAAATCTACAAGGATCACGGCTATTTCCCGCCCGAGGATGCGGCGCGGCTGATCGAGCTCTGCCATTCGGCCGAGGTTACGGCGCCGGGCGAGATCCTGCGCCGTTTCGCCGAGCGCTACGGCTGACCCAACGGCGCCGTTGCCTGCTGGCCCGCCCCCGTCCTAGGCTGAAGCCAGGACAGGGGAGGATGGATATGGGCGCGAATACCGCCGATGCGATCATCGTGGGCAGCGGGCTGGCCGGGCTGGTCGCCGCCGCCGAACTGGGCGATCGGGGCAAGCGGGTGATCCTGCTGGATCAGGAACCCGAGAGTTTCCTGGGCGGCCAGGCCTTCTGGTCGCTGGGCGGGCTGTTCATGGTCGATACCCCCGAACAGCGCCGCATGGGCATCCGCGACTGCGCCGATCTGGCCCTGCGCGACTGGCTGGGCAGCGCCCAGTTCGACCGCGCCGAGGACGCCTGGCCACGCAAATGGGCCGAGGCCTATGTGGAATTCGCCGCCGGCGAGATGCGCCCCTGGCTGCATGGGATGGGCTTGCGCTGGTTCCCGGTGGTAGGCTGGGCCGAGCGCGGCGGATCCTATGCCAACGGGCATGGCAACTCGGTGCCGCGCTTTCACATCACCTGGGGCACCGGGCCGGGCGTGCTGGCGCACTTTCTGCGCCGGGTGCAGGACCATGTGGCGGCGGGCCGGATCGAGATGCGGTTTCGCCATCAGGTCAGCCATATCATCATGCAGAACGGCGCCGCGACCGGCGTTTCTGGCGAGGTTCTGGCCGAGGACAGCGCCCAACGCGGGCAAAGGACCAACCGCGACGAGATCGGCGAGTTCGAGGTCTACGCCCCCTCGATCCTGGTCACCTCGGGCGGGATCGGGGGCAATTTCGACCTGGTGCGCAAGGCCTGGCCGCGCGACCGGCTGGGCGCGCCGCCGCCGAACATGGTGGCGGGCGTACCGTTTCATGTCGATGGCCGGATGATCGCGATTTCCGAGCGCGCAGGCGGCCATGTGATCAACGGCGACCGGATGTGGCATTACACCGAGGGCGTGCGCAACTGGGATCCGATCTGGCCCGAGCATGGCATCCGCATCCTGCCCGGCCCCTCGTCGATGTGGTTCGACGCGCGCGGCAACCGGCTGGCACCGCCCTGCCTGCCGGGGTTCGACACCCTGACCACCCTGCGCGAGATCCTGAAGACCGGCCATGATTACAGCTGGTTCGTGCTGACCCAGAAGGTGATCAAGAAGGAATTCGCCCTGTCGGGGTCCGAGCAGAACCCCGATTTCACCTCGGGCAAATGGTCCGAAGTGATCCGCCAGCGCATCCTGTCGGGCAAATCCGCCACCGCCCCGGTCGAGGCCTTCAAGGAGCATGGCGAGGATTTCGTTGTCGCCCACAGCCTGAGCGAGCTGGTGCGCGGCATGAACCAGCTGGGCGAGGTGGCGATCGACGAGGATCACCTGCGCGCCCAGATCGAGGCGCGCGATGCGCAGATGGACAACCCCTTTACCAAGGATGCGCAGGTGATGGCGATCCACGCCGCGCGCAACTATCGCGGCGACCGGCTGATCCGCACCGCCAAGCCGCACAAGTTCCTCGACCCCGCCAATGGCCCGCTGATCGCGGTGCGCCTGCATGTGCTGACCCGCAAGACGCTGGGCGGGCTGCATACCAACCTGGATGGCCAGATGCTGGGCAGCGATGGCCAGGTGGTGCCCGGCCTGTTTGCCGCCGGAGAAGTGGCCGGGTTCGGCGGCGGCGGCTATCACGGCTATAACGCGCTGGAGGGCACGTTTCTGGGCGGCTGCCTCTTTTCAGGCCGCAATGCCGGGCGGTCTCGGGCGATTGCCTGAGCGGCAGGCCCGCCCGGGCGATCGCCCGATCTCCGCCATCGGCCGCTTGCACTGATCCGGCGCTCCCTTTGCATCTGAAAACACAAGAAAGCCCCCAGCCCAGCCCCAGATCACGGGCCTTGCCGACCGGCACCCCGGAAACAGAACAAAGAGCCGCGCGCGGACAGCCGATTACCTCGCCGACGATCTAGGCGCTGGCATGCCGGACAATTTCTCAAAACCGCATGCTGTCAGCAGGTCGGGCAAGGCACCGGTCCGCAGCTGACGATCCATCCGCTCTGACCCCGGCGCAAGGGTCGCGCACCAGGCGCATGGGGGTATCTGTGAGACCGCCACCGCCCCTGAATCCTGGCCGCAACACCGTTTTTCAAGAGCAGGTGGTCAAGTCAATTCCAAGGCGACGTGGATTGCCACTGCTCAAGCCGATTCCCTCTCTGCTTGCAAGGTGTTCCGGTCATGTCGCTGTCAGGCCCGCGACCTGAAGCCAAGGAACAATTCACATAACAAGATGTATTGAAACACTAATTCATGCGGATTTCCGCATCTTAGGGCGAAACCAACGCGCCGGGGTACATTTGTCAAAATGTTAGTGAATTTCTTAACAGATTTCGCAAAAAAATTTACAAAGACAAATTATCATCCCTGGTTTGCCCCAATTTTGCCTTTCACGGCTGTTTGTTCCAGTTCCAGAAAAAGAAGGTAACTAGCCCCCATCAATTTCTTGCCCGCACAGACCAACAAGGATCAATAGCGTCATGGACGAGACCCAAGAAAGCCAGCGCGCCGGCATTCGCGCGCTCCCCTTCCTGCACCTTGGACACGGGAGCCTGTCCCGGCTTGCCGGAGACTTCGAGGAGCTCAAGGATCTCTTGCTGGACATTCATGCGCTCGAGGGCAAGGGTCGCCGCAGCCAGGTCGCTCGCCAGTTGAAGGAGCTTGAGGATTTTAAGCCCAGCGTCACGATGCTGGGGCAGATCAAATCCGGCAAGACCTCGCTGGTCAACGCCATGGTTGCCCGCCCGGGACTGTTGCCTGCGGATGTCAATCCCTGGACTTCGGTCGTCACTTCGCTGCATCTCAACGCGCCGCGCCGGGAAGAGGATCCGGTGGCCTCTTTCCAGTTCTTCAACGGCGATGAATGGGATCATCTGGTTGCCAATGGCGGACGCATCGGCGAGTTGTCCATGCGCGCCGGCGCCGATGAAGAGTTGCAGAAAATCCAGGCGCAGGTTGCCGAGATGCGCGAGAAGACCCGCAAACGGCTGGGTCGCCGGTTCGAGCTGCTGCTGGGCCAGAAGCACGATTACCGGCATCTGGATGACGAGCTGATGCAGCGCTATGTCTGCCTGGGCGACGATTTCGAGATGGCGGGAAGCAGCGACCAGCAAGGCCGGTTCGCCGATATCACCAAATCCGCCGATCTCTTTCTGTCGCTGCCCTCGCTGCCGGTGCCACTGTGCCTGCGCGACACGCCGGGGGTGAACGATACCTTTCTGATGCGCGAGCAGATCACCATCAAATCCCTGCGCAACAGCCGGCTCTGCGTGGTGGTGCTGTCGGCGTCCCAGGCGCTGAGCTCGGTGGATATGGGGCTGATCAGGATGATCTCGAACGTGCGTTCTGAGGGCATCGTGATCTTTGTCAACCGCATCGACGAATTGCCCGATCCGATCAATCAGATCCCCGATATCCGCGACAGTATCCTGGCAACCCTGCAAAAGATGAACGGGCCCGAAAATCCGCGGATCGTCTTTGGCAGCGCGCTTTGGGCCAATGCCGCGCTGGCACCGCAAACCCATCCGCTCAACGAAAGCAGCGCCGCCTCGCTGCGCAGCTATGCCGGGGCAGTTCTGCAAGAGGCGGTCCAGAACCCCGAGATCGACGCCGCGCTGATGTGGCAGCTCTCGGGCGTGCCTGACCTGTTTCAGACCATCGGCGAGCGCATTGCCGACGGCGTCGGCGCCCGCCTTCTCTCCGAGGTCCGCCAGCGGGCGGCCAACCAGGTTTCCAGCATGCAGGCGGCCTGCACCGTGGCGTCGATGCGGATCGAGGGCAACCAGATCTCGGTGATCGAACCTGCCGCACTCAACCAAATGCTGCGGCGCCTGGAATCCGTCAGCATGGCGCAGATGGATACCGCGCTGGATCAGGTCTTTGCCACCTTCTCGGCGCGGGTGGATCAGGCCCATAACAAATTCCTGGAACGGGCGGTCGCATCCCTGCTTCAGCATCTGGAAAGCTACGGGGAAAACGAGACCTGGCAATATGCGCCCGACGGGCTGCGGATTTTGCTGCGCTCGAGCTATCAGGTGATGCGCAAGAACCTGCTGGCCGCCTGTACCCAGGTCTATTGCGACGCGGCCTCGGCGATCCATGACACTTATGAGCAGACGGTTTCCATTCAGGTCAGCGGCTTTCGCATCGCCCCCGCCGCCGCGCCCGAAGTGCCGCCGCCGGTTGCGATCGGCGCGACGATCGCGCTTGATCTGCAAACCTCGTGGTGGAAGGGATGGTGGCAGCGCCGGCGTGGCTATCGCGCCTATGCCAGCAGCTTCTATGACCTGATCAAGGCCGAAACCGCCCCGATCATCCACGAGCTGAAAGAGCAGCAGACCGCCGAAATCCGGCAGGACGCCCGAGAGCGGCTGATGGATTTCTTCAGCGAACAGCGGGCCTTGCTGATGGAAGTGGCGGAAAAAACAAGGCTCAGCGTGGGCGATCTGAACAATCTGTTCGGTATCGCCGCGCAACAGGAGCAGGCAGAGCTGTTGGGGCTTCTGCTCAAGGAACTGACATCCAGCGACGCGGGCCAGACAGACGCTCCGGCGAAATCCACACGTGAAGGAGCAGCGGCATGACGACGCCAGAGGGAGGGGCCCGCAAGCCTCGCATCGGGATCATGGGGGAATTCAGCGCCGGCAAGAGCACGCTGTCGAACCTGCTGCTGGGTCAGCGCATCCTGCCCGAGCAGGTGACAGCCACGCGCCTGCCGCCGGTCTGGATCGTCCAAGGCGACAAGCCCGCACAGCGCGCGGCGCTTGATGGCAGCCTGCATCCGATGTCGCTTGTCGATCTCGAAGAGATTTCCCTGGAAGAGACCCTGTATGTCAAAATCGGCATTGATGCGCCGGTTCTGGACGAATGCGACCTGATCGACTTTCCCGGCATCTCGGACCCGAACATGCCGTCCGAGGTCTGGGAGCGGATGCTGGCCGAAGTCGACAGCGTGCTGTGGTGCACACATGCCACGCAGGCCTGGCGCCAGTCCGAGGCCGCGGCCTGGGGCATGGTGCCCGAAGCGGTGCGCCAGCGCAGCCTGCTGCTGATCACCCGGTTCGACAAGCTGACCACCCCGCTTGACAAGCTGCGGGTGCAGACGCGGGTCGCGCGCGAGACCGAGGGCCTGTTTGCCGGTGTCTGTCCGATCTCCCTGACCGAAGCATTGGCGGCGGCCCCGGACAGTCCGGAATGGGAAGCCTCCGGCGCCGAGACCTTTGCCGACGCATTGGAGGCGGTCGTTCGGGCCGCGGCATGCGGCGGCCTGCCCGAGGCCATGCCCGCCCAGACCCAGCTCACGGCCCCTGCCGCGCCGGAACCGGCAGAGCCTTCGACAAGCGCACCGCAGCCGGCGCCCGGCCGCGTGATGCCGCGCCGGGTGCGGCCGAAGGGCGAGACGCGAACACCGCGTCCCAGCGCGCGGCCGCAAGCGGCGGATCAGGACCTCAGCGCCCTGCGCAGGGAAATGCAGGAGACGTGAAGAAGGGGGTTGTAATCCGGGACGCGTTGCGTTTGTGAATTGACCTGCGGGCCGGCCGGAACCGGCCTCTCGAGCAGGGCCAGCGAGATGACGGTATTGGAAGCACTGGATCGGTTGCACACTCAGTTTCCCGCCTGCGGGACGCTGGCCTATGCCGACCTGGCGGCAGGCATGGTCCTGGTCGCCAACAGCCAGTGCGCGCTGGACCGCCATGCGCTGGACGCGCTATGTGCCGAGGCGGGCTGCCTGCTGGGTGAGGCCAGTTCGCCGCCGCTTGGTTCCAACGCCCCCGACATCGCCCTGGCGCAACAGGCCGGCAGGCTCTTGCTTGCCCTTCGCGCGCCGGAGCAGCCCTCGGATGCACTGTTGTGCCTTGCCGATCCGGAACTGGATCTGGGCGGGTTTCGGAGCGCGGCGCGGGACTGTCTGACCGCCATCAGCGCCGAAGCCTGACATCACCGCCCTCACGACCTTCGAACGGGAAACCAGACGTGACACATGACGACGCAATTGCCGACAACCTGGCGGCCCTGGCTGCCCGGCAGACCGTGTTCCGGGATGGCAAGCGTGTCATTTCCAACGGGTTTTTCCCGCCGCCCCTTCCCGCCATCCTGCAAGAGATCGCCACCACGGTCCTGCCACGGCAGGTGACCTTCCAGGCCGGGGACAGCCACCTCTCCCTTGTCGTTTCCGAACGGCGCCTGATGGCGCTGACATCGGCCAGCAGCGATCTGGCAGAGGTGCAGCCGCTGATCGGAACCGGGCTGTCGCATGACCAGCCCGATGTGCTCGAGGCGGTCGCCTCGGCACTGGTCCGGCTGTCGCAGATGGAACAGCCAGTGCTGGTCGATACCGGGTTTTCGGGGCCAAGCGAGGGCCAATCCGGTCTTGGGGTGCCGCTGGGCATGCTGAAGGATCTCATCGCGCTGGATCAGGCCGAGCAGGAACGGCCGATGGCGTTCTTCATCGACGCCAGTGCCGACCTGTATGTCGCCTGCCTGCTTCACACCGACGGCACCTGGATGGAAGCCGCCGAGGACGAGACAGTTCTGGCCAGCCTGCAACAGGTGGCGGATGTGCAGTGGGAGCGTTTTCAGGCCTCGTTCGCCAAACACGCGGCCCCTCTGGCGGCGCCGCGACTGATCTCGCTTGGCGCGGTTCTGGAGGACGGGCTATGCGTGTCTGTTGTCTGGGCCGACGGTGAATATGCATTGTTTGCCCATAGCCAGGCCGATCTGGTCGGACTGCACGAGATGTGGCGGCGGGTTTTCACCCTGTAAGGTGAAAACCCCGACGCCGGGCCGGGTTCAGGCGGCAAGCTGCGCCTGCATGTCCCGTTTCAGCTGCAACAAGATACTGGTGGCATCAAACAGCGAGGTTTCATCCTCTTCCACCTGGATCAGATGCAGCAGGTCTTCCGCCTCGGAGACCGCGCCGCGCATTTGCGCCAGCGCGCCGTCACTCCCGTTACCGCATTCGTCCAGATGTTCGCTCAGCCATTGCACCGATTGCAGGGTTTGGCGGATAAGCGGTGCGTGGTCCCTGGCGGTCTTCGTCTGCAGCGTCTGGCTCAGGCTCTGCGCCTGCCCCGAGAGATAGTCCAGCGCCTGATCATAGGCTTGCCGGATCTCCGGCCCAAGGGCCGGATCGGCCGCCGCCCCTGGCACGGCGGTGGGGGGCGGCACCGGTGTGTCGGCCGCGGTGACCGCCTCGGGCTGCTCCGGGGGGATGGTGGCTGGCATGGCTGGGCGTGCCTGCACGTCGTTGGGCGCCGGGGCGGCGGCAACCGCTGGCATGGCTGCCTGTTCGTGCACCGCCTCGGCCTCGGGAAGAACCGAAACCGCTGGTGCCGGGTCCGCTTTGGGTGTGGCGGGGCGGTATTTTCTGAGCAGGCTGTCGGCCTGATCCAGTGCCGCCTGTCGTTGCAGCTTCACCTCATGCATGATCACAGAGATAAGCGCCTGCCCGCCCGAGCGGCGCAGGCGGTCACGGTCGACCGCTCCATCCGGGTGCCGCGCGGCTTGCGCCTCCAGCGTGGCCAGCGGCAACAGCTGGTTGAATTGCTCGGCGGCACCGTCCTGAAGCGCCGCCAGAACCGGTTGCAACCGGCCCTGCGCCGCAAGGTCATCCGCCTTGGTGACCAGCAGGAAGGCGCTGTCCTTCATCTGCTCGGAGGCGCGCGACCAGGCAGCCTGTTCGGCGGCACCAAATTCCTGTGTGCACCACAGCGAGATACCGGTTCTGTCGGCCGCCCAGGGAACCGCCCGCTCCAGCGCGGCAGCATCGGGCGCCACGATCTCGGTGACACTGATCTGGTTCAGCGCCGGCAGCGGCAACCGGGCCTCGATATAGACCGCCGCCTTGCTGGCCAAAGCGACGGGATCGAAACCCGACAAGCGGAAGGGGCTGCCATCCGCCAGCACCCCGCTGCTGGCGGCATCTGGCCCGCCGCTGATCTTCAGCGTCGGAAAGGAGATACCCGCCGGGATCACCTCGCGCCCCAGCAGCAGGTTCACGACACTGGACTTGCCCGACCCGGGCAGGCCGAACAGCGTCACGCCGACGGGCTGGTCCAGTTTTTGCAACAACGCCCCGGCCGCGGCCTGCAGATGGGCGGGGATATGCCCATCTGCCAGCGCGCGCCGCACTGCTTCGCCGGTTTGCGCGGTCTCGCTCTGCGTCATGCCTAGCGCCCCTTCGCGGCCAGTTTGACCACTTCACCACCCTGATCCGGCTCACCTTCGGCGGGTTGCGGATATGTAGCGCTGTTCATCGCCACAACGCGAGTGGCGCTGGCCGAATTGTCGCTGACCAGGTCCACCGGCTTGCGGCGCATTTTCCGCGTTGCCGGCTTGTTGTGATTGAGCTTGATCACGGCAAAGGAGATATTGTCCTGATCGGGATCGGCCAGCTCGTCCAGCGCGGCCAGCAGGCGCTCGACGATCTCGGCGCTTTTGCGGCGCCGGTACTTCTGCAGGATCTTCTCGATCCGCGCGTCCTCAAGGAATTGCAGCCCATCGCTTGAGACGACGACAAGGTCACCGACCTCCAGCTTGAACGGGGTCTTGGGGCAATCCGTGCGCACCACATTCTCGCCCAGGATGACCGAGGTCAGGCAATTGCGGTCGGGATGGTTTTGTGCCGCCTCGGCATCCAGCAGGCCCGCCTTGACCATCATGTCGATCTGCGGCGCCATCGAATGATCCTCGTTCAGTTGCTTCAGCTTGCCGCCGCGCAACAGATAGACCGGTGAATCGCCGATCGACAGCCAGTACAGGCGATCCTCGATCACCACCAGCGACACCAGGGTCGCCCCCATGCCGCGCACACTGGGATTGTCCTGGACATATTCGTGCACGCAACTGTTCGCCTCGGCCGCCGCATGGGTCAGATGATAGGGGATCTGGGTTTCGTATTCGGCAAAGTTGACGCTTTCGAATTTCAGCTTGCTGAAGGCCTCGGTCACCACCATCTTCGAGGCGACATCCCCGGCGGCGTGTCCCCCCATGCCATCGGCAAGGACGGCCATGCCGATATCCGTGCCCGAGGGGAAATCGGTGATGATTGCGTCTTCCTGATAATCGCGGGCGCCCTGGCAGATCGCGGCAGCGACATCAAAGCGCGGTTCAGGCGATTTCCACATGTTCCGCCTCCTGCCCGCCGTTGGCGCTCCAGCTGAATTCCGAACCGCACAGCGCAACAAAGCGCAGCGTGGTCTCGCCCAGGCGGATCATATCGCCGCTTTTCAGGCTCTCGTTGCTGATCACGGGCTGACCGTTCAGACGCACGATATTGCTTTTGCCACCATGGCCCAGGAAGAATTGCGCGGTTTCCGGGTCAAACACGATGGCGGCGTGGTTGCTGCGCGAGATCGCGGTATCGCCGAAATCCAGTGCAACCGCCTGATCCTCGCCCCGGCCAATGGCCGACATGCCGGCCTTGAGCGTGAAGGACTCGCCATACCCCGGGCCGTCGGCAACAACGATCCAGCCCACGGGGAAGCGGGCATCGCGGGCCTGAGCGGCAGCGGTATCGGGGGCGTTGAACAGATCGACGACCTGGCCATCGGAGGTGTCAAACCCAAGCAGACGGGTCTTGGCGCGCCGCTTGCGGGCGGGCGCGGCGCTGACATGAGCGGTCAGGTCCGGCATCTCGCCACCGGGTTGGGGAATCTGCAGCCCGGCCCCGCCGGAGGGCGCCGCCGCAGGAGAGCCGGCTGCGCTATCCAGGTCCCAGATACCGGCCGCCGCCTCAGGCGCAGCCTGTGCAGGTACAGCGGCACTTGCGGGCGGGGTCCGCTCCGTGGCGAACGGGCCCAGATCCAGTTCCACGGTCCGGGTCTGCTGCGCGACCGCCTTGAGCAGGTCCTGCTGGGCGGCCTCGTCCGAGTCCCGCAGCCTGCCCATCCGGTCAGGCTCAGCAAGCTGGTCCTGGCGCCCGATTAGTTTTCCGAAAAATCCCATGTTGTCTGCCTTTTCTCTGTCAGCGGAAACCGAACGCCGTCATCAAGACCCGGTTTCTCTTATTTGCGGTGTGATGCTGCGGCGGTTGCACCGCCGTTCCTTCACCGTCCCTGCTGCCTGCCATGCCCCCGGGGACGAGGGCATGGCAGGAAAGCCGGATCAGCTGCCGATCTTGTTGAACTCGGCCAGGCTGTCGGCAATGATTGCATACCATTCGCCGCTTTCGCGCATCTCGTTCAGGCCCTTGTTCAGGAGGGTCAGGTAGACACGGCCGCGCGGGTTGGTCTTGTGCGTCACGAAATGGATCGCCTGCAGCTCCGACAGGTTGGAGTTCAGCTGCACCTTGCCTTCCGCTTCTGGAACTTCGCTGACTGCTGCATCGCCGCCTTCCAGGTCGAGCAGCGCCATGTCGGCCTCACCGGTCATCAGCATGCGGATACATTCAACCGCGGTGGTCGGATGCAGCACGGTGATCACCGGCTCCACCAGGCCTTGGCCGGACAGCTCGGCCAGAGACCAGCCTTCCGGGCGACAAATCTTGGCACCGGCGTAATCGGCATAGTCCCGGATATTGGCATAGGGGTTGTCAACGGTGGTCCAGTGGGCGGATACCGATTCATAGATCGGCAGCGAGAAATTCAGCTGGGTGCAGCGGTACTTGGTGTCCGAATCGGTGTTTTCGAGGTCAGAGCAGTCATTCGGCTTGTACCAGGCGATCGACACGTCGAAGGCGCCCAGCGGCAGCAGGGTGTCGAAGTGGGACTTCCAGTCATCCACGAAGCTGAGGTTGTAATCACGGTCGTTGCCGCCGCGGTTCAGCGCGGTGGTGGCCAGGCGCACCAGCATGCCGCCCCCCTTGAGGCTTTCGCCGGTGAAGGGCTCCCAGCCGTTGCCCGACACCATCTTGATCGGCGGCTCGTAGATGCTGGACTTGGCCCGCTTGGACTGTTTTTCCTCTTGTTGTGCAATGATCTCGGTGACATCGCTGTTGGCAGTCAGGCGGCCATCCTCACAGGGGATCTGCAGAACCGTGCCGGCCTCGAGGCTGTTGGGGTTGGAGATCGTGTTCCGGTTGGCGTTGAAGATCATCTGATAGTCGAAGGACCCATAGGCGGCCTGGGCAATCGAGCCGAGGCTGTCGCCGTCCTTCACGGTGTAAGGCGCACAGGCAACCTGTGCTGCGGCGATACCGGGCAAAGCGGCGATGGCCACTCCGGCGAGGATCAGGGTCTTGGTTTTCGAGAATTTCATCATGGTTCTAGTCCTTGGTTTGCACTGCTGTCCGATGTCGAATAAGTCGTTGGCGTTCTTGGGGTACCGACCTCTTCAGCCGTGTCTTGCTAGGGTTGCGGGCAAGTGCCCGAGTGAAGATGCGTGGGAGTGTTCCGCACGCAGGGAACGAAATGGCGCTTGGTTCTGGCGGAAACCGTCACACGCACTTCGGCAATTTCTGGGGTCTTGTCTTCGGCCCTGTCCCTGGCACTTGCCATAGGGACAGGCCTGTGACGGGACCGTTCAGCTTCCAAACTGGTTGTACTCCGCGATGCTGTCCGAAATGATCGCGTACCATTCGCCGCTTTCGCGCATTTCGGTCAGGCCGGCATTGAGCAGTTCGATGTACTGAGCGGCACGCGGATTGTTCTTGTGCATGACCCAGTTCAAAGGCTCCACCTTGGACAGATTGGAGTTGGGCTGAAGCACATCGGCGGAACCGGGGACTTCTTCAATAGCTCCAAGCGCGCTCTCCAGGTCGAGCGATACCATGTCCACGTCGCCATCGACTGCTGCCTTGATACAGTCCGAGGCATTGGGCATGAATTTCCACGTCACGACCGGATCAACCAGCCCTTCCAGCGTCAGATCGAAAGTGGACCAGCCTTCGGGCCGGCAAATCACTGCGCCCGCATAATCGGACCAGGTCTTCACATCAGCGTATTTGCTGTCGGTCCGGGACCAGTAGGAGGTCACCGTTTCATAGATCGGCAAGCTGAAGACCAACTCGTCGCAACGGTAAAGCGCGGCTTCGTCCAGCAGGTCACGCTTGGTGCAGTCGGGCGGCGGCGTCCAGCCAATGGCAACATCAAACGCGCCATTGGTCAGCAGCGTTGTCAGATGTGCGCCCCAGTCATCAATATAGCTCATGATATGGTCGCGATCGTTGTCGCCGCGTTTCAGCGCCGTCGACGAAAGCCGCACCATCATGCCGCCACCCTTCAGGGTTTCGTCCATAAAGGGTTTCCAGTCGTTGCCGCCAAGAAACTTGATCGGCGGATTGTACACTTCGGGAATATCGCGTTCTTCCTGCTTCGCTTCTTCCCGCTTGATCACGGCTTGCGCCCGCTCCATCCCCGCGATTGAACCGTCCGCGCAGGGGATCTGGAGAACCGTGCCGGGTTCAACCGCGTTCGGGTTGGAACCCAGAGCGTTCCGGTTGGCATTGAAGATCATCTGATAGTCGAACGAGCCATATGCGGATTGAGCAATCGAGCCGAGGCTGTCGCCATGCTGAACGGTGTAGGAGGAGCATGCCTCCTGTGCCTCTGCCGATGTCGCCAGGCACAGCGCGGCGGCAAGAGTGGTTGCACACTTATGCACCAGGGGTTTGAGCATCGTCATGAGATCTGGTTCCTTTCGTTCTTGCCCCGTCGTCCAGGCAGAGCATTTGACCGATTTTTCTTCTTATGATTTCAAGGTGATATTCAGTTGGTCAGCGGGCGAATTTCGCGTTGCAGCGCTTTCGAGATGATCGCGTACCATTCGCCCGATGCCGACATCTCCTTGAGCCCGCTGTTGAGAAGGCCCAGCGTCTCTTCCGCGCGGGGATGGTCCTTGTGAACGATCGCGTGCAGGGTTTTCACCTCGCCCAGGTTCGGGTTTTCCAGGATCTGGCCGGCCAGCCCCATGGTGGCGAGCGTGTCGCTGGCGACCAGCGTGTCCAGTGCAACCACATCGACGGCGCCCGCAGCCAGCGCGGTGAAACACTCGGCCACCTGTACCGGGCGGTAGAAGTTGACGGTTTCGGAAGTCAGACCCGCCGTATCCAGATGCGCCATCGAATAGCCTTCGGGGCGGCAGATCCGGGATCCTTTCAGATCGTCATAGTCAAAGGTGGCGACAAAGGGGCTGCCGGAGGTGGCAAAGAAGCCGTCGACCACTTCGAAGAACGGGTCCGAGAACCTGTAGGTGTCGCAGCGGAACCGGTCGCCGCCGGACAGCAGCTGGTATTCCTCGCAATCGGGTTTCAGCCAGGGAAAGGACCCTTCGAATGCCATGGCGGGCAAAAGGGTTTCCAGATGCGATTCCCAGTCATTCACAAAGGTCACCGAGACCTCGGTATCGGGGTCTGCCCGCAGGGCGGCGGTTTCGATCAATTGCGTGAACAGGCCCCGCCCGGGCAGGTTTTCACCGGTGAAGGGCGGAAAGTCGTTACCGGTGATCAGCACCATCGGTTCGGGATCGGCGGGAACGAGGGGCGTTACCGCGACGGGGGCTTCAGGGGCGATCTCTGCCTCGGCAGTCACTTTGGCCTGTGCCGCCGCTTCAGCCTGTGCCGCCGCTTCAGCCTGCGCCGCTGCTTCAGCCTGCGCCGCTGCCTCGGCCTGCGCCGCTGCCTCGGCCTGTGCCGCTGCCTCGGCATCGCGCAGCGCTTGTGCCTCAAGCGCGGCTTGTGTTTCCAGCGCGGTTTGCGCCTCGACCGAGGCCTCTGCGGCGGCCAGGGCTTGCGCCACGGCGGCAGCGTCGGCCGCCTCGGCGGTGTCGTTCACGACCACGGCCTGGGTGGTGACAGCGGGGGCCTTCTCCTCGGCAGCGGTCGTTCCGGGCAGGCTGCCATCCGCGCAGGGCAGGAGCAGCTTTGATCCGGTCTTGATGATATTCGGGTTGTGTCCGATGACAGCCGCATTGGCGCTATAGATCACATTGAAATCGATATGGCCGTAGACCTTCTGGGTCAGTTTCAGAAGGTTGTCGCCCGGTGCGACCTGGTAGATTTCACAGGCCTGCTGTGCCTGGGCCGTCTGTGCTGCTGCCGCGATTGCAAGCAGGGAGGCGCCCATCAGTATCGTTGTCTTCCGCATTCGTTCAGTCCTTGTAGGTCAAAGAGGCAAAGCTCTCTTGGTGGCGGCCTGCGATATGTGCGGGCCGCGTGATGTTCAGCGTGGTGTGGAGAGGCTTGGGCGGTCAGTCGTGCCCGGCGAGTTTCAGCTCGACCGAGGCCGGCTGCCCGTCGCGCAGAATGTCGAAACTGGCGGTTGCGGCATCGCGCTCCTTCAGCGATTGCATGATCTCGCTCAGCCCATCAGCTGTGGTCAGGCGGGAACCGGTCGTGGTTTCGCGCAACAGGATATCGCTGACCTGAAACTGGGCTGCCCCTTCTGCCGCGACCTGGCTGACAACGGTGACCCATGCGCCATCCTGCATCCCCGCCTCGAACTGCAGGCCGCCGGTCATACCGGTCCGGCGCAGAACCGGCACGGCCAGCAATCCCATTTCAAACCGTTTGTTTTCCGCGTCCTTGTAGCGGATGGAGACCCGGGTATAGCCGTCGGGATCGATCTGCATGGCGTTCAGCAATTGTGTCGCAAACCGCGAGTCCGTCGACAGGGGGCGGTTGTTGACCGTGATGATCTCCACCCCCGGCGCGATCCAGGCGCCTGTCTTGGCAAGATCCGTCTCGGTTCCGATACCGGTGATCGAGACCACCTGGGCCTTGCGCACGATCTTCTCTTCGTACTCGAAGGGGATCGAGACATCCCACAGGGCATAGGTGACCTCGTGACCGGGAGCCGGTGCGGCCTTCACCTCGGGTGCTTCGACGGCAGGCGCGGTTTCGGTTGGCGCGGCTGCGGCCGCGATGATCTTGTCGCTGTCGGCAGCCGCCTGTTCGGCATCCACGCCGGGCGCATCTGCGGCCGCGCTTTCAGTGGCAGCGGGTGCTGCCGTGTCCGCGGCGGGTGCCGCTGTCTGCGCCGGTTCGGCGACCACCGCAGTTTCGGCAGGAACGGCGGCAATCTCGGGCGCAGCCGCTTGGCTGGTCACCTCTGCGACAGGGGCATCCTTGGCGGCCGGTTCCGGCGGCGGCGCAATGGCGACTGCGATCTCGCTTGTCGGCTTGGCTGCGGTCGGCGCCTCGGACGACCCGCCTGCCACCGGTTCGGTCTGCGCGGATTTTACCGGTTGCGCCGCTACGGGAGCGGCCAGTTCGGCCCCTTTTTCCGCCTTATTATTGCCATAAAAGACGAAACCAGCCACGCCCAGACCAGCCACGACCGCAAGCAGAGAAACGGCGGGAAGACGGCTGCGCTGCTTCTGTTCCGTGGCCGGAGCCGTGTTGTTATTTACAGCTTCCGGCGCAACCGGCGCGGTCTGGTTGCCGTCCAGCATGGCCAGCCAGTCCTCGGCGGATTGCAGGCGGGTCGAGGGTTTGGTGTTCATCGCCTTGTCGATGGCTTCCAGGAAACCTTCGGGATATCCCTTCACATCGCCTGCAAGGGGGGCATAGGGATCGGGGCGCTGTTCCGCGATGGCGACCAGACGGGCCTGACCGTTCACCGGCGCCTCGCCACGGATAACGTGATAAAGCGAGGCCGCGAGCGCATAAAGATCGCTCCAGGGCCCCTGATCACTGCCGGCGATGTAGAATTCCTGGGGCGAATAGCCGTCCTTGACCACCCGCAACGCAGAGTGCTTGCGGCCATCGGCGCTGGTTTCCTCGCGGGCGGCGCCAAAGTCGATCAGAACCGGCTCGCCGTCCTTGGTCAGCAGGATGTTGTCCGGGGAAATATCGCGATGCAGCAGGTTTTCCTTGTGCACATAACCTATTGCTGACAACAGCTTACGGGTCATGTTGACAATCTGTTCAGGTGTCAGGGTCGCGTTCGGATCATCCAGAATGTCCTGCAGGTCGCGGCCATCGACAAAATCAATCGCCATGTAGGCGGTATCGTTGTCCTCGAACACCTGATGCACACCGACAATGTTGGGATGCTTGAGCTTGGACAGGCTCTGCGCCTCGCGGATGAAGTGGCGGATAATCGACTTCAGCTCGCCCTGATGTGCACGCGACCGGGCGCTGACCAATGTCTTGGTCCGGCGGCAGAATGCATCCGCGAAACATTCCTTGATAACCACCGTCCGGTCGAGACTGTCCTTGGCCAGATAGGTGATGCCAAATCCGCCATTGTTCAGAAAGCACGTGATGGTATATTGGCCATGAAGCAACGTTGTGCCTGGCTGCAGATCGTCCTGTTGATCCGCCTCAATTGAAGTATCTACAAGCGTATTGAGTGCCATTCCGTTGCTCCCCTTTCACTGCTTTGCGACCGCTGAATTTTCAGATGTCTGCAATTTTTCGTAAATTACTTGACAAGCTGATCCGTTGAGAAACCGGCAACAATAAGGCGCAAAGAGGGAATATTGACGAAAGAGGCGTTTCAGAGCGTCCAAAATCTTGTCTTTTCCAACTTGACGGCAAAGACGCCCCGATTCGACGTGGCCACCGCGATCCCATGCCCGACCGGCAGCGCGCGCCGCAAGGTCGGCACTTTACCGAAGCGCAGCGGGCAATGGACATCCGAACAGGGGTGCGCACCTACCCGCCTTCCCCGAGTTTCCAGGCCGCCCGTCGGATTTCCGGCGCGCTGCATCCGGTGTCCTTGCCACGGGCGATTCCGATCGTGATGGGGGCAGTCACCGGACCGCAGATTTTTTCCGTACATCGTGATCGGGCTTTCAGATGGCGCACCTTCGGGTTTCCGATCACAAGCCCCGCCCCCCGGGGACGGTTGGCTGACTCACCGGCCCTGCCCGCTGACGACCCCCGCCCGGCGCAAAAGAGACCGCTCCGCCTGTGCCGGGTCCACCTGTTGCGGGCCTGCCCCGGTGGGTCCGGCTCCGCCCCTCTCAAGGCGCTGCCCCGGCCCTGTCGAGATGAGAGGGTGCCGGCTCACTTTCCGATTGGTTTGTCCGTGCAAACCGGCGATACAGCACCATGTCATCCGCATCTTTGAAATCCTTCATCCATCACGCCCGATACTTCCCCTTGTGGTCGGCGCTGACCCTGTCGCAATGGCGGTCTTTCGATGAACGCTCCCGCAGCCTTGGGGCGACCTTTGCGGCTGTGATGCGTTGGTTTCCCCCGGCAAGGAACCGCTTCGATCGCGAGGCGCGGCGCGTGTTCCCCGAGATGACGCGCGGCGCACGCGCTAAGCTGGGCCAGAGCATGGGCAGGCATATGGGAAGAACCCTGTTCGAACTCTATCACGATGCGGAATTTCAGACCCAGCACCAGAAGTTCAGGATCTCAGGCCCCGGCCTCGAGGCGCTGAAAACCGCCCATGCCGCCGGCAAGGGGGCGATCATCGTTTCAGGCCATTTCGGGCAATGGGAGGCAATTCGCGCCGCCCTCAAGATGCATGACATGGAAAGCGGAGCCATCATCCGCACCCACAAGAACCCCCATTACGCGCGCAGGATTCGGGCCGGCATCGAAGCGGGCGGCACGCCGATCCTGTCGACGGGTCGCGCCGGGACAATGGCGCTTGTGCGTCACCTGCGCAGCGGCGGGATCATCTCGATCCTGCTGGATGAGAAATACCCGGAAGGTGTTCGCCTGCCGTTTCTTGGTGTGGATGCATTGACATCGCTGTCTGCTGCGCAACTCGCGCTCAAATACGACGTTCCGATGATCCCCGCCTACGGCATTCGCATCGAGGACGGGGACGCCGTGCAGGTGATCTTCGAAGCGCCGATTGCCCGCACCGACAGTGTCACCATGACCCGTGCCTTTAACGACAGCCTGTCCGCCCGGATTCTGGCGAATCCGGATCAGTGGTACTGGCTGCTGAGACGGTGGGAGGGGGCTTGAACGCGGCCCTTGCACCCGTTCAAGTCATCCAAGCACCCCTGCCCGCTTCGCCCGGGCAGACAGCGATCTTGTCGCGTGCCGCCAAGCACCATCCCCGACGCGCTGGCCGCTCCGGCAAGCCGGGGCGGCCTCATGCCCCGCGCGGGCGCGTGTTTCACGATAGCGCTTTGCGATAGCTGGCCGGCGTCGTGCCGAGCCAGCGCTTGAAGGCTCGGGTGAAAGAGCTCTGCTCGGAGAAGCCGGTCAGATAGGCAACCTCGGCCAGGGAATATTGTTCATCCCGCAACAGGCCTTCGGCCAGTTCGCGACGGGTCTCCTCGGTCAGGGCCTGAAAGCTCATGCCGTGTTCCGAGAGGCGGCGATGAAAGGAACGCGCGCTGAGACCGAGCCCCCGGGCGATATCGGCCATACGTGGTGTGCCCGCGTTCAGAGATTGCGCAATCGCGTCCTTGGCCTGCCCCACCACCGCAGGTGGCATCTGAACCCTGGCAAGCTCGCCGTCGAGATCGGACATCAGGTACCGCGAGATGCCCTCGTCGCCAAGAATGTTTGCCCTCTCCATGGCTTCACGGGAAATCAGGATCGCGTCGAGATCGGCCCCGAAGGTGACCGGGCATTCGAACCA
This sequence comes from Ruegeria pomeroyi DSS-3, assembly GCF_000011965.2. Taxonomy (NCBI): domain Bacteria; kingdom Pseudomonadati; phylum Pseudomonadota; class Alphaproteobacteria; order Rhodobacterales; family Roseobacteraceae; genus Ruegeria; species Ruegeria pomeroyi. The sequence continues at coordinate 1,108,568 of NC_003911.12, read as the reverse complement.
GGCCTCGTGAAAGGCCTTGGACTCTGGCGCCTTGTGCTGAACGAACACCGCGAGGGGGCTGAACGGAACCGGGCAAACCTGGCGCGCAAGCGCGACCGCACTGGCAAGCGTCGCCTCGTTCGACAGGCGCAGGCCCAGACGCCGCTCGCCTTCGCGGTGCAGGATGAAAAGGGTGCCCTGCGGATGCTCGCGCAGCTCGTAAGTGACAACGCCGGTCCAGATCCGGGCATATCGCGCGATCCGCGCGCAGGACGCCCCCAGCGTCGGCGCGGCCTTCCACGCGAGGCCGAGCGCACCATATTCGTCGCAGCGCATGGAAGCCCCGACATGGATCGGAAGCTCGGTCACATCGGTCTGTTCGGCCATGTCTTCGAGCATCTCGTAATAGGTGGTCGCGGGGATCATGACCTTTGGATCCCAGGGCGCATCGGGATTGAGTCCCGCCCCCTCCAGCGTGGCCCGCTGGTCGATGCCCGCCCCGGCGGCTGCCACCATCTTTCGCGCGAAAAGAGAGGTTACATAGGCCATGTGCGAAGCCTGCGAAGTGGTCGGTCGAGTTGCATATCCCGATGATACCTCCGCCTAACCGCCATGTCACAGGCGCGATTGGCATGATCGGTCAAAACCCTGGCCGCGGCGGTCAATATCTGTGGGCGGCGCACCGGCTATCTCCTGATCATTGTATCGAACAAGGAGTAGCTCCATGCAAACCCGTCCCATCCTTGTCGTCGGCGCCACCGGAAAGACCGGATCGCGCGTCGCGGCAAAGCTTGAAGCGAAGGGCGCCGCCGTTCGGCGCGGCTCTCGGCATGCGGAAATTCCGTTCGATTGGGAAAGCCCGGCAACCTGGGCGCCAGCGTTGAGCGGTGTCTCGCGGGCCTATGTGACCTATTTTCCCGATCTCGCCTTTCCGGGCGCCGTCGAAAAGCTCGAAGCCTTCACCAAAGTGGCGGCGGCCAGCGGGCTTGACCAGATCGTGCTGCTCTCGGGTCGTGGCGAGCATCATGCACGCCTTGGTGAGAAGGTTGTCGAAACCTCGGGGATTCCCTTCACCATCGTGCGCGCCGCCTGGTTCGCGCAGAACTTCAGCGAAGGCTATCTGCGAGATCCTGTCGTGGCGGGGGTTCTGCCAATGCCCGGCGGCGACATCGCCGAACCGATCATCGACATCGATGACATCGCCGATGTCGTTGTCGCCGCATTGAGCGAAGACGGACATGCCGGTCAGCTTTACGAAGTCACCGGCCCGCGCCTGATGACATTTGCGGAGATGGCAAAGGTATTGTCGACCGCAACAGGGCGCCCGATCCGGCACCTGCCGATCAGTTTCGAGGATTTCCACGCCAATGTCGCGGCCGCGGGGGGCGAATTCGTCGCGGATGTCTTCACCGCGATCGCACGCGAGACCCTCGATGGGCGCAACGCCTATGTGAGCGATGGGGTTGAACGCGCGCTTGGGCGCAAACCGCGCGACTTTGCGGCGTTTGCCGCTGCGGCGGCCTCGCAGGGCCTCTGGACGGCCGCGGCCTGACGGTCCCCGGCAATCGAAAGGAGTTGCAAATGGCTCTCACCGTTCTCGAAAAGACCGCCCTTTGGGCCTCGGGCCTGACGGCTGTCGGCATCGGCGCCTGCATTCTGACCGCACCTCATGCGTTCTTTGCCAGCTACGCCATCATCCTGGGCGATGACCCAAGCCTGTTGAGCGAACTGCGCGCGCCTGCTGCAGGCCTGGCGGCATTTGGTGTCTTGATCCTGGCCGGTCTCTGGCGGGCCGCGCTGACGCCGCTGTCCAAGGCTGCGGCCATGACCATCTTCCTCGCCTTCCCGGCGGGGCGGATCATCGGAGTGATCGTCGACGGCCTGCCCTCTGCCCCGATCATCGGCGCACTGCTCTTCGAACTGGCGATTGCGGCGCTGTGCGTTCTGGCCTTTGGCCGCGGCGCCACACCGATACGCGCAAAGCACCCCATTGGCCGCCCCAAACACTGAAACCCGGCGGTGGTGCATCAAGCAAGACCGCTATCGCCCCAAAAGGGAGAACGATCATGTCCCCGCTCGTTTTCGTGCTGACCCAGTTTGCCATCCTCGCCTATGCGGTCCTTGGCGGTGTATTCTTGGCCTTTTCCGACTTCATCATGCGCGCCCTTGCCCTGACCAGCGCAACAGGCGGGATCGAGGCCATGCAAGTCATCAATCGCGAGGTCTTTCGCTGGGTCTTCATGACGCTGTTTCTGGGGATGGCTGCGATCTCGGCCTTCATCATGGTCCATAGCGCGCTCTATCTTGCGGGTGGTCCGGGAACGCTCATCCTCGTTGGGGCGCTGGTCTATCTGTTCGGCTGCTTCGCGATCACGGTGATCTTCAATGTTCCCATGAATCAGGCGCTTGCGGATATGGACCTGTCGGCAGAAGCGACCCGCGATTTCTGGACCGGCACCTATCTGCCGCGATGGACCATGTGGAACACCATACGCATGCTGGCCTGCATACTGGCCGCCACGATGATGCTCTTCGGGCTTGTCTGGTTTACACAGTCTCAAACGCGACTGGCCTGAGTCGGCAATCGGCCCTTCTTTGGCGCGTTGCTGTTGGCCGAATTTCGGAGTCAGGACATGTCACCCCAAAAACCCATGCTGCATATGGTCTGTGGAAAAATCGCCTCCGGGAAATCGACGCTGTCCGCAGAGCTTGCTTGCGCCCCGAACACGATCCTCGTTTCCGAGGACGCATGGCTTGACGCCCTCTATGGCGAGCAAATTCAGGATGGAGCGGATTATCTGCGCTACTCTGCCAGGCTGCGCACGATCATGGCGCTGCATGTAACCGCATTGCTGGATGCGGGCCTGACGGTGGTTCTGGACTTTGCCGCCAACACTTTGGCACAGCGGAGATGGATGGCGGACATCGTGCGCGCCAGCGGCGCGGCGCATCAGCTGCACTATCTGGATGTGGCGGACGACACCTGCCTGAACCGGCTTCGCGCACGCAACGCCGAGGGAAGCCATGCCTTCGCCGCGACCGAGGAACAGTTCCGCCGCTTCACGGCGCATTTCGTGCCGCCGACAGAGGACGAGGGCTTCACCCTCGTTCGACACGATGGACAAGCCCGCTGACCCTGGCCCAGGCAGATGTTGCAGCGCAGACTCCGGTCAGGAACCACAAGCGCCGCACCCGGATCGAGATCGGTTTCAACAGGCTCGCGGACCAGCGCCGGGTGGCGATCCGATATGAGCGCCGACCAATCCGGACCGCGATCCGTCAGGCAGAAACCCTTGCCCCTGGCAATGCCTTCCGCCTCTAAGCCTTTGAAAATGGTGCTCCCACACGGGAAGGCAGGAAGATCAAACCGACTGGTTCACCTTTTCTTTTCAGATACTTAGCCGAAAGGCTGTTCCCTAATGTGTCCTTGAAGGTGCACGAAATGTGCCCCTGAGGCAAGTGGCTTTACCCCACAGCCCATCTACTCTTCCTATATAGGCGTCAGCCTAGGCGAAGACCGGTTCACTTGAGTTCCTCAATAGCCTTCAAGGCGAGACCGAAATACCAACGGGATGCGACGAAGCTGGCCAAAACGAGCAGTATTGCAAGGGGCTGGACACCCTCACTGAATAGAAACACCTGGATACAGACGCCTAAACCGCCGACCAAGAAAAGCCCGTGGCTCAACGACATTCGGTCACCGGCAATAAGCTGAATTCTCTCGTTGTGTATCAACCGGTTGCGCTCATCTTCGTCGGTCGTCATCTATCCTAGCCCATTGTTATCGCGGCCCTTACCTTCGCCGTTAATGACAACTCTCCAGAGCAACCGCGTATTTGCAACCCCGGATTATTTCACTGCAAAAATCCGACAGGCCAAGATAGATAGAGAGGCACCGCGCATCCCCCCGTGGGGGCACCCTCTGGACCCCGTTAGCTCCACCTACGGGAATTCCCCTAAAGTGCAGCAAAAACAACGACTTGACTATCTTCCTTGCGCCGCCGATGTAGAGGGAACGAGGCACCATGCCCGCCTTCACATCAACGCAAGGAACACCCCATGATCATCTTCGACTTCCGCCTCGGTCGCTTCGAGTTCGTCGCTCAGCGCGAGTCCGTCCCTTCCCGTAACCTGTTCAGCCGCCCAGCGCCGGGAGAGTTCATCATCGACCTTCCGGGGGTCAGCCTGATGGTGACCTATCACAAGGCCCGTGTTGCAGCCCGCTAGGAACACTCAGCGGTCACCTTAGAGGGTGGCCGCAACCTCTTCCACCCGTTACTCCGCTCGATCATGTCCCCAGATCATACATATGTGGCATCCTCATAGTGCATTGTGGGTTCAGCCTGATGGTGACGCAAAACGGTGACGAGAGGCCCGATTTGCGCCTGAAAGTGTGTCGCCCGTGTGTCGTGAGGCCCGGCTGGCGGCACTGATCACACACCCTGGGTAGCCTCTCAGCCAACAAAACAAGGCCCTCAAGGCACCCCTTCCGGTTCCCATCACGGGCACCACAGAACCTGCCACAATTAACCCGGTCCCTAGCCCTATAGGAGTCGCGGAGCTTCCACCGCGTCCTGTCTGGCGAACATGAGCCATTCCTTGATCAGGCTTCCCACGATCACGGCCCGAGCGGTCACCTCAACGCGGCATTCACGGGGCCGCGAGGGGGTGGCTAGGCGATGACGGCTGTGATCTGGGGGGCTTTTCTTCGGGGTACGTGCCTTCGGTGGGGTGAAATCCATCCCCTTTTCGAAACCTGTCACGGCCCTGATCAGCCAATCCGCCTCCGCATATGTAATAGTGACCGTGATGGGGGACCGTTAAGAGATAGCCGCCAGAAAATACCCGCCATTGCCCTTAGGTTTATATAAGGGCCTTGGGGTGTCGGCTTCGCACTCGTCTTGAAGAAGAAGCCCTATTGTAGGTGCACCGTCAGTGAGACCCAGTTTCACTGGAGAACCTGAACATCCCACTTCGTGGTGAAGACCAGCTCGGCTTCCGCCGAAGGAGACGAAGATTTAGGTGCCCTCTAGGTGAACATCTCCTCCATGGTCTGCCCCATGATGGAGCATTCTGATCGAGACCCTTCATGATGAAGGTGACCATCAGGTTCCTCTCTCTGCCTGTCGGACAATGCCGACGAGGCGAAGTTCTCCTCCTCATCACACCGTAGCGGAGATACCCGCCATTAAATACCCGCCATTGCCCTTAGGTTTACATAAGGAAGAAGACATGGACGACATCGTCGATCATGAAGGTTAGGCCCTGTTCGCTGACACCTTCGAACACAACACCGCCGTCTACGAAGACACCGACGGCCCCAAGCACATCGACATCATCAAGACCAACGGCAACATCTGGTTGTCTGGAAATCAGGTGATGGAGGTCATGGGCTTCAATGCCGCAGAGACCAAGCACACTGGCCGCGCCCTGCGTCGGGTAGATCATCCCGACATCATCAAGATCACCAACACCCCCTTCAGGTTCTCTGACGGTCGCCGCAACAGGGGCAGCTTGATAAGCCCGAGGGCGGTGATGATGTTTGCCGAGGGCAAGGTGAAGGACTTCAACCCGATCAGGTCCATCGGGTTCACCGAGTGGCTGACGGAACAAGTTCTCAAAGGTCACGATGCAGCCCACTGGTCACCTGCAGTGCCCCCGAAGCAAACCATTGAGACGGTCTTCAGGAAGGTCGTGAAGGCCATCGACGAGGACAGCGAAGGACGCCCTCTGGACCCGCTCCGGCCCCACGGGGATTACCATGGTCTCCTGTCTTGCGGGCCTCTACGCGAGGACGAGATCGAGATCGGCACGGAGCCAGCTCGTCGTGCCCGGAAGGACTTTGATGATGATCTTGTTGTCATCGACCTGTTTGATGACTTCCGACCGATGACGGCACACCGCCCGGTCCCATGGAATGCTGCCGCTGCACCAGCAGTTGCAGCCTGACCCAGCGCCTAACCACCCTCCAGCAGCCCGCTCAGGTGCCCATTCAGTGGCCTCTGGGGTTGTCCGCAGGTTCTCCCTCCAGAGCAGTCCAAAGGCCCCTGAAACGGCCCTCAGCGCAACTGCTCACCGACCTCCATCCATCACCAAGGAACTCCCATGTCCATTATCGAAACCCTCCCCACCCGCTCCCAGAAGAAACGGTCCCGGTTCACCTCGGAACTCCGTCGTCAGCTCGTCCATGCCTTCGGTGGCCCCCGGTTTGCCCCGCTCGACGAGAAGTACAAGACCGCTGGAAGCAAGCGGCAGGACCGGAACGTGCCGGTCTGGTGGCGTTCCATCCGTATCCGCAACGAGGTGCAGATCACCTGTGACCTCATTGCCGAAGACTACGAGGCCAAGACCGGCGTTCGCCTGCCCCCGGCTGAGATCATCGCGGCTGCCATGTCCATCACTCTGCCCGAGTTGGTCGAACGGCTGGCCGAGGATGCCGAAGACGAGGTCGCAGCAGCGGAACAACAGCAGCGCCTGCATGATGGTCTGGTCAAGTCGGGGTGGCGCAGCTGAAACCGCAACGTAAGGCCGCACTGGCGGCATTCGCAGTGTATATGGAGAGATCCTTGAGGGAGACCTCAGAGGCCCCTCCAGTGCCCCCTCAACCAACCCCCATCCCGGTCTCCAAGGGTGACCTCGACGCGCACCTCAACACGCTGCTGGAGGCCCGCAAGGAGTTCGCTGGCCGTCGTGCCGAGCCAAGCGATGAGCCGCCACAGCCCCAGCATAGGTCACAGGAACAGCCCCAAGACCAGCGCATGCAGGCCCTCTGGGAGCACCTGAGGGTGAACCCGAAGCTGACCGTATGGCAGCTGAAGGCAGCCTTCCCCGAGGGTGGCATCTCCTCCGCCCTCCACGCCACCCGGACCATGAGGGTTCTGGCCTCACATCAGCACCTGACTGGCCACCCCATCCCCAAGGACTGGTCTCTCGCAGACGCGAAGGCCGTCCTCCTCGCCATCTGAAACTCAACTCGATCAAGGAATATCACCATGTCCAACGGCTGGATTACCGCCTCTGGCGAACAAGAAGTATGCACCTCCAACATCGCAACCCCCGAGAAGATCGCTGAGATCACCGCTCGTCAGAGCCGCCCTGACACCACGGTCAGCCGGGAAGTTCACATGCCCTTCAACGGTGGCCCCGCCCGTGTCACTGAACAGCACAACGGCGAGTATCAGGCATACCAAGACCGCAGCTTCAAAGGGTCGATCATCGAGACCGCTGCTGCCGAAGGGGGCCACATGATCGTCAACCGCGCCGTCCGTGGCTCCGACCAGGTGACGCTGCCCGGTGGGATGACCTCCATCGCGGCTGACCTCGGGTTCCTCGTCCGCAACCCTAACGGCTCCTATAGCGATGCACCCCGGAAGACGGACCTGAAAGACCCGACTGCAGGTGCCCTGCCGGGAAAGCCTGATGCCTCCTCGGTGAAGGGGGAGGCCAGTGGTAGCGACAGCGACGATACCTTCTCCCTCAGTGAAGAAGGCGAAGCTGCCATGAAGACCATCGTCGAGAGCTGCTTTCAGGGGGATGCTATCAGGGGGATGGATGAAATCCTGAACCACGGCGAAGTCTCCCCGAACACCATCGGCAAGCTGGCCTCCGCAGCCAACATGGAACCCCATGAGATGGCCGAGATCGTCAACAAGGCCCACCAAGGGTTCTACGACGCCGTTGCCCAGCGCATCGAAGCCTCGGGTATCGACGGGGATGCCTTCGAGGCATTCCTCAAGTCCGACCTCCAGCGCCTCGGCAAGTTCACCCATGCAGCCCGTCAGCTGGTCTTGGGGAATATCGACGAAGGCTTCGAGATCATCGACGAGGCCAAGGAGCGGTTCCTCTGGCAGGCAGACCGCTTCATGCAGGACGATGTGAAGGCCGCTCTCGACGAGGCCGGATATGGCTGGGAGAGCGACGGGAAAGGCAGGTTGATTGTGGTGACCAACGACTTCGGGAAGATACCCTTCGAGGTGGCTGTCCATCAGGGCATCATCCGGTTCATCTGACGGAGGAGAAGACCATGACCATCATCGCCCTCGACACCGTCAGGAAGTACCGCAACGCCAACGAATACAGGCCCATAAACCGCGCCCGCTTGGAGGCAGCTTCGGCTGCTCTCTACGGGATCGAAGGGGACATGGAGGTTGTCCACGACGGGAATGCCTCGATCAAGCTGATGAAGATGATCATCGCGGCGGGGGTCTCCCCCTCGACCGTGGTGGTCCTCCAGCGCGGCTCTACCCCCGCATCCAAACCCCGTTCGCTGTCCGCATGGGTCAACCCCCCGAAGCGCCCTCAAAGGCCCCTGGAACGGCCCCCTACAGAAAGCCTCGCAGCATGAGCCACGACAGGCCCTTCAACCCCGGTTGCAACATCTCCCAGCCCAAGCACCTCGGAGCGGGACTGAAGTCCTGTGCTGAAGTTGCCGCTGAGGGGATGAGACGGAACGCCGAACATCACCACCAGCAGCGGTTGATGAAGGAGGCGAAGGAGCGGCAGAAGCAGATGGATAGGGAGCGTCGAGAGACCTTCCAGCGCCTCTTGAGGCCCGACCCGCTGGCTTGACAGTGAACTACAGTGAACCCTCGTGGGAGCCTTAGCGGGCACCTGCGGGGTTTTTTCCGACCTTGGCCGACGAGACCACCAAAGTAGATCAAAGCTACTTAGGGGGTAGTCAGACCGCCCCGTATTGGATCGAAGGAGACCCCCGAGGTCAGCACCTACGACTTCAACGGGATGACCCTGCGGGTGGTGCAGATCGACGGTGAGCCGTGGTTCTATGCCAACGATGCTTGTAGAGCATTGGGGATGGATATGAGTGCAGGAACTTCAAGGTGGACAGTGAATGTCGCCAAGGACGAGAAGCGTGTCCTTACCAAGAAAACGCACCCTCAGTTATTCTGCGGGTCCACTTGGCACACAACTATGCTGTCCGAGAGTGGCCTCTACAAGCTGATCACCCGGAGCGACAAGGCGGACGCCAAGCCATTCCAAGAGTGGGTCACCCGCGACGTATTGACCTCGATCAGGAAGACGGGGAAAGCGGGGCTATTCAGGCAGACCCAGCGCCTTCTTCAAGGCCTTCGTGGTCACCACCAGCTTGGCCCTTTCGCCCCCGTAAGCCGTGTTTCCCTCGCCCCGAAGGGTGTGCCCAAGGAGGAAGTTCTGAACCAGTTCGGACACGTCTGCTGTCACCAGCCGTTCCTTCATTTTGTGGCGCAATGAGTGGTTCGTGTGGCGGGGGTTCGTGGTGATCGTGCGTAGGTGCTTCATCAGGATTTGAGAAGCCCCATCACCGCCGCGCTTGCCGCTGTATCTGGGGAACAGCGCCCTGCCCTCTCGGGACAACTCAAGGGCTTCCTTGGCAGCGTCCAGAGCATCCCCGACAAGAGGAACCGAGCGGATGGAGACTTGGGTCTTCAAGCGCCTGTCCTCGTTCCACTGGATGCGGATGTGAGGCAGGTCGCTTGTTACGTCCACATCATCGACAAGAAGACCCGTTACCTCGGACATACGGCATCCCGTGCCTTCGAGGAGACGCCAGATCAGGCCTATCTCAGGTAACCGGACAGCGCCGCTAGACAGCCTCTCCCGCATGGCCTTGATCACATCAGCGGGCAGCGGGTCGCGCTTGTCGCTCTCGTTCTTCAGCGCCTCATTACCGGCAGACCCCACGGGCAGTTTCTCGAACGGGTTCGCAACTTCCCCAGCAAGATCGAACTCCCGCAACGCCAACGAGACAACAGCCGTAACGAGGTTTAACTCCCTCTCGACCGTGGCCGGGGACAACGTGCCACCGCCCTTCTTCTCGGACTGCAACATGTGATCTCGGACCTTACGGGCGTGTTCCCGTTTGAGACCCGACAACGGCAACTTGGTCAAATCGCCCAGCGCCTCCTCGACCCGCTTGAACACCCTGTCCACCCGCTTCCGCCCGTCTTCATCATCCCCAAGCCGCTCCTTGAGGTAGATGTTTCGGGCATCCTGCAGGGTATGTACGGGGGCTGGCCTCTCGGGGTCCATGAGGGCCACGACGGTCAAGGCCTTGTCAGGCACCCCGCGCAGGCTTTCAGCGACCACCTCGCGCCTATCGTAATCGTCGTCGTCGTTCTCAAGACCCACGACCGCCGAACTCATGGCATCCGCTTACACCCGGGCCGCGAACCACGCTTCACGAGGAGATCGGGTCTCGACAGCGGACAGGCGGGCCTTGGCCTCCTTGACCAGTTTGGCGAACGCCGCCTCAGCCTTCGGGTATTCCCCGACCAGCGCGACTTCCGTCTTGGCCTCGAAGTAATGACGGAACCAAGCCTTCCCTGTCACTTCGACAAGAGGTGTCGGGACGCGGCGACGATACCGCCAGCCACCCGAGTCTGTCCTATCAACGTGCCTGAGCTTCACCGTCGCAACCATCCTATGTGCCCCTTTTGTGCCCCGAAATGTGTCCTTCGGGAAGAGCTAACGGCCTTGTATCGTTGAAAAAAGGATGATCAACGAGTGATCTGGTGCCCCCACACGGACTCGAACCGCGGACCTACTGATTACAAATGCCTTGGGCAAGACGCTAACACACTTGGAAAACCAGTGTTTTTCCCAGCGCGCGTCGGGCATTACAAGGATGTCACAAGGGCGATGTTTTGAAACGCCCTATTGTTTGCCAAAGTGGTTATGAGCGTAGATCACGCCTACGTTGAATGTCGGGCTTGTCCAAGGTCCGCCGAACTTGCGCCCCTCACCCTTGCGCACGCCCCAAGAATAGCAGGTATGTCGAACTTTCTTCGACAACTTGTGCCGCTTGCGCACCCGCTCCCATGCCTCTTCAGAGAGTTCACCTTTGAAGAAGTGGAATCTGCCTTCAAGCTGAATAGGTCCGACTTCTTCGCAGCCAAACAGGAAGACACGCCCGTCCTCCTCGGTGACGTTGCCGGAGAAGCGTTGGCGGTAATTCTTGGTCGTATACCGTTTGCCCATACGCACAGGCTAACTCGCCACACCCTACATCGCAATTGATCAAGCCAACTCACCTCGGCAACAACTGCAAACGCTCCTTTTGGCTTGTGAGTCTCACGCGGCTTCTAAGCAGCCTTGCTTGACCGGGCCTTGATGAGACCCATCAAGTGATCTCCGATTGCTTTGCCGAGAACAGGCGGAACAGCGTTTCCAACTTGCACATACTGGTCGGTTCGAGACCCATGAAACTCAAACCAGTCTGGGAACGCCTGTAAACGCGCTGCTTCGCGGACAGAGATAGCGCGGTCTTGCTCAGGATGAATGTAGGCGCCCCAGTGAATGTCGCATTTGGTCAAGACCGTGCAGGACAAACCATCCCAAGTCATTCGACCATACCGTTTCGTGTGGTCCGAACGCTTTGCGCGTTTCATACCAGCGGGAAGCAGATCAAATGGAATATCACGCCAACTGCCGCCCGGTGGAATATGCGGCAGGCGATCCATGTTGACTTGTCCAAGTCTTGGGGCCGCATGGTTGGTGATCACCGTCGCGTTGCCGCGCATCTGACGTTGGTAGCTAGTGGGCTTTCCATCAAGGTAGGCTGCATCCGGTTTTGCCTCTCCATTCTCAAGTGCAGGCAAGTCACCAATCGCATCCTTGATCGTCACAAACGGCATCGAACGGCCCGGGCCGTGTGTAGGTTCGGGATGCGAGATCGGTACTCCTACCCGATTGCCAATGAACACCACCCGCCTGCGTTCCTGAGGAACGCCATATTCTTCCGCACGCAAAACTGCTTCTTCAACCTCATAGCCAAGAGCAGCCAATTCCGACTTTATCGCTGCGACTGCCTCGCCGCCGCCAATCGAATAGATGCCCGTGACGTTCTCCATCACAATCCACTCTGGACGCAGCCCATCCACGATGCGGAGGTATTCCTTGAACAAGGTTGCGCGTTCGTCGTGCATCCCACGCTGGTGATTGTAGACAGAGTATGCTTGGCACGGTGGACCGCCAGCCAAGACAGTCAACTCGCCGGGCTTGAGGCCTGTTACTTCGAGTAAATGTTCAATCGTCAGGTCTTCAATTGGTCCGGGTATGAATTTGGCCCGCGGATGGGTCGCCTCGAAAGTCTTGCCTGCTGCATCAAAAATGTCATTGCCCGCAAGCACAGTGAACCCAGCCATTTCGAGGCCAGCAGACAGCCCGCCTGCACCACAAAAAAGGTCTATCGCAGTATGTGCCATGCCTTCCGCCCGCATTGTTTGTTCTCATTTTGTACCAGCTTTATCAACAATGGGTAAAGCGGGCAACGGTTATCCATCGGTCTTCGCTCGTATCCGAGCCTCGAAATCCCCCTGCGAGACCGGAGTGCCGCCTGTTAGGCCCAACGTCGCGCTTTCGAGCGTCGTATAAAACTCCTCGACGATTTCCAACTTGAAGCCGCCACCATTTAGGTCCTCCTTGAAATCAGCCAGGAACCAGATGATGTCTGCGTTCGAGACATCGCGCTCACGCGCCATCTCTCCCATCGAGTAGAAGAAAGGCGCGTCGACAACCACAGCCATCTTCTTGCCCCAGCGCCTCAAGGTCGGCACCTTGGTTTGCAACTGCGGCATCAGGCGCTTCACACCGCTAGAGCGATAGTCCGGCCTGCGTTTCTCGCGAGCCATTGAGATTTTGCCCTGCGTCTTGATCAGGTGGTCGAACTCGATGGACATCTTCTTACCCGAGAAATAGACGGCCTGAACCTCGACCGCGACCCAGTCCATAGGCGCGCCTTCGACACCGTTCGATTTGACGAGTATCATGTCTATACGACCGACATCTTCACCGGGATCGCTATCGAGGTTTCCGCTCGATTCCAAGAAGCCAACTTCGCCCGCTTTGATCGGGTCCGGGTCGTTTAGTAGACGCTTGCCAACCTCTGAGAACGCTTTGCCGTCTTGATGGAAACGCCAAGGGCACAACGCTCGAAGTCTGCCGCGCTCGCCTGTGATCGGTTCAACACGGTTTTTTTCGCCCCGGTAGACACGGATTGAACAGACACCTCCCGGCTTTGTGCAAGTCGCGTTAGGGGTATCGGGTCGAAATGGACAAGGAATTTCCTCTGCCTGTTGCCGGGTAAGCTTATCCCGCAGGACCGACAGGCGGTCGCTCTCACGGGAGGTCAACGCCTCAGTCACGGCCTTGTCTTCGAGTACGACAAGACGGTCTATCTCGGCCTTTGACATAGTTGCGCCACCGACCTTGTGCTGCGCAAGGCGCACACGATCCCAGTCACCAAGTCGATGAAATGGATTTCCGTACCATTCAGCTATGTGGAATCGTTCTTCTGACAATGTTCTTCCCTCTATTTGAGGGCACTTGACCAGAAGCTACTACATCTAGTCAATAACGTCGGATGCATGCACCGCATACCTTGGCTAGATTTGGAATCCAAATGGCTTGTTCAGACCAAAACCTAATCGTCACGGCTACTAACTTGTGAAGCATATCTTACGTGCCCTGAAAGGCGAGCCAAGTCCTCCTGTCGGCAACGGTTGGTTTGGAGGACATGGCGGTATGCGCGAAGTTTATTACGGTATCCCTTCGTCAATTTCACCGTGTTGCCGTTTACCACAAGTCCGTGAACCTTTAGCCGCACTGGCGCTTCGGAAAAATATGTCTTTTCTTGTGAAATTTTCCAAGGTGTCTGGGAAAACAAGGATTCAAGCCTTTCAGGCAACACTTGGGGAAATTCTCCAGCCGCTGAAAATGTGATGTCGTCGGCGTATCTAGTAACTCTGACATCCATTTCCGCCGCAAGTGCACCTAAAGCGGCATCAATACCTCTCATCGAGATGTTCGACAGAACTGGACTCGCTGGAGACCCCTGTGCGAGTGCACCACGGTAGCAGCACAATTTTGAAATTCGATCTGCACTATCTGCATCGTAGCCAATATTTATTAGACTGGACGCCACCCAGTTTATGGGTGTGCTGGGAAAAAAATTTGTCAAGTCAATTGAATATACCCAATTGGCATTCGTGTGCACCGAAGCCGCATCAATATGAGACCTGCCCGGAACAAACCCAAACACGTGATCATCAATTCTTGCGCAATCCTGAAGCTGCACAGAAAACCACTTTTGAATTACTTTCAGGCCAACCTTCGGCGCTACGATTTCTCGTTCTCCCTTGCCCTTTGGAATTTTGAACCGCCGGTAATAACGCTCAGGCTTGTTTTCCAGTGACCAAATGATCCCAGGATTGACGCCCAGCATTGTTGCCAACACCTCTTTCGAAGTAATTGGCATAAGCCCAGCTTGAACCAAGCTTCCAATGCGAACGAATTCCTCCTCATCAACCACTGCGCTAACAGATTTCAAGAATTCTCCCTCGTCAGAAAACGAGAAAAAGCGCGAACCAGTAAGTTGGTGCGGAAGCCTCATTTAGCAAACAATCGTTTCATGAGCGTCGGTCTTCGAACTGGCGCTTCGAAGGAGCGCCAGTTCGAAGACCGACGACCCTTCTGTATGTAGTCTTGGCAAATGGGCATGATGCACACCCGCGCCTGAGGCTTCCACAACGACAAACTATGTCCCCCGCCTAGCGAGGTCAAGGAAGCGTGCTATGTCTGGACTACTTCTTCGCTTTACTGTTCCTAGAACCTTCAATGCGCTTGCGGTTAAGCAATAGTGGGCGTCCTTCCGCCGAATAACGTGGTTCGCGCGTCTCAGCGCATCTAAGTGACGGTTTATGTAGTCAATGGGGGGAGTCGAAAACCCTTTTTCTGACAACCTTTCCGCCAAGTGCTCAGAAGTCGTCGGTGCAGAAATTCTGAGTTCGCTCAAGATTGCAGTACGCGAAGGAAGGTTTTCGTCAACAGTTAACTTAACCTCTGAAAGAGTTATGTCCGCGTTTCCCAAGTAGATCGTAATACGATTTGCAATTGAGCCCAAGTGTTCTCTAACAGCAGAAATTTTCGGGACAATCCACACCACGGCCCCGTCGTTGTCAAATGACAGAAAGCAGTTTCTTATGAATTCTGGAAAGGCGTGAAGAAGTGTAGCTCTAAGTCCCGTCTCAAAATCTGCGTTTGAGACGTCGTTGAGAATAAACTTGACAACAATTCCATCGTCCAAAAGCTCTTTGGTTAACCGACTAAGGCGCAGGTTCGATGGTTTTTGATGCCCTTTTTCGTCCCTAGTTACTTCAACAAAAGCGTATAGGTCCGAATTTTCACCATCCCTACGCGCGATAGGGCCGCTGAGTTTTAAGCCACTATCCACCAGATACTTTGTGACTTTTTCTAAACTACGCATTCTCTTGCCTGATTACGTCAAGAAGTAGAGAAGCCCAAAGGGTTGCTTCGCCGAGCCAGTCGTGAGCTTCTGTAACCGCAACACCGGAAAGTGAAAAACGAGACGATCTAAAGTCTACAGCGGTTTCCGGCGTGTAATCAGCAACCACACGTATCGCATAGGCTTTTTCTAGCGTGTTGGCAAACTTCAAGTTCCGCGAATTTGCTTGCCGACAGTCTTTGACCAGTAACTGGTCACCAAGCTTATCAGCCTTTTTCTGTATTGCCTTAATTCTTTTTTGAATCACCCCCCTAAGAAGGTCAGGCACGCCCTTATGATTCAGGGAGCTTTCATATTTTCTGTCAATGGAAACGAGAGCCGATCTGACACAAAGAAATGTCGCATAGTAATATCTATTAAATGCAGATCGTGCATATGAGTCAGCATCAACCGTGGAGGCAGGCACCAGTTTGACGGCTTCGACTTGTAGGTGATGGGCGACGCTTTGCATGCAAAGATCATACGAATTTTTGCCAGCATGAGAAGCGCCTTCGTGCAACAAAGTGGCCGACCATTAAGGATCACAAATTTTTACGAAGAGCACGGTCGGCGTCACATCAATGAGCGTCGTGATTCTCGCAACCCTCAATACCCAAAACCCCGAGGCGCCCATCAGCGCCTACCCTTTTCCCGGTGGCTCGTTGAACTCGTCGGGCAATGACGGGCGCGGTTGCAGCGAACACGACGAGAGCGCAGGTCAGAACGGGGGTTTCGAGAGGTCTTCGGGCGGCGTCGGGTGGTTGTCGGGTTCGGGCCTAGAGGTGTAGCCGTAGTACCGCGCCAGTTCCTCTGGGATGTATTCGTGGAGGTCGAGCGCAAGGGCCTTCATGATCGTTTCTCGATCCTTCTTCCACTGCGACGTTCGCTTGGCTTTCGTTTTGTCAGGCTCCACGTTACCGCCCAAGCCTGCGAGTAGATCAATCTGGACATGTTGACTGGCCTCGAACGCCTCGCGCAACTTATTGACGCGATTGAGCATAGCGATTTTGCGTCGCCTGTCTTCTTCGGGATCGCCTGTCAGGCCCCATGAGTTGAAGCGTTTGCTGTCCGGTTCCATACTGGCAGCGTCGCACACAACCCAAGCGATAGCAAGGAATCAGGCCCAGCCGCTGAGCCGGTAGGAGCCGCTGAGAGTTGTGTCCAGGTGAGTTGCAGAAAGGTATGCCAAGGCGGTCGCAATCGCGCGGTCGGCATGGTGGCCTTTGCCGCCGCCCTGCAACACGAGATTGCCCGACGACGTACTGGCGAGTTCAAAGCTGGCGATCTCGTTCAGCAGGTCTTGCTTCCCTTCAAGGTCGTGGGCGACGGTGAGCGCGCCGGTTTCAAGGCCGACGGCCATGTTCTCCAGAAGCATCGTTTTCGCAATCTTCACATCCTTGCCGCTGCGAGACATGTTCGCGCCAGCGGTCATGACAACGGCGTGATGCTCGATCCCTGCATTGTCCAAGGTGCTGCTGAATGGTGCGCCGAGGCCTGATGCGTCGATGGCGAGGGACCAGTGCGGAATCTGGTTGAGGCGCTTCGCCAAGAAATCGGCAAGGTCGGTGTAGGAGTAAAGCTGGATCGTCTCTTGAAAGACGACGGTGCATTTGCGGGGTCCCAATTCTTGCTCGAAACCGCGGCCCGTGAACTGCGGATAGCAAGTATCCCTCACCACCACGATTGCTGACGGATCGTTGCGACCCAAGTCCATGCCGACGTGGTGTTTCAACCAGCCGTGAACGACCGTGCCATAGGCCGCAGGGTCGGCGTTCGATGGCAGGACAACGCGCCCGTCTTTCAGAAATTCATACTTGGGTTGTGTCATGACAGCTCCAATGCGTTGACGTTCGGGTTGCTCGAATTTTCGAGCGTGTCCCAAGACAGGAGGGGCGTTCCAGAACCGACAAACTCGCACAGGTGTTCGCGCCGGAACGTGGTGTCGGACATGGTGGCTTTGTCGAAGGCGACTTGCGCCGCGCGTCGGGGGATGTCGATGGAGCGCGCCATGATGCGGCGCACCTGTTTGTCGCCTGTCCACGTCTCGTAAAAAAATCCGGTTCGCAGGTTCGGCGTGGACAGCAAGAAGATGCGCCCGGTCTCGCGCCTCATAGGGAAGAAGGCCGTCAGAGCATCGTCGTCGAGGAAGCACGCCTCATCGGCAATGATGGTGTCCGCCGTCATTCCCCTGGCCTGATCAGTCGCGGGAACAACGATGATCCGCCCGCCGTGCGATGGGTGCGCCTCAAGTTCCGTTTGCGTCTGGCGCACGATGGGCGGGCAGAACGGATCGGTGTTCTTGAATTCCAGAATCCGGCGGAACAATTCCGTCGATTGCCGCAGGCTAGGGGCCGTCAAGATCACCGTCTTGCCTGCGAGAAATCGTCATAGCCAAGACCACCAGCAGAAGTCGATTTGCCCGACTGACGTCCGCACAGGGCGAGCACCATTCGGTCCGCCTCGTTTAAACGCGGGTCGGTGGACAGAAGCGTTTTCTGCCAAGGGTCCGGCTCACCGATGGCAAGGCGGAAGCGCTCGACCGGATCGAGCGAGACAGTCAGACCTTGCAGGAAGGACAGGAGGTGCGGGTCCATCATGGGCGATCAGGACGACCCGGCCACCGTGTCGCGGGTTTCAGCATTCGACGGGCGGCCAACTCGGAAAGGAGTTTGACGACGATGGGCGGCGCAGACTCGAACTGTTCGCGCATATCGTTAGGGCTTTCGAGATCGACCTTTTCGAGTTGGTTCACGATCCCAACGGCGGCTTTTGCGACTTGGGAAGGCATTACGCAGGTCTCCGATCATCGACAAGGACAGGTTCCTGAATGACCCCCATAGCGTCCATCTCGTTCAGAAATTCGTGCTTCGCGGCTGGGTGGTTGTTGAGCACTTTCAGGATGATCGAACGGAGTTGGATAAACTGCGGACTTTCGTTCAGGTTCAGATGAATATCCATCTTCTTGTTCAGCTTGCCGTGCAGGTCCGCGAGGGACATGAGACTCTGACGAAGCTCTTTCAGCGCGCCCAGTTGCATCATGCGGTCTTCGTCGCCCTTGGCGGATTCCAGCAGCGATTTAAGCTCACGCAGAACCCACTTTAGGTCTTTGTCGGTGTCCTCGCCAAACTCGTTGACGATGGCCGCGTGCTGCATCGCCGTTTTGACCTTGGCGTCGTGCATGGCGGTCGCGAGGATGGCCAGCTTTTCGTCTTCGGGAAGTTGGGTGATGTACCGGGCAACCGACGTATCAGAAATTCCAAGTTCTTTGCCCGCTTGGAACATCGACATGCGCCCGAGAACGATCTCCCGCGTGTAATGCTCCCGCTTTGCATCGGGGAGCAGCTCCATCTTGTAGGGCTGCTTCGCCTTCACAGGAGTGCCTTTCGGCGGACCACGCTTCTTATGCACGGTCGCCACCGGCCCCTTTCCGGGCACCAGAGTGACCTTCTTAGTCATTGGCTACGATCTCGAGCGGCACGCCCTCTTTCTCGGCGAGGGCTTTGGCTTCGCGGTATTTGGACACCGAACGCGCATCGGACTTCTTGATCTTGATCGAGTCGCCGGGTTTGCGCCCCTGATACAAGCCATTGCCGTCCAGGCGGGCTTGGTACTGGCTTTCAGCAGCGGCGAGCAACTTGCTGTGGTTGTCGTCCGCTTTCTGCTTCGCGAGCTTGTCTAGAAGCTCGTCGTTCTTGGTGACGACGCCCTTGATCTGGGTTTCAACGGATTCCGTAATTTGGGGAAGGATCGCCTCTGCGATTTTCGGTGCGAGTGCGGCAATCAGGGCTTCTGCTTGCTTATCGTTTTCGTCGGCCATTTCTGGTTCCTCGTGATTGGGGCGGGTCATGCCCAACCCGCCCCGTTTCCATCACAAGACCAGAAGGTTGAGCCTAACTCGCGTTCTGTAGATTGAATATCGGTGCTACGCCGCCGTCGCCGCAACCGGAGTATCAGGTACTCGGTATGCGGCTCCTTGTTTCTCGACGGTGCCCTTCTCAATCGCTTTGTTCAGGACTGTGCGGACCACGCCGTCGGAGAAGCCGGTTTCGTCAGACAGTTCCTTTACGGTGCGCGGTCGATCCAGCAGCGCCATGACCTTGGGGCGCGCCTCCATGTATCGAACGCCTTGTCGCTTCGGTTTGACCTTGCGGCGGGTTTGCGCATCGGCACGCGCCTGTTTCTCACATTCCCAAAGTTCGCGGGCCTTTTCGACCTGGTTCAAAGAGCCGCGCCCCTCGTAAACGTCGAGCGCCCTCGTATCGCCCTCCAAGACGCGGATAACGCGCGCCCGAACGTCGTCACCGTTGAAACCGATGGCGTCGCAAAGCTCCGTTCGCCGCTTCGCCCACGCGCCCGAATGGTCGGTCAGAAACCGCAAGGCTTCGTATCTCGACTTTTTCCCCTCAGCCTTATTGGACGCCAGAGCAACAGGGCCGAACAGGTCCAAGATCGCGCGAGACAGGACGGCAAAGATCAAGAGTTCTTCGGGCGGCGTTCGTGAATTGTGCTGGCCAAAGTCGGGGTCGGTGAGCATCACGCGACCCCAGGCATCGGCAGTACGTTGTCGTCCTCGTCGATCAGGTCGCGTTCATCGTCGAGGGCGCGGTTCACGTCCATAAGTTCGCCCTTCTTGAGGTTCATCAGGAAGGTATCGTGCGAGATTGCACCAGCGGTGTAGGCCTTGAGCAGGGCCGTGAGGATGGCCGGGTCCATCTGGGCGGTCACGAAGTCACGGTGCAGTTTGAAGACAACATCGTCAGCAGTGCCGGGGCGCGTCCATTCAGCGGCAAGGCGCAGGAGTTTCGTCAGACCGGCTTCGACCATGTTGACGCTGCTGTGAAGCAGAGACAGTTCAGAGCGATGGCGCAGGCGGGCCGTGTCGGTCGTCTCATTGCGGCCTTTGCCGTCATATACCATCCGCGCACCGAGCGTCGCCATCTGGGCCGTCAGATCGTCGAGGGCCGTCTTTTGCGCGGCGATACCTGCGCCCGTGAACTCGAGCATTCCCGCTTGCGCGCCCTGAGGCAAAACCCAGAACGCACCGCTGCCGATTTGCCTCGGCTTGTTCTTCTCATTGATCGACCCGGCGACCCAAGGCGTCGGCTGGGACGTCAGGTAAAGCGACCAGTAATAGTCGGCACTCACGCGCCAGTGCGCGAGATTGACGTTCACGAGATCGAGGAAGGGCGGCTTTTCAACGTCCGCTTTCAGGTTGTAGGGCGACACGATCACCGCCGGAATGTCGAACATTGGCGAGCCGTCGATTGTCGGCGTGATGTCTTCGCCGACTTGAACTTCTTCGACCGACTGAATGTCAGGGCCGTTGCGCTGCGATTTGACGTGGTAGCGTTTGACCGTGTAGGCCGGGTCGAGGGTCAGGACGAGGTGTTGCTCGACGCCGGTGTCTTCGAGGTCGTGGTTGGTCTCGTGCAGCCGCAGGTAGGTCAGCTTTTGACGCCCGCCGACAAGTTCCTCTTTCCAGTCCAAGATCGACTCTGCGTCGAAAGTGGAGATGAACGGCGCGGAGCCGGGGGCCGCACCGTCCGTCGGGTAGTCGAGCAGCATCGCAAACCTGCCGAGGGACAGGACTTCGCGCAGGGCGCTTTCCAAAAGCACGTCGAGTGAATGTCCCTCGAAGGTTGCAGCATCGCGCATTCCTGCGATCCGTTCAGGCAATTCCAGAACCGGGGCGTTCCGGGTGACAGCACCGACCATGCCGCGCAAGGTGCGCTCGGCGACCGCATAGAAGGACGCCCCCTGAACATAGCGGGTGTATTGGGCAGTGGTCATCCCTTCGGGTTCGGGCAGGTATCGTGCGCCTGCGTTTTTCAGCCGGTCTTCGCCAGCGATCACATCGCGGATTTTGTCATAGGCTTGGCGTTGCTCCTGATACGTGCGGTGCTTGATCTTGGTCATTTGCGCACCCCGCGCACGATCAGGGGCCACGGGATGTCGAAGTGGGCCGCATTCGCAACAACGCGGACGCGGACGCCGCTGGGCGTTCGATCAGCGATCACGCCCATAAGTTCGGCGCGCGGGTGCAAGTCGTCGGATTTCGCGGCGGCGATGATCAGTTGGTGGAGGTCATCAGGAGGCAGCGGCACGTCCATGTGGAAGGCCGTGTGAATGTCTTCACCCAAGAGGCGGGAGCCGTGAGGCGTCGGCTGAATTGTGACGGATTGCAGGGGCATTCGATTTACTTTCTCTGTTTGGGTGTCGGCGGACAGGTGCGGGCTACCCGCCGACTTGCGAGCATAGTGAGAACATATCAGGAACGCTTGGCGGGCGTTCCCGGAGTTTCAGGTAGCGAACTGCGAAAAGCAGGTGGCGCGTATGGGCGTTGTGCGCAGGCTTGCAGAGCGCGTCAGAGACGGGCGGTTATGGGGTGTCGGGCATCATGGCGGGGCGCATGTGCAGGAACGCGTTGCTTGGGCGGTTTCGCTGCGGCTTTGATGCGGTGTCAGGGCGCTGGGGATATGTGCCGTGCGGGCGCGGTGGGAGAATCGTGGATTTGTGATCTTCTAAATGTCCCTGGGGCCGGGGATCGGCAGCAGAGAAAGGGGGTGGTCGAGGCGGAATCGACAAAATCCTTGTGATATGCGGTGCATTACAAGGATTGGACCAAGAATGATGCTTTCAGTTCAATGAGTTGATTGGCTTGACCCACTGATAACCCATCATTTGGTCTTGGCAGACGCCTCAAGGGGACGTCTTTCTGACAGGAGACAGGGACAGAACGCTGCATTACGCGCGTCATGACATGTGCACAAAAAAATTATTATGTGCGCGATCAGGGAAACGAACATAATAATTTTTTTATGCACACGCGTCACATGCGTAAGGCGCACATCAGGAACACCGAGCGTCCTGCCTCAACGCCCCTGCACCTATAACTCCCTTATCGTCACCTGCCATTACAGTCGGATACCGCCGCCCGCTGCCTGTATGATGCCACGCATCAACACCGCAACGGAGAGCAACGATGCCTGGCCGCACGAGCAAGCGCAAACACGCCATCAACCTTGTCGATGCACTGGCCACAATCGACGCCGCCTCCATGCACAAAGACGACCTGTATGTCTGGCTCGTAACCCGAACCAATGGCGTGACCGCCTGCGTGATCGTTGAACTCGTGAAACGAAATCTGCTCAAGAAGGATGACCCGAATGCCTTTTGACCTACCCCAAACCATGACCCCAACAGAACGCGCCCGCCAGCTTTACGCCGACGGGCATTCGATCCAAACCGTGTTCATGGCCCTTGCATTCGTGACCACGAAGTCAGAACGCGAACAGATCATCCGCGCTCTGGTTCAATAGTCGTTGTGGCAGTGATTTTCCCAATCCTGCGCTTCTTCAAGCTGGACTTTGAGTGAACGCCTTTCTGCGTCGTCCATTTCAAGTGACAGCTTCCGATCAATCTGCCTGACTCTCAGTGAAGCGGCATCAAGCGCCTGTTTGTACTGGGAGTCAGTCGACTCACCGGCATCCATCGCAGCCAGCCAGTAGTCAAACCCACTGGACCAGCCCTGCTTCTGTCGCTCTGTTGGCTCCTGCCAATCAATGCCATCTTTCGACACCGCCACGATCTCTCGCTCTGTAGAAACACACCGCTGCTCAGCATCCCAGAACCGCGTCACTTTCGTGCGGTAATTTAGCTTATACAGCTCCGAATTGATGTCTTTTGGGCATTCCTCATTGCGTCGATCTCCCCAGCGATCTTCCTCGAAGAAAGGCGTGGGATCGAACTCGGTTGGATGCCGTGAAACAGCACAAGCAAAGTCTCGCTCAACGAGTTCGCTCCACATATACTCGCACAAGTTGCGCTCTAGGTCTGTCGGGCTTTCCGCCTCAAGTGGGTTCTGCGGGTTCGCGAGGTCGATTATGTCCACGTCGAAGAGCGACGTCTTGTAGATCAACGCCTCCCCAATGAAATGCTCGCGAACCTCCTCCATCGACAATCCGTCTTCAAGCTGGTCCTTGCACCAGGTATCCCACGACATTGCTTCTCGGCGTGGTTTGTCCCATTCGTCCCGCTTCACTTCTGAGTCATGATGCCGGGAACGCGCCTCAGCCCTATTTCGGCGCATGACAAGTTCTACCGCTTCCGACAACTTGGCCCACCACGCCTCGACCTGTTCGCGCACGTCCGGCCGTTCGCGCTTTCCACGGCCTGAGAACCAAGCGTTCAGGGTGCTTTGGGTCATTTCAAGATCGAGGAGATTGTACCACCAAGTCGCTTTCGCGAATTGCGCCATCCATTCGGCCAAATCCTCCCCCGGTCCTTCCTTGGGCAGGTATTTCGCTGGGTTGGTCGCTTGATCATCGCGGAGGTTCGTCAGCGCGTGGACAATCCCTGAATAAACCTCGTGCCCATCAAGCGCGCGATGGAACGACGAGTAGTTTTTTGCACCCTCCAGCGGGTCTTCGTCGAACTCTTTATTGCAGAGATCGACGATGCGCTGCTTGGTGATATTGAACGCGAGCAAGTCTTGAGCCACGCCGGGTTCAAGACGCTCGAACTCGTCGGTTGTGTTCTGCCTGCGGATTCGATTTCCAGCCATCACCGATTCTCCTCGAGCCATGCGACCACATCGTCGCGAAGGTATCGCACAATTCGGCAATTGGGCTGCGAATATGACGGTCCAAAACCGTCTTTGCGCCAGCGGAGCATCGTTTCATCCGATACACCAAGAAACTCGGCGGCTTCGGCGCTGGTCATTACCAGAGGTGGATTTGAACGGATCAAGTCCGCACGGAGAGAGTCGATTTGTGACGCGATTTGGTCAATGGTCATGATTATAGGTCCTGTGATTGGAACCCACATGACCGAACCGCGTCTCCCGCTTCCTGAGTGGCGATGCCACTACTCTCACGCGTCGGCCTCACACCTATCCGGGTCACTACCTATAGGCATGGAGGTATTGGAGCATTCAATTTAGGCGGTGTTTCGGCGCAATTCAACAACGGAAGAAGGTGCTGCCTGAATCCGCTTGCTGATCGCCGCTGCAATCGAATTTGCCGCCGCCTTCTGTTCTTCATACGTCGGTTCACCATAGTGGCCGAGCATCCGCAGATCGTTGTCGGTCATGGTCTGCTGCGCCAACCATCTGTGAACGTGACGCGGGGCTACCTCCCGCGCAACGGTCATCCAGAAATGGCGCAAGTCTCCGGGCTTCGTCAGCGGCAGTTTGTCCAGCACGTCCAAGTGGCCACGCGTATCCCGGCGCACGACACGCGACGGGAACACCCAGTCGCAGTCGTCATGCCGAATTTCATGCAGGCGTTTAAACAGCCAGAACACATCGTCCGCGAGAACGATGGTGCGCTCAACCTCCTGACGCTTGAGCCTGTCGAAGGTCACAACACCGGCGTCGAGATCAACTTGGTCCCACGTCAATGCGCGCAGCCCACGGCCACGGAAGCCCGTATACCAAGTGATCTTCCAACACAGGCGGATATGCTCATTCTGGATTGCTTCGATCTCGTCCCAGCGATTCGCCCACGGGACATGCATGTCGAGTTTGCCTGTCTCGACGCGCGACCGCATCTTGGTGCCTTCCAGCAGCGACGGGATCGGCAGAGCAAGGGCGCAGAGCTTGTTGATGAAGCGAACCGTCGCCCCGGCCACCGTTGCCGCGACATGGGCGGCGTTCGGGCGCGTGATCTGCACCGCATTCAGGTACTGATTGATCTCAAGAATCGGCAACCTGTCCACATGCACGTCCGCCCAGTGCGCCAGATGCTTGTTGAACGTCGAGCGGTAGTCCTTGGCCGTTGTCTCCATCATCCGCGCCTTGCCCGATTGCCTGCTGGTCGTGCGGTGTTCGATGAACTGTTCAAGCGCCTCGCGAAACGTCGGTAGCGCGTTGGCCTGCTCGACCGCCGCCTTCGCCTGTGTCTCGGCCTTGTTCAAGACGTCGCCCGACACGATGCCATGCGCGACAAGGCCGCGCTGATCCTTCGCCCATTTGCAGTGCGTCACCTTCGACGCCCATTGAGCAAGTTTGACCGAGCGCACTTTGTTCGCGGTCGGATCCCACTTGTTGACGTACCAAGTCTTAACGCCGGTCTTCGTCACACAAAGGCGCAAGCCTTTCTGCTCGGGGTCTGTATACCAGACAGTCTTGTCCGGCGTCGGAATCGCGCCGACTTTGGTGTCGATGAACTTGATCTGAGGCATTCTGAAAATCCTTGTAATGGCCTTCACGTTACAAGGTTCATGTTATGCTCTAACCGCGCTTAAACCCAACCACAGATTGCGCAAGCACCTCATTTCATTGAGGTAATTGCTTTGAAACTCAGTGTTTAGCTGGTGTTTAAGTGGTGCCCCCACACGGACTCGAACCGCGGACCTACTGATTACAAATCAGTTGCTCTACCAGCTGAGCTATAGGGGCAACATGACCCGATTAATCGCAGGCCGGTCCGACTTCAAGATGGAATTCTCGACCTGTTGACGAAAATCTCGCATCCCCCTTTACGCCAAGCGTTTGACTGACTTGCACCTAGCTTGTAGTCAGGGAACTATCTGTTTGTTTTTCATAAGGAAGCCGGGCAAACGATGCAGGTGGTATTCCATACCGGCGCGCATGGCACCGACGATGATCGGCTGATCAGGTGCCTGCTGAGCAACAAGGAACCGTTTTCCCAGCGTGGTATTGCCGTTCCGGGGCCAGCGCAGTATCGCGCCCTGTTCAAGAAGGTGCTGACCGCGCTGGACGAGGCAGAGCCGGAACCACAGGCCCGCGAGGTGCTGATAGAGACGATCCTGGATGGCGAGGTGGCCGACAGAGTGATCTTTTCGGATGCCAATTTCTTTGGCTCCCACTGGTCGGCACTGGGCAAGGGCATGTTCTATCCCCGTGCCGCACCCCGAATGGCGAACCTGCAGTCCATCTTTGCCTATGACCAGGTCGAGATGTTCATGGCGATCCGCAACCCGGCCAGTTTCGTCCCCGATATCCTTGGCGCCCTGCCTGAAAAAGGTGCCGCCGAGGCGATGGATGGCATCGACCTGAACAAATTGCACTGGACCGGCCTGGTCGAAAGCATCCGTGCTGCCGCCCCGAACGTGCAGCTGACCCTGTGGTGCAACGAGGATACGCCGCTGATCTGGGCGCAGATCATCCGCGATATGGCCGGGCTGGAACATGGCAACAAGATCGTCGGCGGCTTCTCGCTGCTGTCCGAGATCATGTCCAAGGAGGGCATGGTACGCTTTCGCGCCTATCTGGCCGAACATCCCGAGCTGAGCGAGATGCAGAAACGCCGGGTCATCGCCGCATTTCTGGACAAATACGCGCTGGAAGACGCGGTCGAGGAAGAGCTGGATCTGCCCGGCTGGACCCATGAACTGGTCGACCAGCTGACCGAGCGGTATGACGAGGATGTGTTCAGCCTGCAACGCATCCCCGGAGTGCAGTTCATCGCCCCCTGACCCGTCCGGCTGTGGACGGGTCCGCGGGCGCGACGCTCAGGCCATGCCCAGCGCCGCTTTGTACATCTCCAGCACCGCCTCTTCCTCGGCGATATCGTCCTTGTCGCGCTTGCGCAGGGCGACGATCTTACGCATGACCTTGGTGTCATAGCCACGCGCCTTGGCCTCGGCCATCACCTCTTTCTGCTGGTCGGCGATGTCCTTCTTTTCCTGCTCCAGCCGTTCGATCCGTTCGATGAACTGGCGCAATTCGCCTGCGGCGATCCCGTAATTGGCGTCTGACTGGGGCTGATCCATCGGTGCGATCTCCATCGGTGAGTTATGCGGCGACGAGCGGGATAGCGCGGCGCCGGTTCGCCTGCAAGGATCATTTCCCGCCGGTTGCACCGGATAGGCCGATAGGGTAACGCGGGCGCGCAGTCAGCGTAACAGGCGGGGCGATCATGCTGTTCGACATCATCATCTGGGCGGGGGCCGCCCTGTCGCTGCTCGGGCTGGCCGGGCTGGTCTGGTGCATCCTGCGCGTCAACCGCGCCCGCAAGGCAGGGCTGAGTGACGACGATCTGCGCGCTGCGGTTCAGGCGGTGCTACCCTGGAACCTGGGCGCGCTGTTCCTGTCCGTGATCGGGTTGATGATGGTCATGGTCGGGATTTCGCTGGGCTGAGCGCGACGCGCCCAGAACGGTACATCAAACCGGCATATTGTCGAACTGCGCCTCGACCGCGTCCTCGCACAGCGCCGCGTCCAGCTGGCGCAGGCGGGCGGGCACCTTCAGCCCCTGCTGACGCATCCGGTCCATGATCTTGCTGAATTCCGGCTGCAACTCCAGACGGGTGTTCAGCGACGCGCCTTCGACCCGGCGCTCCAGACGCTCGGCGGCGCGGTAGAGATCCTGTGCTGTCATGTGTCCTCTCCCCATTGTCAGAACCGACTTTGCCACAGGCAGGTAACAGGCATAAGAAATTTCCCGGACAATTGGCCCCATCCCGAGGCCAAAGGCGCGATCTGCCTGTTTTCGCAGCGGCTGCCGTATCCTTGCACAGCCCTGCAGCGCCCACATTGACCGATATCAAACCGCGCCCGGGCATATAAAATGGCACATGGCAGTTGCATCATATTCATGATTCACCATATGATCTGGGAAACCAACAGGAGCCCGTCATGACCCCCTTCGTAAAAGCCTTCTTCGACGAAGCCACCTTTACGGTGTCCTACGTGGTGCGTGAGCCCGACGGCCGCGCCTGCGCCATCGTCGACAGCGTGCTGGATTTCGACCACGCCTCGGGCCGGACCAACACCGCCTCGGCCGATGCGATCGTGAACTATGTCACCGCCGAGGGGCTGAATGTCGAGTGGATCCTCGAAAGCCACGTGCATGCCGACCACCTGTCCGCCGCCCCCTATCTGCAGGAGCGGCTGGGCGGCAAGATCGGCATCGGTGCCAATATCACCGTTGTGCAGGATACCTTTGGCAAGGTGTTCAACGAGGGCACCGAGTTCCAGCGCGACGGCAGCCAGTTCGACGCGCTGTTCCGCGAGGGTGACAGTTTCCATATCGGCCAGATGCGCGGCGACGTGTTGCACACGCCCGGCCACACGCCGGCCTGCCTGACCTATGTGATCGGTGACGCGGCCTTTGTCGGCGATACGCTGTTCATGCCCGATTTCGGCACCGCGCGCTGCGATTTCCCGGGCGGCTCCTCGGCGACGCTCTACCAGTCGATCCAGAAAATCCTGGCGCTGCCGGACGACACCCGCATCTTTGTCGGCCATGACTACAAGGCGCCGGGACGTGACGAATATGCCTGGGAAACCACGGTGGGCGAACAAAAGGCCCTGAACGTCCATATCGGCCAGGGCCGCAGCATCGAGGAGTTCGTCCAGATGCGCGACGCCCGCGATGCCACGCTGGGCATGCCGCGGCTGATCCTGCCCTCGCTGCAGGTCAACATGCGCGCGGGTCAGATGCCGCCGGCCGATGAACAGGGCAATGTCTATCTGAAACTGCCGGTCAACAAGCTCTGACCGGCGGACCAATCAAGCGCGAACAGGGAACACGGTTAAAATGGAAACGGATTGGATTTGGGGGCTGGTCGGCGGGTTGCTGATCGGCACCGGCGGGGCGGTCTATCTGCTGGGCAATGGCCGCATCATGGGGGCCAGCGGCATTCTGGGTGGCCTGATCGACGGGACCGGCCGCAGCAACTGGGTCGAACGGGCGGTGTTCCTGTTCGGGGTCGTGGTGGCGCCGCTGCTGCTCTGGCCGCTCTACAGCGTCGAGATCGACACCCATGTGACCAGTGATATCTGGGTCATCGTGGCCGCCGGCCTGCTGGTCGGGGTCGGCACCCGGATCGCCAATGGCTGCACCTCGGGCCATGGGGTCTGCGGCATCTCGCGCTTTTCGCTGCGCGGTATCGTCGCGACGGTGTTCTACATCCTCGCCGGTGGCCTGACGCTGGCGATCTTCCGCCATGTTCTGGGGGTGATCTGATGCGCTTGCTGATTTCACTGATCGCGGGGGCGCTGTTTGGCGGCGGCCTGTTTGTCTCGGGCATGACCGATACGCGCAAGGTGCAGGGCTGGCTGGATGTGTTCGGCGACTGGGACCCGACGCTGGCCTTTGTGATGGGCGGCGCCATCCTGCCGATGCTGCTGGCCTGGCGCCTGACCGAGGGGCGCAAGCCGCTGGCGGGCGGCAGCTTTCCGGCGCTGCCCCGGCCCGAGATGGATCATCGCCTGATCACCGGCTCGGTGCTGTTCGGCATGGGCTGGGGCCTGGCCGGGCTGTGCCCCGGCCCGGCCATCGCCTCGCTCAGCTATGGTGGCGTCGGCGGGCTGATTTTCCTGGTTGCGATGCTGGCGGGCATGGCGGTGGCACCGCGCGTCGGCACGCAACTGGACAGGCTTGCGGCAACGGCCTAAGGAGCGGATATGGATATTCGACCGATCACCCCCCGCTACGCCGTCTCGCCGCAGATTTCGGTCGAGGACATTACCGCCATCGCAGCCGCCGGGTTCACCCGGATCATCTGCAACCGCCCCGATGCCGAGGTACCGCCCAGCCATCAGGCGGCGGCCATTGGTGAGGCGGCGCGCGCGGCGGGGCTGGAGTTCGAGGTGCTGGAACTGACGCACCAGACCATGACACCCGAGAACGTGGCGCTGCAAGGCACGCTTGCCGAATCTGCCAGTGGCCCGGTTCTGGCCTATTGCGCCTCGGGCACCCGCTGCTCGGTCGTCTGGGCGCTGGGCCAGTGCGGCGTGCTGGGCGCCGACGACGTGCTGAACAAGACCGCGGCGGCGGGCTATCAGCTCGAGGCGCTGCGCCCCCGGCTCGAAGAGATCGCTCAGGCGCGCGGGTAACCGCACGCCTGCGGCCGGATCAGTTTGATTCGGCCGTTTCCTCCTCGCGCGGCAATCCGGCCAGTTCGGCGATTTCCGTGGCGACCTGATCGGTGCTCAGCGCGGGCAGATCATATTCCGACAGCGCGTCCAGATCGCCCTCGGCCTCGGTATCCACATCCTCGTAATCCTCGGCCCGGTGGCGCGGGCGCGCGGGCGGTCGTGCCTCGTGGTCGATCACATCCGGATCGGGCGGAGTTTCGGGTCTCTGTCCCTCGCCGGGTTTGTGCGCCAGGAACCCGTCCGGCCCCTGCTCTATCCGCTCGGGATCGGGCAGCTTCTCGTTCAGACGCACCGCCCGCATGCCGCGACACTGGCCCAGCCGGGCCAGCGCCACCTGGCGCCCCTCGATGGTCACGATCTCTGTCCTGTCCAGCTTGAGTCCCACCAAAGGCAGCAGATCGCCCGGCTGCATTCCGGCAAAGGCGGCAAGCGGCAGACGGATGCGCGAGATCACCGCATCCAGATCGGCGCGCACCACGCCGAATGCCGCATCCAGATGCAGCCCCTGCGGCGCAGCAGCGCCCTCGGCGCCCTCCAGCGCCGCCTCGGGCCGGTCGGGCAGAATCAGGGTGATCTGGCCCTGCGCCTTGCCCCCGGCAATCTCGGCGGTCAGGTCGAACACCCGGTAGCGGTCGTATTCCAGCAGCAGCAACAGCGCCCTGCGGCTTTCGGCACGCGCGCAAAATTCATACCCGGTCAGGCAGACGCGATCGAGGGGTTGGTCCACCATGTCGCGCGCGCGCGGCAGCAGCGCGTCGATCAGCGGCGCCACCATGGCCGCATCGGTGCCGGTAAAGGCCCGCTCGACAAAGCCGCCCGCCACCACCTGACCCATGGTCTGCTGTTGCAGGATAGCGGTCACACAGGCCCGGTCCATACAGGCCGCGCCCAGTGCCCCCTCTGGCCCCGACAGCATCAGATAAAGCCGGTCCTCGGCCACCGCCCGGCCCAGCTCATCCAGTTCCCGCCGGGCCTGGGTCGCCCCGATCACCGACATCGCCAGCCCCACCGCCTCATCCGCGGCGCGGGCCAGCGCCAGACGCAGCGCCCGCAGGATCGAGCGGGTATCGCCCTGCCGCTCGTCCCGGGCCAGGGCCAGTTTCCGTTCCAGAACCGTCTTGTTTTCCGCGTCCGTCGCCATCACATGCGTTTCGCCTGCCGCTCCGCCTCAGTCACCAGACAGGTGTAGCGCGCCAAGCGTTACCAAGCTCTTTACGAAGATCTATTGCGCGGCAATTTCCATGCCGACCGGCAGGCTGACGCGGAACGCGCCGCCCTCCTGCCCCGAGAGATAGCTGATATCGCCGCCCAGGCGCTGCATGATCTCGCGGCAGATCGCCAGGCCCAGCCCGGCGCCGCCAGCCTTTTCGGCGCCGACGCGGGCAAACTTCTCGAATACCATCTTGCGCGCATCCCTGGGGATGCCGCTGCCATTGTCGATCAGATCGACCACGATCCGGCCGCCCACATCATGCACGGTCACGCTCAGTTCGGGGTCGGCGGCATCGCAGTATTTCTGGGCATTTGTGATCAGGTTGATGAACACCTGCGACAGCCGGTCCAGATCGGTGCGCAGCACGATCCGTTCGGCACCGCGATGGCGCCGCACCCGCAACGGCCGGTCGGTCCCGGTCAACGCGGTCGCCATGGCTCGGTCGAGGACATCCACCAACCTTCCCTGCCCCATGTTCAGCGTCACCTGGCCGTTTTCCAGCACGCTCAGATCCAGCAGATCGTCCAGCAGCCGGGTCAGCCTCAACGCCTCGTCATGGATGATGGCCGCATAGCGGGTCTTGTCCACCGGCGCGAGCCCGTCGGTATCGCGCAGGATCTCGGAGAACGCCCGGATCGAGGTCATCGGCGTGCGCAATTCGTGGCTGATCTGGCTGAGGAACGCGTCCTTTTGCAGCGAGATCTGGGTCAGCTTCTCGTTCGCCTCGCGCAGCTTGCGGGCAGTGCGGCTCAGCTCGGCCGATTTCGCCTCGAGCCGGCTGGAATATTCCAGCAGCTGCGCCGATTCGTCGGCCACCGCCAGCAGGTCCTCGACCGAGACCGAAGAGCCGCCGACGATCTGGCCAATCATCGCATGGGCCGTGGCCGCCCCGACCGAGCCGCTCAGCTCCCGCTCCAGCCGCTCCAGAAAGGCAGGCGTCGGCTCGGGCAGATAGGCGCGGCTGCCCTGCGCCATTGCCTCGGACTGAAAAAATTCCTGCGCCTCGCGCGCGCCCATGATGCGCTGCGACATGATCATCAGATCCTCGCTCTGCGCGACCGAGCCGGTCCAGCCGCGCGGCCCGGCGGAATGATCGAACACATTGACGAATTGCGCGCCCTGCAAGCGCTCCAGCGGGCTGGGAAAGCTGAGCAGCGAGGCGATGCAGAAAGCGGCGGTGTTCAGCGACAGCGACCACATGACCGAATGCACCATCGGGTCCATCCCGGCGATGCCGAACAGCGCCTGCGGGCGCAGCCAGGACAGGCCGAAAAGACCATGCTCCATCACTTGGGGCGCGATCACCCCCGCGCCCATTCCGGGCAGCAACAGGGTATAGAGCCAAAGGACAAACCCCACCGTCAATCCCACCAGCGCGCCGGTCCGGGTGGCACCGCGCCAGAACAGGCCACCCACCAGCGCCGGCAGGATCTGCGCGATCCCGGCAAAGGCGATCAACCCGATCGAGGCCAGCGCCGCGCCGCCGCCCGAGAGGCGGTAATAGAAATAGCCCAGCGCCAGGATCACGGCGATCGACACCCGCCGGGCATAGAGCACGACCGAGCGCACATCGCCCGAAACCGAGGCGCCGCTGCCCTGTGCGTTCAGCCAGATCGGCATCACGATATGGTTCGACACCATGGTCGACAGCGCCATGGCCGCCACGATCACCATCGAGGTCGCCGAGGAAAACCCGCCCAGAAAGGACAGCATCGCCAGCGTCTCCTGGCCTTCGGCCAGCGGGATGGTCAGCACGAACAGGTCGGGATTGGCCCCCTCGGGCATAAGCTCCAGCCCGACCACGGCGATGGGCACCACGAACAGGCTCATCAGCATCAGATAAAGTGGAAAGGCCCAGGCAGCGGTGCGCAGGTGGCGTTCGTCGTCATTCTCGACCACCATCACCTGGAACATGCGCGGCAGGCAGACAAAGGCCGCCGCCGCCAGAAAGGTGATGGTCGCCCAGCGCCCGTGGTCGACCTGCCAGACTCCGATTTCCGAGGCGTCGATGCGCGCCAGCGTGTCACCCAGACCGCCCGCGATACCCCAGACCACAAAGACCCCAACCGCCAGCAACGCTACCAGCTTGACCACCGCCTCGATGGCGACGGCGGTGACCACGCCGTGGTGGCGCTCGTTGGCGTCCAGGTTGCGGGTGCCGAACAGGATCGCAAACACCGCCAGCCCGCAGGCGACCCAGAAGGCGCTTGACCCCTCGCCCGGGCGGCTGACCGGATCGGCCTCGGCAAAGATGTCGAAGCTGAGGGTAATCGACTGGAGTTGCAGCGCGATATAGGGGGTGACGCCGATCACCGCCAGCAGGGTGACGCAGACCGCCAGCGTGTTCGACTTGCCATAGCGCGACGAGATCAGGTCGGCGATCGAGGTGACCCGCTGCGAGCGGCCTACCCGCACCAGCTTGCGCAGGCCCCACCACCAGCCGATCATCACCAGGGTCGGCCCCAGATAGATGGTGACAAACTCCAATCCCGAACGCGCCGCATAACCCACCGCGCCGTAAAAGGTCCAGGCGGTGCAATAGATCGACAGCGACAGCGTATAAACCAGCGGCGAGCGCAGCCAGGTGGTGCGCCCGGTCGAGGACAACCGGTCAGCGGCAAAGGCGACCCCGAACAGCAGGATCACATAGGCCATGCAGACCGCGACCAGAACGTTGAGCGAGGTCACCGCTCCGGCTCCTGCGCGATCTGGCGGTCACCGCCCTGACGTGTGGCGCGGCCGAACAGGGCGCTGACCGCGATTAGGACGGCCCAGACACCGAACACATAGGTGATGGCCGCCGACATCCGCACCGTGCCCGCCTCGTCGGTGGGCCATAACAACGGCACCGCAAACAGCGCCGCCCCCATCAGCGGCAACAACCGCGCGGCATCCATCAGGCGGCGGCGGCGATAGCTTTGCCGTTCCAGAAACACCGGCGGCGGCTGGAGCGGGCCGCGCCCGGCCTCCTCGCCCGCCGGGCCTTTCATGGTCGCGATGCCTGCGCGTGCAGATCGCGCACCGCCGTCAGCACCTCGGTATTCGAGAACGGTTTGGTCATGAACCGGCTGACACCGGCCTTTTCCGCCATGTCGCGATCACGCGACTGGCCCCGCGCGGTCAGCATAAGCACCGGCAGATCCTGTGTTGCGGCCTGCTCGCGCAACTCGCGCAGGATATCCATGCCACTCTTGCCGGGCAGCATCACGTCGAGGATCACCAGATCGGGCAGGGCCGTGGTGATTATGTCGACTGCATCCGCCCCATCCGCATGCGTTTCCACCTGCCAGCCATCGCGCGACAGCAGAAAGCGGATCGCTTCGGCGATGTTCGGCTCGTCTTCGATCAGCAGAACTCGTCGGCTCATCCTTGCCTCTTCCTCCCCCCAAAAACGGCGGGCTGCTGCCCGCTCGTATTCTCAAATATAGATTAGACACGCTGTCGCGGGCCTGTCAAAACCCTTCGGACAGGATCGACGGTTCACGCCGGGCGGGGCAGTCGCCGCGCGGACAGACCCGGCACGACGCACCAACCGGCTGGGCCGGCTGTCTTCCGCGCTCGGTTGCGGGCACCGGCAGGATCAGCATCACCGACCGGATCACCGGATCGCTGTCGAAATCGAGCATCTCCTCGGGCCAGGCCACGGCAAGACAATCGAACTCGACCGCGTTGCGCCCCAGTTGCGACACCCGCCGGCGGATCGGCGTCAGCGGCCGTCCCAGCGCGGTATAGAGCGGCCAGAGCGGGCAGGACTCTCCATGCCGGGGCAAGGCGAACCCGGTGATCGGTTTGCGGAACAGGATACTGCCCGACGCGTCGCAGATCACCAGCCCGACCTCATAGGGCAACACCCCCTCGGGCAGGCTGGCCAGACGCCGGAACATCGCGGGCAGCCCGACGTCGAAGCGCCGCGCCAGCGCCACCGGGTCAAGGCCCAGCGCGTCCAGCGCCGCCTCCATCTCGGGCAACGGCATGGCGCGGGCATCGGCGGCGTAATCGCCGAGTATCACACGCGCGATCTCGCGCGCGGCGCCCGAGGCCAGATCGTCGAGCGGCACCGACTCGATATCGCCACCCGCCTCGAGCTCGGGAAAATGGTTGCCATGCCCGGCGACAAAGGCCTCGACCTGTTCGACCGGCACGCCGGTGCGGTCTTCGATCGCCTGGCTGTCGTCAAGCCAGCCCACCAGCGATTTCGAACTTTCCGCCAGCCGTTCGGCATCCTGGTGCAGGTTGCGGTGAAACCGGTCGCGCCATTCCGCTTCCAGCTCGCCCGGCTCGGCCAGGATCGCAGCGGTCGAGCGGATCGCCGCGGCGGTCGAGAGCACCTCGTGCAGCGAGGCGGCCAGATGCGGGTCATGTGTCAGCCGGTCCGACAGGGTCTCGACCGTGCGCTCCAGCGACCCGACCCGGCGAAAGAGCCGCGCCAGCAGCTCGGCCCAGCCGGGAAAGCGGCCCGCGAACTCGTCGATCCGGTCGGCCTCGGCGCCGGTCGGGCTGGCATCGGCGGCGGCCTCGCGCAGGGTCGCCAGCAGCGCCGCCTCGGCCCCCTCGGTCAGCATCGAGGGCTCGACAGACAGGGCTGCGGCGATATCGACCAACAACTTGCCGCCGATTCTGCGGCGATTATGCTCGATCAGGTTGAGATAGGAGGCAGAGATATCCACCTCGCGAGCGAGATCGGCCTGCCTGAGTCCGATCATCAGCCGACGCTCGCGGATTCGGCTTCCGGTCAGTGTGTCGCGCGCCATGATATCCCATTCCCCGAATGTGAAGAGAAATCAATGGGTTTCTGCGGCGCAACGTAATTTTCTTTACACATCCACGGCCCCTCGTGTTGATTGATTTACAATATTTCCCTTCCATTTAAAGGGTTTATTGCTAAATTTTCCAACCCCCTATCATACTTCTTTTGCACATATGTGCCTGCGCCAAGCGGATGAGGAGCCGCCGCGCACGCAATCTTTTGGGAGGAAAACATGTCAAAGAACCAAGTCACGCGCCGGGGCGTGCTCAAAACCGGTGCGGTTGCCGGGGCCGGTGTGGCCCTGCCGACGATCTTCACCGCCTCTTCGGCCGCCGCCTATACCAACGAACCCACCGGTGGCACCGTCACCCTGGGTTTCAACGTGCCCCAGACCGGCCCCTATGCGGATGAAGGCAATGACGAATTGCTGGCGCAGCAGCTGGCGGTCGAGCATCTGAACGGGATGGGCGACGGCGGCTGCCTGAACACATTCACCTCGAAGGCGCTCAAGGGGAACGGCATCCTGGGCAAGAAGGTCCAGTTCGTGACCGGCGACACCCAGACCAAGTCGGACGCCGCCCGCGCATCGGCCAAGTCGATGATCGAAAAGGACGGCGCCATCATGATCAACGGCGGCTCGTCCTCGGGCGTGGCTGTTGCCGTGCAGGGCCTGTGCCAGGATGCGGGCGTGATCTTCATGGCCGGCCTGACCCATGCCAACGACACCACCGGCAAGGACCGCAAGGCCAATGGCTTCCGTCATTTCTTCAACGCCTACATGTCGGGTGCCGCGCTGGCGCCGGTGCTGGCCAAGGAGATGGGCTCGGATCGGCGCGCCTATCACCTGACCGCCGACTACAACTGGGGCTGGACCCAGGAAGAGTCGATCGTGGCCTCGACCGAGGCGCTGGGCTGGGAAACCGTGAACACGGTCAAGACCCCGCTCGCCTCGACCGATTTCTCGTCCTACATCGCGCCGGTCCTGAACTCGGGCGCCGACGTGCTGGTTCTGAACCACTATGGCGGCAACATGGTCAACTCGCTGACCAACGCCATCCAGTTCGGCCTGCTGGACAAGGTCGCCAACGGCAAGGACTTCAAGATCGTCGTGCCGCTCTATTCGGAACTGATGGCCGCCGGTGCCGGCGACAACATCAAGGGCGTGCTGGGCTCGATGAACTACAACTGGCAGCTCGACAACGAGGGCTCGCGCGCCTTCGTCAAGTCGTTCGGCGAGAAATACGGCAAACCGCCGTCGAACTCGGCCCAGACCTGCTATGCGCAGGTTCTGCTTTATGCCGATGCCTGCGAACGGGCAGGAACCTTCAACCCCTGCGGTGTGGTCGAAGCGCTGGAAGGCTTCGAATTCGACGGTCTGGGCAACGGCAAGACGCTCTATCGCGCCGATGACCACCAGTGCTTCAAGGACGTTCTGGTCGTGCGCGGTGCGCAGAACCCGACCAACGCCTATGACACGCTGGAAATCGTCGAGGTCACCCCGGTCGCGCAGGTCATGTATCCGCCGAACCACCCGATGTTCGGTGGCGACGAGGCCACGCTGGGCCAGTGCAACCCGGGCGCCTGATCAGGCAACCGGATCTTTCGACGACAAGTCTTGAAATGTCGTGACCTTGCTCTTCCCGATCGCGCATCGGGAAGAGCAATCAGTACCAGCCAAGGGTGGGGACGATGGACGCAATCCTGCTGCAAATTCTAAACGGGCTCGACAAGGGCTCTGCCTATGCGCTGATCGCGCTGGGTCTGACGCTGATCTTCGGGACACTGGGCGTCGTCAACTTCGCCCATGGCGCGCTGTTCATGATCGGGGCGTTCTGCGCCGTCATGCTGCAACGCATTCTCAACCTGAGCTTTCAGACCATCGACGAAACACAGAAGGATTTCCTCGGCAATCCGCTGAAAGTCGATACCCCCTATGTTCATTCCTGGTTCGGGCCCGAGACCGGCGCCGCGATCATCGACTGGTCGGTGCCGCTGGCGGTGATTTTCGCCATCCCGATCATGCTGTTCATCGGCTATGCGATGGAACGCGGGCTGATCAAGCATTTCTACAAGCGTCCCCATGCCGACCAGATCCTGGTGACCTTTGGCCTGGCCATCGTGTTGCAGGAGATCATCAAGTATTTCTTCGGCGCCAACCCGATCCAGACGCCGGAACCCTCGGCGCTCAAGGGCTCGCTCGACATCGGGCTGATGCTGGGCTTTGATCCGAACGCGATCATCTATCCGATCTGGCGCCTGGTCTATTTCGCCTTTGCGGCGGTGATCATCGGCGGTGTCTTCGCCTTCCTGCAATTCACCACCTTCGGCATGGTGGTGCGCGCGGGCATGGCCGATCGCGAGACCGTGGGCCTGTTGGGCATCAACATCGACAAGCGGTTTACCATCATGTTCGGCATCGCCGCCGGTGTCGCCGGTCTGGCGGGTGTCATGTACGGGCCGCTCAACCCGCCCAACTATCACATGGGGATGGATTTCCTGGTGCTCAGCTTCGTCGTCGTCGTGGTCGGCGGCATGGGCAGCCTGCCGGGCGCGGTCGCGGCCGGGTTCCTGCTGGGTGTGCTGGAAAGTTTTGCCTCGACCACCTGGGCCACCACCACCATCCCGGGCATCAACCAGATCATCATCTATCTGGTCGCAATCATCATTCTGCTGACCCGTCCTCGGGGCCTGTTGGGCCGCAAGGGCGTGATGGAGGACTAACCCATGCTGGGACTGGACAAGAAAGACACCTCGCTTCTGATCATCGTGGCGATCCTCACCCTGCTGGCGCCGTTCATCCTGAACCCCTTCCCGACCGGAAGCGCCATGGCGCAGTTCAACGCAGGCTATCCCGACCTGATGCAGCGGTTCGTGATCTTCGGCATCTTCGCCATCGGCTTCAACATCCTGTTCGGCCTGACCGGCTATCTCAGCTTCGGTCACGCGGCCTTCCTTGGCGTCGGCTCCTATTCGGCCGTGTGGATGTTCAAGCTGCTCAGCTACAACGTGATCCCGGCCATCGCATTGAGCGTTGTCGTGGCCGCGCTATTCGCGCTTCTGATCGGCTATGTCAGCCTGCGCCGCTCGGGCATCTACTTCTCGATCCTGACGCTGGCCTTTGCGCAGATGAGCTTTGCGCTGGCCTATTCGGTGCTGTCGAACCCCAAGTTCAATCTGACCAACGGGGAAACCGGGCTTCAGGTCTATGCCGATGATCCGCAGATCTTCCACCGTGACGGCCTGCCCGACATGCCGCATCTGTTCGGCCTGTCGATGCGCTCGACCTACAAGCTCGACCTCGGCGCCTGGAGCTTTGACTTCAACGCGGGCTACTATCTGTGCGCGGTGATCATGATGGTCATGTTCTACCTGGCCATCCGCATCTTCCGCTCGCCATTCGGCATGATGCTGCGGGCGGTGAAGTCGAACCAGCAGCGCATGAACTATACCGGTCTCAATCCGCGTCCCTATACGCTGGCGGCCTTTGTGATCTCGGGCATGTATGCCGGCCTGGCCGGTGGCCTGATGGCGGCGATGGACCCGCTGGCCGGCGCCGAGCGGATGCAGTGGACCGCAAGCGGTGAGGTGGTGCTGATGACCATCCTGGGCGGTGCAGGTACCCTGATCGGGCCGGTTCTGGGCGCGGGTTTCATCAAGTATTTCGAGAATATCTTCTCGAAGATCAACGATACCATCCTGCACCAGTGGTTCAGCTTCCTGCCCGACGGGATCGAGGACTTCATGGTCTTTATCGTGCACCCGTTCATCGGCAAGGGCTGGCACCTGACGCTGGGCATCCTGTTCATGCTGGTGGTGATCTTCCTGCCCGGTGGCCTTGTGGAAGGCGGCCAGAGGCTGGGCAACTGGCTGCGCAACCGGGGCAAGCGGACCAGTGAGGCCAAGACCAAGCACGAGCCTGCGGAATAAGGAGCCGGGATCATGGGAATTCTCGAAGTCAAGAACGTGGGCAAGCGGTTCGGTGGCCTTCAGGCGCTGTCCGATGTCAACCTGAGCGTGGCCGAAAACACCGTTCACGCGATCATCGGGCCAAATGGCGCGGGCAAGTCCACCCTGCTCAACTGCCTGGTCGGCAAGCTGATCCCGGACAGTGGCAGCGTCATGTTCGACGGTCAGTCGGTGCTGGGCCGCGCGCCTTACGAGATCAATCAGATGGGCATCAGCCGCGTGTTCCAGACGCCCGAGATCTTTGGCGATCTGACGGTGCTGGAAAACATGATGATCCCCTGTTTCGCCCGCCGCGACGGGGCGTTCGAACTGAACGCCCTGCCCTCGGTCGGCAGTCAGAAGGATGTCGTGGAACAGGCCATGCACATGCTGGAAGAGATGCGGATGGCCGACAAGCGCCACATGCACGCGGCCTCGATGTCGCGCGGTGACAAGCGGCGGCTGGAAATCGGCATGTGCCTGAGCCAGCAGCCCCGCCTGCTGCTTTTGGACGAGCCCACCGCGGGCATGGCGCGGGCCGATACCAACAACACCATCGACCTGCTCAAGCAGATCAAAGAGGAACGCGACATCACCATCGCGATCATCGAACATGACATGCATGTGGTGTTCAGCCTGGCCGAGCGGATCACCGTTCTGGCCCAGGGCACGCCCCTGGTCGAGGACACGCCGGAAAACATCAAGGGTCATCCGAAGGT
This sequence comes from Ruegeria pomeroyi DSS-3, assembly GCF_000011965.2. Taxonomy (NCBI): domain Bacteria; kingdom Pseudomonadati; phylum Pseudomonadota; class Alphaproteobacteria; order Rhodobacterales; family Roseobacteraceae; genus Ruegeria; species Ruegeria pomeroyi. The sequence continues at coordinate 1,067,840 of NC_003911.12, read as the reverse complement.
GCGCGAAGCCTATCTGGGCGAAAGTGCGTAAGGGAGTGCGTCACTCATCCCGAAAAGTGGGAACCGGTTTTTGGATAAGATGAGTGAGAAAGGATAAACGATGAACGTAAAACCCGATTTCTCCAAGAACGCCAACCAGGCCACCACGGCGCCCGCCTTTCTGTCGGTCTGGGACATGCACGCCTATTACGGCGAGAGCTACATCGTGCAGGGCGTGAACTTCAACGTGCACGAGGGCGAGATACTCGCCCTGCTGGGGCGCAACGGGGCGGGCAAGACCTCGACCCTGCGCTCGATCGCGCGCACCGGCTCGCCGCTGGTGACCCATGGCGAGATCTGGCTGGACCATCAGCCGCTGCACAACATGGCCAGCTACGAGGCCGCGCAGGCCGGGCTGGGCCTGGTGCCCGAGGATCGCCGCATCATCCCCGGCCTGACGGTCGAGGAGAACCTGCAACTGGCCCAGATCGCGCCGCCGGTCGGCTGGTCGCTGGAGCGGCTGTATGACCTGTTCCCGCGCCTGGGTGAGCGGCGCAAGCAGGAGGGTGTCACGCTTTCGGGCGGCGAACAGCAGATGCTGGCCATCGCCCGCGCGCTGGCCCGCGACATCAAGGTATTGCTGCTGGACGAACCCTATGAGGGGCTGGCGCCGGTCATCGTGGACGAGATCGAAAAGACCCTTATCCACATCAAGGAACAGGGCATGACCACGATCATCGTCGAACAGAACGCGGTGCGGGCGCTTGAACTGGCCGACCGCGCGGTGATCCTGGACACCGGCACCATCGTTTTCGACGGCAGCGCCGCCGAGGTGCTGGGCAATGCCGAATTGCGCGCCGAATATCTGGCGATCTGACATCACACTCCCCGTCGCGCAGGGCAATCAGCCCCTGCCGATACCTTGAGACCGGCCCTGAAGGGCCGGTTCTTTTTTGCGCGCGACCGTTTTCCGGCACGGAAAACGGCCAGGAAAAGATCTTTTCCTGGCCGGAAATTTCCAATTTCCGGCTCTTGTCCGACAGGCCCGGCCCTGCCTAAATGAGCGCATGAAAATCTGTGCGATCACCATGGTTTACCGCGATCACTGGGCGCTTGGCCAATGGTACCGCCATTTCGCGCGCCAGCTGGGGGCCGAACATCTCTATGTGGTGGCTCATGGCGCCGACCCCGAGATTGCCCGCATCTGCCCCGGCGCCAGCATCCTGACCATCCCGCGCGCGGATCTCAGCCGCTTCGACACCCGCCGGGGCGACATGCTCAACGCCTTTCAGAACGGGTTGAACCAGATCTATGATTGGGTGATCCGCACCGACGCGGATGAGCTGATCTGCCTCGACCCCGCGCGTTTCGACAGTTTTGCCGATTTCTTCGCCCGCCAGCGCCGCAGCGCCGTCTTTGCGCTGGGACTGAATCTGGGCGAACGGGCCGAGGACGCCACGCTGCAAGGAGATGAACCGGTCCTGAACCATCGCCAGAGCGCGGTCTTCACCGGCAACTATTCCAAGGCCTGGGCCGTGCGCAACAGGATCGGCCTCAAGTCGCACGGGGTGCAGCTGCGCCCGGCGCGGGTCGAGGGGTTTCCCTTCGTCATGCCGCGCGGCGCCTATCTTGTGCATCTGAAATACGCCAACAGCGCCGCGCTGGCGCGCTCGGCCGACCACCGGCGCGAGGTGGCCGAACAGCCGGGTCTGGGCAATCCCGGTCAGGCCTGGCTGAACCCCGGCACCGACAGCCGCCGCTTCTTCAAACAATTCGAGGCGCTGCCTGAACTGCCTTGGGAGGAGGCCGAACCGCGCGCCTATGCCGATATCTCGACCGAACCGGTGCGCGAACCCGGCCCCGGCGTGGTGCGCGCACGCCGCGACACGCCGCGCCTCCGCACCCGCCTGCCCGACTGGTTCAGCGCGCTCTGACCTATTGCGCGGTCCAGCCGCCATCCACCGGGATCGCAGCCCCGGTCACGTTATGGGCGGTAGGGGCGCAAAGCCACAGCGCCAGCGCCCCGATCTCTGCCGGGTCCGAGGCCCGGCGCGAGGGCTGTTTCTCGGCCATCAGATCGGCCATCGCCGCCACCCTGTCGACCCCCAGTGCCGCCATCCGCGCTGCGATCTGCGGCTCGAGAATGGCGGTTTCGGTCCAACCCGGACAGATGCAATTCACGGTCACGCCGCCCCGGCCCCGATCACCAAGCGCTGCATATTCAAGTGCCGCCACCTTGCTGAGCCCGATCAGCCCGTGCTTGGCCGCCACATAGGGCGCCTTCTCGACTGAGCCCACCAACCCGTGCACCGAGGCGATATTGATCACCCGACCATAGCCGCGCTCGGCCATGGCGGGCATGGCCGCCTGCATGGTGTAGAAGGCGGCGCTGAGGTTGATAGACAGGATCGTCTCCCAGTTCTCGCCCGCCATCTGGGACAGCGGCGCGGTGCGCTGGATACCGGCATTGTTGACCAGGATATCGGCGCCACCCCAATGGGCCACCTCGCGCATCAGCATGGCGATCTGGCCAGGGTCGCGCAGGTCGCCGGCAAAGAACCGCGCCTCGGACGCGCCCGCCGCGCGCATCGCGGCACAGGCCGCCTCGGCCTCACCCGCATCCGCCAGCCCGTGCACCGCGATGCGGGCACCGCCCCCCGCCAGCACCTTGGCAATCGCCAGCCCGATCCCCTGGACCGAGCCGGTCACCAGCGCCGTCTTTCCACTCAGATCGGTCATCCCTCACCCTCCAGAATCCGGCGCAGTTCGGTCTTGAGAACCTTGCCGTAATTGTTCTTGGGCAGCTCCGGCAGCCAGCGATAATGTTTGGGCCGCTTGAACCGCGCGATGTTGCGGGTGCAGAGCGCGTCAAGCTCTGCCGCCGTGGCCTCGCCCACCACAAAGGCCACCACCTCCTCGCCCCAGTCGGGATGCGGGCGGCCCACCACCGAGGCCTCGCGCACCAGCGGATGGGTCAGCAACACCTCTTCGACCTCGCGGGGATAGATATTGGAGCCGCCCGAGATGATCAGATCCTTGGAGCGGTCCTGAAGCGTCAGATAACCCTCCGCATCCAGAAACCCCATATCGCCGGTCATCAGCCATCCGTCGCGCAAGGCCCTGGCGCTTGCCTGCGGGTTGCGCCAATATCCCGGCATCACCACGTCCCCGCGCACCATCACCTCGCCGGTCTGGCCCGGCGGCAGCGGCGCACCATCCCCATCGCCGATGCGCAACTCAACCGGGGATTGCGCGCGCCCGACACTGGCCAGCCGCTCCTGCCAGCGCGGATGGCTGCGGTCGGTCACGTCATGGCGCGACAGGGCGGTGATGCCCATCGGACATTCACCCTGACCATAGATCTGCACGAAGATCGGCCCGAAGTGCTCGACCGCCTCGACGATGTCTGCCAGATACATCGGCCCGCCCGCATAGACGACGGTGCGCAGCCCCTCGCCGGTTTCTCCGCTAGCGCGGGCCTGGTCGGTCATCCGCTTGACCATGGTGGGCGCGGCAAACATCTGGACCCGGGTGAAATGGCGCGCCAGACCGAAGATCTCACCCGGCTCGAACCCGCCCGAGGCCGGGCAGACATGGCGCGCCCCGCGCAGCACATGCACCATGTTGTACAGCCCGGCGCCATGGCTCATCGGGGCGGCATAAAGCACCGTATCCTCGGGTGTGACCGGATCCACATCCACCGGATAAGCCAGTGAGACCGCCATCAGCATCCGGTGGGTGATCATCACCCCCTTGGGCCTGCCCGTGGTGCCCGAGGTGTAAAAGAGCCAGGCCAGATCACCCGGATCGCATTGCGCCGGTGCCGCGACCGGATCGGCGGCAAGGATCGCGGCCAGCCCGGCCGTACCCGTCTCGACAATGCGGCCCGGCGCCTGCGCCGCGTGCAGCGCCGCGGCGAGATCGGGTGCAGCAAAGGTGATCGTGGTTTCGGAGTCGGCAAGGATGAACGCCGCCTCGCGCCCGTGCAGCTTGGCATTGATCGGCACTGCGGCAGCCCCGGCATACCAGATGCCGTATTGCAGGATCAGGTAATCGGGGCTGTTGCCCATGAACAGCGCAACCCGGTCGCCCGGCGCCACGCCCTGACTGCCGAGCCATCCCGCCACCCGCGCGGCGCGGTCGTGAAACGCCGCATAATCGGCCACCAGATCGCGCCCGAGAAACAGCGCCGGGCGCTCGCCACCCGCCTGCGCCTGCCGCGCCAGCCAGAGGCCGATGTTCATGCCTTGACCGGTTCCAGGATCGAGGCGTAATTGGCAACCCCCGATCCCCCCATGTTGAAGACCAGCCCCAGTTCGGCGCCCGGATGCTGCATCGCATCCGCCTGTCCCAGCACCTGGCGCGCGATGAGCGCATGCATGGATACACCTGTGGCGCCGACCGGATGCCCCTTGGCCTTGAGCCCGCCGGACAGGTTCACCGGCAGGCGCCCGCCTTCATGGACGACACCGCCCTCCAGCAGATCGGCGGCATGGCCATGGGCCGCCAGCCCCATCGCCTCGTAGATCAACAGCTCGGCAATGGTGAAACAGTCATGCACCTCGGCCACGTCGATATCGCTGACGGTAACCCCGGCCCGGTCATAGGCCCGGTGGATGGCCCGGCGCGGCCCCTCGAAGGCCAGCAGATCGCGCTGCGACATCGGCATAATATCGTTCACTTGCGCCACGCCACGCAGCCGCGCGGCCTTGGTCACGTCACCCAGCATGTCGTCGGCCACCAGCACCAGCGCCGCCGCCCCGTCCGAGACCAGCGAACAGTCGGTCTTTTTCAGCGGCGCGGCGATGATCGGGTTGCGATCGGACACCTCGGCACAGAACGCCTCGTCCAACGGTTTCTGCAACTGCGCCAGCGGGTTGTTGACCGAATTGCCGTGGTTCTTGGCGGCAATCCGGGCCAGCGCCCGGCTGTGATCGCCGTAACGCTCGAAATAGGCCTGCGCAAACTGCGCAAAGACACCCGGAAAGGACAGGCCCGCCTCTTCCTTTTGATACGCCGCATGGCCCAGGGCGGCGGCCACTTCGGCGGTGGGCAGATGCGTCATCTTTTCCACCCCGATCACCAGCGCCACCCGCGCCTCGCCCGACAGGATCGCCTGACGCGCGGCAAACACCGCCGCCGAACCCGAGGCACAGGCGTTTTCCAGCCGGGTCGCGGGTTTGAAGCGCAGGGCGGGGTCGATGCTCATCGCCAGCGACGCGGGGAACCCATCGCCAACCAGCCCGGCGTTGAAATGCCCGACCCAGATACCATCGACCGCCTCGGCGCCCAGCCCGGCATCAGCCAATGCATCGCGCCCGGCGGCGGTGATCATGTCCTCGACCGACATGTCTGTCAGCTTGCCGAACTTGGTATGCCCCCAGCCCGCGATGGAAACCATGGTTCATCCTCCCCAAATGATTTGTGGCAAATCCTGCCAAGACGCAGCTTTCGCTTCAATTCCGTAGAAATACCCGTCACCATACACAGCATGAGCGATCCCGGCTTCGAATATGCGCCTATCGGTCTGGTAGAGCTGGAAAACCGCGTCATCCGGCGGTGCAACCTGCATTTTGCCAGCATGTTCGGCGGGCAGGAAAGCGAGTATCGCGACATGCCGCTGCTCAGGCTGTATCCCAGTCACGAGGATTTCGAGCGCATCGGCAAGCGTGGCCTGCAGGTTATGCGCGAAACCGGCTATTACACCGACGAACGCATCATGCGCCGCCGCGACGGCGATCTGTTCTGGTGCCGGGCGCGGGGCAAGTCGCTGACGCCCGACGACCCGTTCCGCCACGGGATCTGGAGCTTTGCCGACATCTCGGAAGAGCGCCGGGTGGTCGAGCTGACCCCGCGCGAACGCGAGGTGGCGCTGCTGACCTGCCGGGGCCTCTCGGCCAAGGAGGTGGGCGTCGAACTGGGGCTCAGCTATCGCACCATCGAGGCGCATCGCGCCCGGTTGCTGCAAAAATTCGGCGCCCGCAAACTGCCGGAACTGGTGGCAAAACTGTCCGGGATGCCGCTTTGATCGCATTTTCCTCGCAATCGAGCGGCGCAAACCCCATGTTTCCCGGTGACAGGGCGCTTTTCATGGCCCGACGCTTGGCCTATAACGCCGCGTAATTCACGAGCCCGACCACCACAAACGGGCCAAGGGGAACCGTCGAGGACACTCATGACAGACAGCAGACACGAAGCGGATGTGGCATTCATCAAGGCGCTGGCCGAATTGCTGCGGGAAAACGATCTGACCGAAGTGCAGGTCAAGCGTGAATATGGCGAGGAAGACAGCCTGAACGTGCGCGTCAGCCGCGTGTCGCCCGTTGCCGCCGCACCGGTACAGGTTGCCGTGCCCGCCGCGCCCGTGGCCGCCGCACCGGTCGCGCCCGCAGCGCCCACCGCCGCACCGGCCAGCGCCGAGGACCCCGCCGCCCATCCGGGCGCCGTCCCCTCGCCCATGGTTGGCACCGTCTATCTGCAGCCCGAACCGGGCGCGCCCTCTTTCGTCAGCGTCGGCGCCAGCGTTGCCGAGGGCGACACGCTGCTGATCGTCGAGGCGATGAAGACCATGAACCACATCCACGCACCGCGCGCGGGCACCGTCAAACGCATCCTGGTGGGAGACGGCGACGCCGTGGAATTCGGCACCCCGCTGGTCATCATCGAATAAGGGCGCAATCATGTTCGACAAGATCCTGATTGCGAACCGAGGCGAGATCGCCCTGCGTGTGATCCGCGCCGCGCGCGAGATGGGGATCGCCACGGTTGCCGTGCACTCCACCGCCGACAGCGACGCGATGCATGTGCGCATGGCAGACGAATCGGTCTGTATCGGCCCCCCGCCCGGCAACCAGAGCTATCTTTCGGTGCCCGCCATAATCTCGGCCTGCGAGATCACCGGTGCTCAGGCGATCCATCCCGGCTATGGCTTTCTGTCCGAAAACGCCGGTTTCGTGCAGATAGTCGAAGACCACGGCATCACCTTCATCGGCCCTTCGGCCGAGCATATCCGCATCATGGGCGACAAGATCACCGCCAAGGACACCGCCAAGGAACTGGGTATCCCCGTGGTCCCCGGCTCGGATGGTGGTGTGGCAGATGTGGCCGAGGCGCGCCGGGTCGGCGAGCACATCGGCTATCCGGTGATCATCAAGGCCACCGCCGGTGGTGGCGGTCGCGGCATGAAGGTCGCCCGCAATGCCAAGGAGATGGAGCACGCCTTTTCCACCGCGCGCTCCGAGGCCAAGGCCGCCTTTGGCAATGACGAGGTCTATATCGAGAAATACCTGACCACGCCGCGCCATATCGAGATCCAGGTGTTTGGCGACGGCAAGGGCAACGCGGTGCATCTGGGCGAACGTGACTGCTCGCTGCAACGCCGTCACCAGAAAGTGTTCGAAGAGGCCCCCGGCCCCTGCATCACCCCCGAGGAACGCGCGCGGATCGGCAAGATCTGTGCCGATGCGGTGGCCCGGATCAACTATATCGGCGCCGGTACCGTGGAATTCCTCTACGAGAATGGTGAGTTCTACTTCATCGAGATGAACACCCGCCTGCAGGTGGAGCATCCGGTGACCGAGGGCATCTTTGGCGTCGATCTGGTGCGCGAGCAGATCCGGGTTGCCGCTGGCCTGCCGATGTCCTTTACCCAGGACGATCTGCAGATCAACGGCCACGCGATCGAGGTGCGGATCAACGCCGAGAAACTGCCGAATTTCTCGCCCTGCCCCGGCAAGATCACCGCCTATCACGCGCCCGGCGGTCTGGGTGTGCGGATGGATTCTGCGCTTTATACCGGCTATTCGATCCCGCCCTATTACGACAGCCTGATCGCCAAGTTGATCGTGCAGGGCCGCGACCGCCCCGAGGCGCTGGCGCGTCTGCAACGGGCGCTGAGCGAGCTGATCGTGGACGGCATCGACACCACGGTGCCGCTGTTTCACGCGCTGCTGCAAGAGCCTGACGTCCAGAGCGGTACCTATAACATCCACTGGCTGGAGCGCTGGCTTGCGGAGAATCTGGCCGACTGACCATGTGGGCCGGGTCCCTGATCCGGCCCCTCTCCGCGCGGCGAGCACGATATGAGCCTGCCGCCCGAAATCCTGCTGCATGGCTATTCCATCGGCATCTTTCCGATGGCCGAACATCGCAACGACCCGGACGTGTTCTGGGTCGATCCGATCCGGCGCGGCGTCTTTCCCCTGAACGGGTTTCACCTGTCACGCAGCCTGGCCCGGCGCATGCGGCGGGGCGGCTACCAGGTCAGCATCGACCGTGATTTCGCAGGCGTTCTGGATGGTTGCGCCGACCGGGCCGAGACCTGGATCAACCCCGAGATCCGCGCCAGCTATCTGGCGCTGCACCACCTGGGCCATGCCCATTCGCTGGAAGTCTGGCAGGCCGGGCAGCTGATCGGCGGCGTCTATGGCGTGGTGCTGGGCGCGGCCTTTTTTGGGGAAAGCATGTTCTCGCGCCGCACCGATGCGTCAAAGATCGCGCTGGCGCATCTGGTCGACCGGCTGCGCCAGACCGGGTTCGCCCTGTTTGACACCCAGTTCCTGACTGCGCATCTGGCCTCGCTGGGCGCGGTGGAAATCCCCCGCGCCGAATACCGGCGCCAGCTGGAGCGCGCGCTGAACGGGGCGGCGGATTTCGCGGCCGTGATCGAGCAGAGCCCTCAGGGCGTCATACAGCGGATCACCCAGACGTCATAGCGCGAATGGTCAAGCGCGCTCAGCGCCGGGGACGAGGCGATCATCCACCCGTCAAAGATCGCCTGGCGCTGGCCGCGTTCCCAGATGGTGAGATAGGCAAAGGCGTCGCCGGTGGGGTTCTCGACCGGATAGCGGCAATCGCCCAGCGCCACATCCAGCCCGTAAATCTCGGCCGTGCCGCCGGTTGCGACCCTGAAATCCTCGGTCTGGCCGCTGACCTTGTCGAGCCCGCGCAACATCGCCCCGGTGCCCGAGGTCACCGCATCCCCCGCCACAAGCGGCGCTGGCAACAGCGCCAGCAGGACCGCCACCAGACGGATCACTCGCCGCTCCCGTCGCCTGCCACGAACTTGACCAGCAGCGAGATCAGGCTGACCGCGCCCTGGGTGTCGTCGATCACGTCGCCCGGTTCGAAGTAGAAGGCCGAACCGCCCGGCATGATTTCAAGGAAATTGCCGCCCAGCAGCCCCTCGGACGAGATCACCGCCGCGCTGTCGTCGGGAATCTGGATCCCCTCGCTGACGGTGAACCGGGTGTCGGCGCGATAGCTTTCGGGGTTCAGATCGACCCCGGTGACGGTGCCGATCTTGACCCCGGCCAACCGCACATCGGTGCCCACCGTCACCCCTTCGAGCGAGCGGAACGAGGCCGCCAGCTCATAGCCGCCGGTGCCGCGCGACAGGCCGGTGGCCTGGCTGGCATAGATGCCAAAGGTCAGCGCCGCGGCCAGAACCGCCCCGCCGACCAGAACTTCTGTCATGTTGTGGCTGGACATATCCGCCTCTTTATTCCGGGCTCCAGGCCTCGTAATCGCGCCGTTCGACCGGCTTGGTCCGGCGCAACGATCCCGCCGGGACATAGGCCAGAGGCGTACCGGTCAGGTTTTCCTGATGCGGTTTTTCCCAGGCCTTGTGGGGCAACGGCCGCTCGCTCGGCGGTTCGTCCCAGGTCCGGTGCAGCCAGCCATGCCATTCCGGATCAATCCGGCTGGCCTCGGCCTCGCCGTTGAAGATGACCCAGCGCTGGCTGTCATCACCATTGCGGTAAAAGATGTTGCCCTGCGCGTCCTCGCCCACCCTTGTCCCCTTGCGGGCGGTATAGATCCGGGTGTTCAGCGTGGCACCGTTCCACCAGGTCACGGCGCGCAGCAGGGTGTTCAGGATTCCCATAGGGTACCTCCGAAAATGACTTACCAGCAGATATGACCGATGCGCGCGCCAAGGTCCAGAGGCCAGCCCCCGTGACAGGCGCGCGCAGCTCTCATTGTGGCAACAAGGCCGTGACTTCGATCTCGATCCGGTACTTGGGGTCGATGAGGCCGCATTCGATCATGGTCGCCGCCGGCGGATTGGCGCCAAAGGTCTCGGCCAGGATCGGCCAGCAGGGTTCGAACTCGGCCGCGTCCGGCAGATAATAGGTCACCCGCACCACATCGGCGAATCCAGCACCGGCCTCTTTCAGAGCCGCGCCGATGACCTCCAGGGCCGAACGGCACTGCGCCACCACATCCTCGCCCTGCCCCACGGTTCCGGCCACATGGACAAAGCCACCCGCCACCACCGCTCGGCAATAGCCGATCTTGGCCTCAAACGGGCCACCCGATGAAATCCGCCTTATGCGCATCTTGCCTGCTCCTTCCCGATTGCCATGCCTGCACATGGCCTTTTCACTTTGCTCAAAATACTCCGGGGGCGTCACCGCAAGTGACGGGGGCAGCGCCCCTTCTCCCCTCTCAACGGAAAACGGCGCGGAAATTCCGCGCCGTCCTATCCTCACGCGTCCGGGCCTCAGCCCGCGCTGGCCGACCCCTTTTCGGCATCGGCATAGATCAGCAGCGGCTGCGCGTCCGAGGTCACCGCCTCTTCGTTCACCACCACCTTGGTCACGTTATCCATGCTGGGCAGGTCGAACATGGTATCCAGCAGGATATCCTCCATGATCGAGCGCAGGCCGCGCGCGCCGGTCTTCCGTTCGATGGCCCGCTTGGCAATCGCCTTCAGCGCGTCATCGGTAAAGTCCAGCTCGGTATCTTCCAGTTCGAACAGGCGCTGATACTGTTTGACTAGCGCGTTCTTGGGTTTGGTCAGGATGGTGACCAGCGCATCCTCGTCCAGATCCTCCAGCGTCGCCAGAACCGGCAGACGGCCGACAAATTCCGGGATCAGGCCGAATTTCAGCAGGTCCTCGGGCTCCAGTTCGGTAAAGAGCTCGCCCACACCGCGCTCGTCGCTGGCGCGCACATCGGCGCCAAAACCCATCGCGCTGCCCTTGCCGCGCTGCGCGATGATCTTGTCGAGCCCCGCAAAGGCGCCGCCGCATATAAACAGGATATTGGTGGTATCCACCTGCAGGAATTCCTGCTGGGGATGCTTGCGCCCGCCCTGCGGCGGCACGCTGGCCACGGTGCCTTCCATCAGCTTCAAGAGCGCCTGCTGCACCCCCTCGCCCGACACGTCGCGGGTGATCGAGGGGTTTTCCGACTTGCGGGTGATCTTGTCGACCTCGTCGATATAGACGATGCCGCGCTGGGCGCGTTCGACATTGTATTCGCTGGCCTGCAACAGCTTGAGGATGATGTTCTCCACATCCTCGCCCACGTAACCGGCCTCGGTCAGGGTGGTCGCGTCGGCCATGGTAAAGGGCACGTCCAGGATCCGCGCCAGCGTCTGCGCCAACAGCGTCTTGCCGCAGCCGGTCGGGCCGATCAGCAGGATGTTCGACTTGGCCAGTTCGATATCGCTGCCAGCCTTCTGGGCGTGGTTCAGACGCTTGTAATGGTTGTGTACGGCGACCGAGAGCACCCGCTTGGCGGTGGACTGGCCGATCACATAGTCATCCAGCACATCGCAGATATCGCGCGGCGTGGGCACCCCGTCCGAGGATTTCAGGCTGCTGCTTTTGGTCTCTTCGCGGATGATGTCCATGCACAGCTCGACGCATTCGTCGCAGATGAACACCGTTGGACCGGCAATCAGTTTGCGCACCTCATGCTGGCTCTTGCCGCAGAAGCTGCAGTAAAGCGTGTTCTTGCTGTCACCGCCTGAATTCGTCGCCATGGTCACCCTTTCCGGCCTTCGTCCCGGCGCCCCGCTCTGCGCAGGCGGGCCGCCGTCTGTTCGTAAAGCTTAGGCCAGCATACCGGCCGCTACAATGTCAAACTTCCCGACCTGCGGTCATGCCCGCTGGCCGGATCGCTCACTCTGCGTCGTCGCCCTTGCTGCGGCTTTCGACGATCTCGTCGATATGGCCCCATTCCTTGGCCTCTTCCGGCGACATGAAATTGTCGCGGTCCAGCGCCTTTTCAACGGCTTTCTTGGTCTGGCCGGTGTGCTTGACATAGATGTCATAGAGCCGGTCCTTGAGCTTCTGGGTCTCGGCGGCATGGATCATGATGTCGCTGGCCTGGCCCTGATACCCGCCCGAGGGCTGGTGCACCATGATGCGGCTGTTGGGCAGCGAGAAACGCATGCCCTTTTCGCCGCCCGCCAGCAGGACCGAGCCCATCGAGGCCGCCTGGCCGATCACCAGGGTCGAGCATTTCGGCTTGATATACTGCATGGTGTCATAGATCGACAGGCCGCTGGTCACCACGCCTCCGGGGCTGTTGATGTAGATCGAGATTTCCTTGTTCGGATTCTCGGCTTCCAGATGCAGCAGCTGGGCCACGATCAGATGGCTCATCCCGTCATGGATCGGGCCGTTGATGAAGATGATCCGCTCCTTCAGCAGGCGCGAGAAGATGTCATAGGCGCGCTCGCCCCGGCTGGTCTGCTCGACCACCATGGGGACAAGGGTGTTCATATAGGTATCGACGGGATCGAACATCTGGGACCTGCCTGCTCATTAGCGTTGGTTCGGGACATTACCCGAGGAGGGTTACACGAGTCTTAGTGTCGCCTTGGAGGGGCTGCAAGGGCCGGAGGCGATTTCGTTTGCCGCAGACCGGCAGGGCAGGCTGACGCAAACAAGGCACGAACCGCCGCATCTTGACCTTGCCTCTGGCGCACAGCACGGTAGGGGCGTGTAACCCGGCGGAGCCGATGCCGGTTCCCGCCCCTGCCCGAGCGTCATGACCCAGACCCCCTTTGTTTCCAAAGCCGCCTCTGCCTCGGTTTCGCTGCACTATGACGGGCCGCCGCAGGATTTCCGCTTTCTGCTGCTGCCCAAGGCAACGATGCTGGCGGTGGCCGCCGCGATCGAGCCGCTGCGCATCGCCAACCAGCTGACCAAGACACAGCTGTACACCTGGCATACGATGACCGAGAACGGCGCGCCGGTGACCTGTTCCAACGGGCTGCGCATCACCCCCGATCAGGCGCTGGCGCCCTTGCCGCCCGAGGCGATGGGTTTTGTCTGCGCCGGGGTCGAGCCGGAAAAGAGCTATTCGCCCGCCGTGCTGGCCTGGCTGCGGCGGGAATACCGCCACGGCAGCGCCCTTGGCGGTATCTGTACCGGCGCCTTTGCCCTGGCCCGGGCGGGGCTGCTGGAGGAACGTCGTTTCACCCTGCATTGGGAGAACCAGCCCGGCTTTGCCGAGGCCTTTCCGAACCTGACCCCAACCCCGAACATCTACGAGCTGGACGGGCGGATCACCACCTGTGGCGGCGGCAATACCGCCATCGACATGATGCTGGCGCTGATTGAAAAGCAGCACGGGCCCAAACTGGCCATCGTGGTGGCCGACATGTGCATCCACATGCGCTCGGGGCGGCAATCGCCGCAGCGCTCGGCCCGGTCGGTGGCGATCGGCAGCCGCAATCCCGCGCTGATCAAGGCGATCGAGTTGATGGAGGCGGAACTTGAGGAGCCGCTGACCAATGACGACCTGTGCGACCGGCTGGGCATCTCGCGCCGTCAGCTGGAGCGGTTGTTCAAACGCTATCTGGATCAGGGGCCGATGGCGTTCTACCTCAACCTGCGGATCGAACGCGCGTTCATCTTTCTCAACGAGACCAACATGACCGTGGCCGAGATCGCTGCCGCCACCGGTTTTGCCAATACCAGCCACCTGTCGCGGCAGTTCCGCGCCCGTTACGGCGCCTCGCCCCATTCCTTCCGCAAGGCGTGGTCCTGAGCGGACCACGCCCCACGCGGCCGTTTAGCCGAACATGTCCGAGGTGATGCCGGCATACCAGCCGATGCTCTCCTCATAGGTGGCCTGACGCAGCTCGGCGCTTTCGCCAGTGGCGCTGATGAAGCCGTCGACCTTGGCGATCTTCTCGTCCGTCGCCTCGTAGGTGGCGCCGACCTTGACCCCGTCATCGGTGCCGATCAGCGACCAGCAGGTGTTCGAGAACTTGGCCGGGAACATCTTGGTCCCGGTCAGCGCCGCGCGCACCGCCATCGCCGCGACCTTGGCCTGGCTGTTGGCCGAAAAGCCCGATTTCGGCATGTCGCCCTGATTGGTGGCGTCGCCCAGCACGTGGATGTTCTCGTCCATCCGGCTTTGCATCGTATGGCCGATGACCGGCGCCCAGTTGCCCTCGTTGATGCCCGCGATCTCGCAGATGCGGCCCGCCTTCATCGCCGGGATGACGTTGCAGGCGTCGACCTTGGTCTCTTCGCCGTCGATGGTCACGGTCATCGCATCGGGATCTACCGAGACATTGGCGCCGCCGAAGTCCGGACCGATCCAGTCGACCATACCCGAATAATGCGTGTTCCAGCCCTCCTGGAACAGCGCCATCTTCGAGAATTTCGGCTTGGGGTCGGCCACGATGATCTTCGCAGTCGGATTGCGCTGTTTCAGCACATGCGCCACCATCGAAACCCGCTCGTAGGGTCCGGGCGGGCAGCGATAGGGGTTGGGCGGCGCCACCATCGCGAAGGTGCCGCCTTCGGGCATCGCCTCGATCTGCGCCTTGAGCAGTTCCGACTGCGATCCGGCCTTGTAGGCATGGGGCATCTTGTTCTGGGCGCTGAGGTCCCAACCCTCGACCGCGCCATCGACAAAGTCGATACCGGGGCTCAGGATCAGGCGGTCATAGGGCAGCACGCCGCCCCCTGCCAGGCTGACGGTGCGGGCGTCGCGGTCGATGCCCACGGCCCAGTCATGCACCACGTTGATGCCGTATTCGCTGGCCAGCTTGCCATAGGAATGGGCAATGCTCGACAGCTCGCGAAAACCGCCGATATAGAGGTTCGAGAAGAAGCACGTGTAATAGCTGCGGGTGGGTTCGACCAGGGTCACGTCGATGGCCCCGTCAGCCCCCTTGGCGATATAGCGCGCCGCGGTGGCGCCGCCGGCACCGCCGCCCACGACCACGACACGGGGCTTGCCCGCGCCCAGCACCATCGGCGCCTGAAGCGTCGCCGCCGCGGCGACGCCGGTGCCCAGGAATGTACGTCTGTTCAATGTCATCGGGTTTCCTCCTCCAAGAAACAAATGAGCGCCGGAGGTTACTCCAGCGCTTCGAAATAGGCCGCCAGGGCCGCGATCTCCTCGTCCGACAGCCGCCCGGCCATCATCTGCATCACCGGGTGTGGCCTGATCTTCAGTTTGTAGGCATGCATGGCAAGGACGAAATCCTCGGCCAGCCAGCCGGTGATCACCGGAATGCCGTCATACTCGCCATCGACCTGATGGCAGGTGGTGCATTCGGTGGACAGGTATTCACCATATTCGGGATCGCCCACCATGGCCAGCACTTCGGGTGCCAGTTCCACATCCTGTTTCAGAGCAGTGGGCGCCGCCTCGGGGATGTTCTGGGGACTGGCCGAGAACCGGCGCAGATAGGCCAGGATGTCGCCGCGGTCCTGCGGATCAGGCAGGCCCGCGAAGTCCATGTTGGTGCCCGAGACCAGGGTCTTGGGATTGGTCAGATAGGCATCGAGATGTTCGAGATCCCAGACCATCCCGTCGCGCCGGGCGCGCAGGATGCCCGGGGAATAGTCGAAATCCTCGAACTGGGCGACCTTGCGATCGAAGATGCCGTTCAGATGCGGCCCGGTGCCGTGCTCGGCCCCCTCGCCCACCTGGTGACAGCTGGCACAGACCTGAAACAGCTCCTCCCCGCGCGCGGCATCGCCGATGTCACGCGCGGTCTCGTCGGCCCGGGCCACCCCCGTCAGGGCGGCCCCGGCCAGTATCGCTCCTCCCAGCCAGCGCATCGCCTACTCGAAACTCTTCAGGTATGCGATGACGGCGGCGATATCCTCGTCCTTCTTCAGCCCGGCAAAGGACATCTTGGTGCCCTTCATGTAAGCCTTGGGCTTGGCGAGGAAGGCGGCGAGTTCGGCCTCGGTCCAGACCAGCCCGCCTTCACCGGCAGCCTGCATCGGCTTGGAGTACTTGAACCCGTCGACCGCACCGGCTGCGTGGCCCACGATCCCGTTCAGCGTGGGGCCGGTCTTGTTCTTGGCGCCCTCGCCGACCTGGTGGCAGGCCTTGCATTTCTTAAAGGTCTTCTCCCCCTCGGCCACCAGTGCCGGGTCAAGCGCAGCCTCTGCCACCGGCGCGGGTTCGGCCGCCGCTTCGGTCACGGGGGCCTCCTCGGCCTCTGCCGAGGCCTCCTCGGCGCCACCGGCATCCGGCGTCACGTCCAGCACCCGGGCACGCATGGTGATCTCGACCGTGTCCTTGCAGTTTTCCATGCAGGGCTCGGCCGTCCAGAAATGCGCCTCGGCGGTTTCGCGGTCATCTATGATGAATCCCTCCGCGTTGGGCAGTTCGAACGCGGCCAGGTTCTCGTTGGAGAGCACGAAATCGTCATCCACCAGATCGTTGGAGTAGAGGATATAGGCCACGATGGCATAGACCTCGTCCGGGCTGAGCGACTGCGCGTTCCCGAAGGGCATCGAGCGGTTCACATAGTCCCATGCAGTGGACAGGTGCGGCCAGTAGGAGCCCACGGTCTTGAGCGGATCGTCGCGGTCGAGCGTGCCCATGCCCCCGGCCAGCTTGGGCCAGTTGTCGACACCCTCGGCAAAATCGCCGTGGCAGATGGCGCAATTGTCGGCAAACACCATCTCGCCATCCTCGACCGAGCCCGAACCTGCGGGCAAACCGGTGCCATCGGGGCTGACGTCGAGATCCCATGCGGCGATCTCTTCGGGCAGAGCCGGGCGGCCCAGGCCGAATTCACCCGCCCAGGCCGGCGCCGACAGCATCAGCGCGGCGAGCGATGCGGTAAGGGTCAGCTTAGGAAACTTCGACATTTTCGGCCACTCCGTTTGCCTTGACCCACCAGGTCTGGATCGCGTTGTTGTGATAGATCGAGTTGAGGCCCCGCACCTCGCGCAGCTGCGCCTTGGTGGGCTGCACATAGCCGCTGGAATCGCGGGCGCGGCTTTGCAGCAGCATCTCGGAGCCGTCCCAGTTGGTATCCAGATAGAACCGGGTCAGCGCCTTGTCCTGTCCCGGCGCCGCCAGGCGGGCGGGCTGCCAGCTTTTGCCGCCGTCGATCGAGACATCGACGCCGGTGATCGCGCCGCGGCCCGACCAGGCCAGACCGGTGATCACCAGCGGGCCGGCACCATGGGTGATCGGCGCCTGCGGGCTGGGCGAGGTGACGACCGATTTCGCGTCCATCACCCAGGTCCATTTGCGGCTGGTGCCATCCTCGAGCGTGTCGGTGTATTTCGAGGTTTCCTCGCGGCTTTCCACGGGGCCGTCCATCACCTCGATCCGGCGCAGCCACTTGACCCACATGTTGCCTTCCCAGCCGGGCACGACCAGGCGCACGGGATAGCCATGTTCCTTGCGCAGCGCCTCGCCATTGGCCTTGAACGCAACCAGAACGTCATCCAGCGCCTTTTCCATCGGGATCGAGCGCCCGTTCGACGACGCATCGGCGCCCTCGACATAGACCCATTTGTCCTTGAGATCGCCCGCCGCGCTCAAACCTGCCTCTTCCAGCAGGGTGCGCAGCGAGACGCCGGAATATTCCATGTTATGGATCATGCCATGGGTGAACTGGGCGCCGTTCAGCTGGGCACCAGCCCATTCCATGCCCGAGTTTGCCGCGCATTCGCAGAAATACACGTGGTTTTCGCGCGGGAAACGCTCCAGATCGGCATAGGAGAAGACCAGCGGCGTATCGACCAGCCCGTTGATCATCAGGCGATAGTCTTCCTTCTTCAGCGCGATGGCGCCCGAATGGTGCCGTTCGAAGGCACAGCCCTGCGGGGTGATCGTGCCATCGAGCGCATGGATCGGGGTAAAGTTGATCGAGCTGATCGTGTCGGCGGTCAGCCATTCCACGTTGCGGCGGATCACGTCGCCCTCGTATTCGATGGGCAGGCCATAGGGGGTCGCGTCCACACCGTCACCGGTGGCGCGCGCCCAGTCCTGAACCTCGGTGATCAGCGGATCGGGGCCTGCGGCCCGTGCCGCGCCCGCCGCCACGGCCCCCGCCCCGGCGGCCGCGACACTGGTCAGAAACCGGCGGCGCGACGGGCTGTGCTTGCCAGAGCTTTCACTCATACTGTTGCCTCCTTTGCATCACTGCATTCGCGTATGTGAATGCAATCGCTCAAAAAATTTTGGCCGGTTGTGAGCGCCTCAGGCGCCCACGACCTCGACCGATGTATTCGGGGTCACGTTGACGGTGCCCAGTTTGCGGATGTGGTTTTCGACCACATCCCAGATCTGCGGGCCTTCGGTGCCCTCGTTGACGCTGGCCCAGCCGGCGACGACGTAGTTCTTGGCGGGGTCGATCTGTTCCCCGGTCTTCAGCAGGGTCATGTCGCTGATGCGGCTGCCCTGAGGTTTGGTCACGTCGATGCGGTAGCCCAGCCCGCCGACACGCACCATGTCGCCGCCCTGCTGATAATAAGGGTCGGGGTTGAACAGGTTGTCGCCCACATCCTCGAGCACCACATGCAGGAACTCGCCGGTCATCTCGGTGCGATAGGCGGCACCATAGCTCATCGAGGTCACGTTCCAGATATCCTCGCGGGTGATCTCCTGCCCCGGCAGGATCGACGGCCCCCAGCGCACGCCGGGCGACATGGCGATATCGGCGTCGCGCTCGGAAATCAGAGCGTCGCAGATCAGGTCGTCCCAGGTGCCGTTGAAATTGCCACGACGATAGAGCAGCGCATCATCGGCGGTGCGCCCGATCACCTCGCGCAGCTGGTCGATATGCGGCTCGCGCTGCGCGTTGATCAGGGCGGTGACCTGCGGGTCGGGGGCGATCACGTCGGAAAAGATCGGGATCAGCTTGTGTTTCAAGCCCATCATCCGGCCATCGCGGATATCCAGGTCGACCCGGCTGACGAATTTGCCGTTCGAGCCGCTGGCGATCACATAGGTCTGCTCCACCAGCACCGGTTCGGGCAGCGCGTCATGGGTGTGGCCGCTGAGAATGACGTCGATGCCGGTGACCCGGCCCGCCATCTTCTTGTCCACGTCAAAGCCGTTATGGCTCAGCACCACGACGACCTCGGCTCCTTCGGCGCGGACCTCGTCGACCATGGCCTGCATGTTCTCTTCGCGGATGCCGAAGGAGAATTCGGGAAACATCCAGCCCGGGTTGGCGATCGGCATATAGGGAAAGGCCTGGCCGATGACCGCGACCTTGACGCCACCGCGT
This sequence comes from Ruegeria pomeroyi DSS-3, assembly GCF_000011965.2. Classification (NCBI taxonomy): domain Bacteria; kingdom Pseudomonadati; phylum Pseudomonadota; class Alphaproteobacteria; order Rhodobacterales; family Roseobacteraceae; genus Ruegeria; species Ruegeria pomeroyi. The sequence continues at coordinate 1,048,612 of NC_003911.12, read as the reverse complement.
TCGAAGAACTTGTAGGGTTTGAACAGCTCTGCCGGCTCGTCCCATTCGGCGTCAAAGATGTTCTGGCCCAGCGAGGCAAAGGGCAGGCTTTCGACCAGTTCGGTGACCCGGTCGGTGCCCAGGGTGAATTCCCAGTGAAAGGTCATCGCATCGGGCTTCAGCGCGTTCATCACGTTGACCACATCCTGCCCCTCGGTGTGGTGGCAGGTATAGGAGCCGTGCCAGGTATCGCCGCCGTCCAGCAGCAGCGCGTCGGGCCGGTCGGCGCGGATGGCGTTCACCACGTTGGCGACCCGGTCCATGCCGCCCACCCGGCCATATGTCCGGGCCAGCGACGAGAAATCGTCATAGGTCAGCGCATAGGCCGAGGGGCTGCCATCCTCGATCCCGTAGAAGCGGCGGAAATCGGCGCCGGTGATATGGGGCATCTGCCCCTTGGCCGCGCCGATGCCCAGGTTCACCTCGGGCTCGCGGAAATAGATCGGCATCAATTGGGCGTGGATGTCGGTGATATGGATCAGGGTCAGGTTGCCGAACGTGTCGAATTCCAAGAGCTGGTCCTGGGTCAGCGCCTGCTGCGCGGCCAGCCGGGACCAATTGCCAAAGCCGGAGGCCCCCACCAGGGCCGATGCGGCCATGGAAACCTGAAGAAAATCGCGACGGGAGATCATGAGGCAGCCTTTTCCTGATCGTTTTTATCACAAATTCACAAAAGTGAATTTGTCTGGACAAAAAAGGCCCCGCACCGGTGATCCGGTGCGGGGCCCGGGTGTTAGTTGCGGACCGAGGGTCCTTCGACCGACAGGCCGTTGCCACGGCTGGCGACGTAAAGCTCCAGCGCCACGAATTCGGGGCTGCCGGGGTTGAACGTCTCGGCACGGGTGTCGCGCACGCAGCCCTTGAAGCGGGCATGGGACGTGTTCAGCTTGGCGTTCTTCAGACGATAGGTCGGAAACCCGTTGATATGCCCCTGGCTCAGGTGGTCGGCGCGGATCATGTTGCCATAATTGTCCTCATGGCAATTGGCGCAGCTCAGCTCCAGCTGACCGTAGCGGGTGTAATAGATTTCCTTGCCCATCTCCCAGGTTGCCTGGGCCGGGCCGTCGATCGCCACATTGACCGGCAGGCCGCGCGACTGCACCGAGATCAGCGCGGTCATCGACGCCATGTCGCCACCGTCATATTTCCACGCCTTGGCGCCCATGCGGTTTTCGCGGCAGTCGTTGACCTGCGCCTCAAGCGTGCGCACCTCGCCGGCGGCCTCGTTCCACTTGGGATAGACCGCCCGCACGCCCGCCATGCTGTCGGCGGCATCGCCATGACACGAGGCGCAGGATTTGCCCTCGGTTCCATCGGCGGTGTCCCACGCCTCTTGCGCCTGGTCCACAAAGACCATCGCCGGGTTGTCGAAGTCATCCATCTGCAGCGCCTGGGTCTCGTCCGAACGGAAACGCCAGCCCGAGTACAGCTCGGACAGCGCGCCATCCAGATGGGCGGGCGCTTCGGTTTGGGTGACCATGTTGATCTCGCCGTTGACGACCAGCTCATCGCTGTCCGGGCCGGCCACCGCCGCCAGAGGCGCGGCCAGCAACGCGGCAATCGCGGTCATTGCCCTGACTTTCATCCATATTCCTCCCTTGGGTGATTGGCCGCGCCCGGTTCGCGCACCGGGCAGCAGCATCTTTTGCCTAGGACCGCGGATCAGGCGATCGTGATCGACTTGTTGTCGTTGTAGACAGAGCCGTCATCGTCATACCAGGTGAACACGAACTCGCCCGCCTCGGGCACGGTCGCATCGAACTGGAAATAGGGGTTGGTGGAAATCGCCGGTTCCATGGTGATGTCGATCACCGACTGGCCGTTGAATTCACAGGTGAAGCGATTGATGATCGAACGCGGAATGACGTTGCCTTCCTTGTCCTTGCGCTGACCGCTTTCCATCGCGTGGCTGATGAGGGTCTTGATCGTGATCGCCTCGCCGGCGGCTACCGATTTCGGGACCTTCACGCGGGGTTTAACACCAGATGCCATGTGTCTTGTCTCCTGATTGTCGGACGCGCGGGCTTAGCCGCCGCACCCGCCGATGGTCACTTTTACGGTCGAGCTGGCCTTGACGAAGGAGCCGTCGGCCATCTTGGCGATGGCGACCACATCCTGGGTCCCGGCCAGGCGGATACGGGTCGAGGCCGCCTGTGCGGCCGCCAGCGGACCGAAGTTGAACTGCGCCACGCCCGGGGTCGGGTTGCCCATGGCCAGAACCATGATCGCCGCCGCGCCGGGGGCGCTGACTTCGATCGGCACGGTGTTGCCGTTCTCGGCAATCTCGGGCGCGGTCAGGGTCAGCCCGCCCTCGCCCATTTCGGCACCGCCGGTGAACTCGGCGATCCGGTCCTCGGCGGCGGCGTTCACGCGGAACGGCAGCACCGTCAGGGCCGCTGCGCCCAGGGCCAGGCCCAGGGTGTCACGACGTGAGAAATCCATCGTTGCTCTCCTTTGTTTGTCGCCACGCGGCTGCCGCATGGCTTACTCGTCCTTGAGGGTCGCGAGGAATGCGACCACATCTTCGATCTCTTGCGCCGACAACAGCGGCGTGAGCGCGCCCTTGGCCGCCTTGCCGGTATAGGCATCGCCCGGGCGGATATAGCCGTCGATCCGGTAGAAGGACGGCATCATCGACCCTTCGAACGTCAGCTTGGCATTGGCGACCAGCCCGCGCAGCTCGGCCTCGCTCCAGCGGCTGCCGGCCCCGTCGAGCGCCGGTCCGATCTCGCCCTGAAAGGGCACATCGGCGAGCGCGCCGACCTGGTGACAGGCGACACAGTTGCCGTGCTTCTTCGAGCCCACGACCATGGCACCGTTTGCCGCATCGCCGGGTGTTCCGGTCAGCGATGCCTCGACGGCGCCGTCGGCATAGACCACATCGCCCGGCGCGGTTTCACCCGCCCAGGCTGCGCCACTGATCAACGCGGCGGCCAGCGTCAGAATAGTTGTTTTCATGTGTCCTCCCATTGGCTCCCACGTGTCTGCGCACGTGGCGAAACTCGCTCGGTATACCGTAGGCCACGAACCGCCCCGGACGCAACATCAAATTCACAAATATGAATTGGAATTTTGTTGCGCCTGACACTCAGTCCGTAGATCCATTGCTGCGCTCTTGAATGCGCCGCGCGTGATAGCGCTGGAAATCCTCACCGTTATCAAGCGCATACCGCTTTTCGGCGACCCAGGTGAACATGTCCAGCGTGGTGCCCGCGCCAAAGGCGCCGGGCATCATCGCCACCGCCGCCTGCTGGGCCGACTGGTCCTCGGCCACCTCTTCGGGCAGGAACAGAATCGTCGGCGTGAACAGGATGCCCCATTTGCGGGCCATGTCCTTTTCCGACAGCGCCTCGCCATCGAAGTCGGTCACCTCGATATCGCCATGCAGGTTCAGCTGCACCACGAAATAGTTCTCTTCGATATAGCTGCTCACCTCGGGCCGGGGAAACACCTCCTTGTGCATCTTGGCGCAGTAGACGCAGCCGCGCTGTTCGAAGAACAGCACCAGGCGCTTGCCCTCGGCATTGGCCTCGTCCAGATCCTCGCGCAGGTCCTTGAACGTGTCACGCATCCAGGCGGTCTTGTGCAGCCCGTCATCGCCCAGTTCCGCCTGAGCGCCGCTTGTGAGGGCCAGCAGGCCCAGAATTGCCAGAAACCGTCTCATCTCCTCACCTCGCAATCAGCCCGCCCCTCAGCCCAGTGCCGAGAAGCCGGGAACCCAGCGGATCATCGCGTCGGCGATCCAGTTCACGCCGCCGGTCACGATCAGGATAGCAAATAGGATCAGCATTGCCCCCATGCCTTTTTCCACCCAGGCAAAGGCGGCGCGATGGCGCTGCACCCAGCCCAGGAAGGGGCGCGCGAAAAAGGCGGCCACCACAAAGGGCGCGGTCATGCCGATGCCATAGACCAGCAGCAAGAGGCCGCCACGCCAGATCTCGCCCATGCCGCTGGCAATCATCAGGATCGCCGCCAGCGCCGGGCCCACGCAGGGCGTCCAGCCAAAGCCGAAGGCCAGCCCCATCAGATAGGCCCCCAGCAGGGTCGAGGCGGGCATGGTGCTGTCCATCCGCGCCTCGCGATAGAGCAGCGGCACCCGGATCACCCCCAGGAAATGCAGGCCGAACACCACCAGGATCGCCGCCGCCGCCCAGGACAGCGTGTCCAGATAGGTGCCAAACAGCCGCCCCAGCGCGGTCGCCCCCATACCCAGCATCATGAAGACCGAGGTCACCCCCGCCGCAAAGGCGACCGATGACACGATCAGCCGCCGCTGCGCCCCCGGCGCGATGCGCCCGTCGCCGCGCAACTCGGCCATGCTGAGCCCACCCATATAAGACAGGTAGAACGGCACCATCGGCAGCACGCAGGGGGTAAAGAAGCTGAGCAACCCGGCAAACAGCGCACCCAGATAGGAGATTTCAAACATCTGTCGGCCTTGTGATGCGCGGCGCATGTGCGCGGCTTGATCTATTCACACATTCAAATTATGTTTTGTGTAAGCGAAAGGTCAACGGTGTACGAATGGGCATGACAAGAAATCTCCTGGCCGCCGGTTTGGCGGCAGTGCTTGCCCTGCCCGCTCTGGCGGCGGAACTGGTGATGGTCGAGCAGCATGGCTGCGAGTGGTGCGCCCGCTGGAACGAGGAAATCGCGCCGATCTATCCCAAGACCGCCGAGGGCGCCTTTGCCCCGCTGCGCCGGGTCGATCTGCGGGCGATCCCCGCCGATCTGGAAACCGCGCGCCGGGTGGTGTTTACCCCGACCTTTCTGATCGTCGAGGACGGGCGCGAGCTGGCGCGGCTCGAAGGCTATCCGGGCGAGGATTTCTTTTGGCCGCTGCTGGAACAGCTGCTGGTCGACCATGCGGGCTTTGTCCCCAAAAAGCCTGGCAGCAGCTAGGCGGGACGGCAACAGGAGCAAACATATTCGCGTGTGATGGTGGATTGCCCGCGACAAATCGGCTAAAGGGCGCCCGGCGCGCCAGACAGAGGGTTGACGCTTGAGACACAGCCCGGGACCGCCCCGGGAACAAGGACACGAGACATGGCACTTCCGCAGTTTTCGACCGATATGGCCGATGATGAACTCGACAAGATGGTCGACAACGCCACGACTGCGTCGAATTTCCTCAAGGCGATCAGCCACGAAGGGCGCCTGATGATCCTGTGCCATCTGGTGTCGGGCGAGAAATCGGTGACCGAGCTGGAAGAGCTGCTGGCCGCCCGTCAGGCGGCGGTCTCGCAACAACTGTCCCGGCTGCGGCTCGAAGGTCTGGTGATTCCGCGCCGCGAAGGCAAGGCGATCTATTACCGCTTGGCAGATGAACGGCCGCGGCGGATACTGGAAGTGGTCTACGACCTGTTCTGCAACAACGACTGAGCCGCCCACCCGGTTCCGGTCGCCACCAAGCGGAACCGGCCACCGGAGCGTGGGGAGGAAAACATGCTTGTTTGGCTGAGTGACAGTCAGGCCGTGGCGCTGGTTGGCCTTGTGGGCGGCATTGCCCTGGGCCTGGCCGCGCGCCTGGGCCGGTTCTGCACCCTGGGCGCGATCGAGGACCTGCTTTATGGCGGTTCAGACGTCCGGATGCGGATGTGGGTGCTGGCCATCGGCGCCGCCATGGCAGGCAGTTTCGGCCTGATGGGGCTGGGCTGGCTCGATCCGGGGCAAAGCTATTACCTGTCGATCCGCTGGATGCCGCTGGCCTCGATCCTGGGCGGGCTGATGTTCGGCTATGGCATGGCGCTGGCGGGCAATTGCGGCTACGGCTCGATCGCACGGCTGGGTGGTGGCGATCTGCGCGCCTTTGTCATCGTGCTGGTTATGGGCGTGTTTACCTATGTCACCCTGGCCGGGCCGCTGGCACCGCTGCGCAACCTGCTGTTTCCCCAGATCGAGGTCGCCGGCGACCTGCCGCCGGGGCTGGCCCACCATGCCCATGCGCTAACCGGCCTGCCGGTGCATGTGATCGGCATCGGCATCGGGCTGATCCTCTGCCTGGGCGCGCTTAGCTCACGGGACATGCGGCAAGAGCCGAAATCCATCTTCTGGTCGCTGGTGGTCGCGGCGGCAATCGTTGGCGGCTGGGCCGGCAGCTATTGGGTCTATCAACACGGGTTCGATGGGTTGCAGGTGGTGTCGCACAGCTTCTCGGCACCTGTGGGCGAATCCATCCTCTATGCGATGACCGGTTCAGTGCGCCCGCTGTCCTTTGCGGTGGGTTCGGTTGCCGGGGTCTGGGCCGGGGCCTTCATCGGCTCGCTGATCAAGGGCCATTTCCGCTGGGAGGCCTGCGAGGATCCGCGCGAATTGCGCCGCCAGATCCTGGGCGCCGCGATCATGGGCACCGGCGCGGTCATCGCCATGGGTTGCACCGTGGGCCAGGGGCTGACCGCCTTCAGCCTGCTGGCAATCAGCGCCCCGGTCACCTTTCTGGCGATCTTCGCCGGCGCCGCCCTGGGGCTGCGCCAGCTGATCGAAGGGTTCAGCGCCGCCGAATAACGCCGGCCCCGATCACTGCGCCGCGCAGGCGGCAAAGCTTGCCGCCATGTCGCGCAGCATCTGCGGATAAAGCGCCGGTCCCGGCTCCAGCCCCGCGCCCAGCGGATCGAGCACGAAGATCGCCGCGCCTGTCCCCTCGACCGCGGTTTCCAGCAGCGCGGTGTTGTATTGCGGTTCGGAAAAGGCGCAGCTCACCCCCTCTTCCACCACCTCTTCGCGCAGATGCGCCAGCCGCGCCGGGCTGGGGCTGCTGGCATCACCCAGCGACACGGTTCCGGCCAGCGTCAGGCCAAAGGGGCGCTCGAAATACTGATAGGCGTCGTGAAAGGCAATAAAGGGTTTGCCCTGCATCGGCTGCAACTCGGTCGCGATCTGAATCGTCAGCTCGGCCAGGCGGGCCTGCGCCTCGGCGGCATTGGCACGGTAGCGGTCGGCATGACCGGGGTCGAGCGCGGCCAGTTCCTCGGCCAGAAGCGACAGCCAGGCGCTGGCATTGCCCGGATCGAGCCAGGCGTGCGGATCGGTGCCGCTGTGGTCGTGATCGTCGTCATGGGTTTCATGCGCCTCTTGCGCATGGTCATGATCGTCATGACCTGTTTGCGTGTGCGCGTCGTCATGACCGTCATGGGCAAGATCGCGATAAGCCAGCCGCGCCGTCGACGGATGATCTAGCAAGGCAATCTGACGCCCCGCGTCCGACAGCGCCATCAGCGGTTTTTCCAGCCAGGGGGTCAGGTCGTCGCCGACCCAGATCACCAGATCGGCCTGTTGCAGCGCCCGCGCCTCGGACGGGCGCAGGGCGTAGCTGTGGGGCGAGGCGCCCGGGCGCACGATCAGATCGGGTTCTCCCACCCCTGCCATGACCTGCGCGACCAACGAATGGAGTGGCGCGATATCGACCGCGACCCTGGGCGCCTCGGCCAGAACGGGCGTGGCGCAGGTCAACAGCAGCGCAGAGAGGGAAAGTCGGGTCATGGGCACCTCGGTATGTTATAGTGTAACAATCTGTGCGGCTTGATATCGGGGATGTTATAACATATCAAGCCTGAAATTCGCCGGGAGGCCCGCATGACCGCCAAAGGTTTCGAACGTCACGACCACAGCCAGTGCATCGCCACGGCGCTGCATCAGGCCGAAAGGCACTGCGCCGCGCACAAGCTGCAATTCACCCCGGTGCGCCGCCGGGTGCTGGAAATCCTGCTGGACCGTCACCGGGCCATGGGCGCTTATGAAATCCTCGACATTCTCGCCGCCGACGGGCTGGGCTCGCAACCTCCCGTGGCCTATCGGGCGCTGGATTTCCTGGTGCAGAACGGGTTCGCCCACCGGATCGAGCGGCTGAACGCCTATACCGCCTGCGCCCATCCCGAAGAGGACCACGTGCCTGCCTTTCTGATCTGCCGCAACTGCAAGGCGGTGGCCGAGGCGGGAACCGAGTTGGAACAGGGCCGCCTGGGCAAGGCCGCCGCCGAGGCCGGGTTCACCATCGAACGGATCGTGGTCGAGGCCGAGGGGCTCTGCCCCGGCTGCGCGGGTCAGGCCGCATGAACACGCCGGTCATTGCCGCCGAGGGGCTGAGCATCCGGGTCGACGGACGCACCGTGCTTGCCGATATCTCGGTCGCCGTGGCAGCGGGAGAGATCGTCACCATCGTCGGCCCCAACGGGTCGGGCAAATCCACCTTTCTCAGGGCGCTGATCGGCGCCCTGCCCGCGGCCTCGGGCCGGGTGATCCGCGCGCCGGGTCTGCGCATCGGCTATGTGCCTCAGAAACTGGCGATCGACGCGACGCTGCCGATCACCGTCAGCCGGTTCCTGAGCCTGCCGCGCCGGGTGCCGCAGGATGTCGCCGCCGAGGCGCTGGCCCGCGCCGGCGTGCCCGATCTGGCCAACCGGCAGATGACCGATCTGTCGGGCGGCCAGTTCCAGCGCGTGCTGCTGGCGCGCGCGGTGCTGGAACGCCCGCACCTGCTGCTGCTGGACGAGGCGACACAGGGGCTGGACCAGCCCGGATCGGCGGCATTTTACGAGCAGATCGAAGAGGTCCGCCAAGACCTCGGCTGCGCGGTAGTGATGGTCAGCCACGATCTGCACGTCGTCATGGCCGCCTCGGACCGGGTGCTGTGCATGAACGGCCATATCTGCTGCGAGGGCACGCCCGAAGTGGTGGCCGACGCGCCGGAATACCGGGCGCTGTTCGGCACCGGCACGCGGGGGGCGCTGGCGCTGTACCGCCACCAGCACAGCCATCGCCACGACGACGACTGCGGCCACGACCATGGCGCAGAGCATATGCATCCACACGGAGACCGGTGATGCTGGACGACTTCATGATCCGTGCAGCGCTTGCGGGCGCGGGCGTTGCGCTGGCCTCGGGGCCGCTGGGCTGTTTCGTGGTCTGGCGGCGGATGGCCTATTTCGGCGAGGCGACGGCCCATGCGGCGGTGCTGGGCGTGGCGCTGGCGCTGGCGCTGTCGGCACCGATCCTGCCGGCGGTGGTGCTGGCGGCGGTGCTGATGGCCTCGGCGGTGACGCTGATGCGCGGGCGCGGCTATGCGATGGATACGGCGCTGGGGGTGATGGCCCATACGGCGCTGGCGGCGGGGCTGGTGGCGGTGTCGCTGCTGGCCGATGTGCGGCTGGACCTGATGGCCTTTCTGTTCGGCGATATCCTGGCGGTGTCACGCGGTGACCTGGCGGTGATCTGGGGCGGCGGCGCGCTGGTGCTGGGGCTGACGCTGTGGCGCTGGTCCGACCTGCTGATCGCGACGCTGAACCCCGATCTGGCCCATGCCGCCGGGGTCGATCCGCGCCGGGCCGAGACCTGGCTGACACTGGCGCTGGCGGTGGTGGTTGCGGTGGCGATCAAGGTGGTGGGCGTGCTGCTGATCGCCGCACTTCTGGTCATTCCCGCCGCCGCCGCCCGGCCCCTGTCGGGCACGCCCGAGGGCATGGCCCTGGGGGCTGCGGGCATCGGCGGGCTGTCGGCGCTGGCCGGTCTATACGGCGCGTACCTGTTCGACACACCAGCAGGCCCCAGCATCGTCTGCGTCGCCGCGCTGAGCTTTATCGTGACCACACTGGCGCGAGGCCTGGTGCGGGGGCGGTGAGGGTCGAACAGACTACGCACTAGACAACGCCCCCTGTCCGCAAGACCAGATGACCCGCGCCGAGGAGCGGCCGAACGGGCGGTTTTGGTGAGGAAGCGTGGGGATGGAATCCCACCCGACGGAGGTGTCGTTGCAGAGATCGGAGGCAGCGCAGCCAATTTTTGCGATCATGCGTTGAACTGTGCCGCCACAGGTATAAATGCGCGAAACTTACAAGCACTGATTGTATCTTGATTACCTCAACCTCTGCCTGATACCTGTCGTTCCAAAGACTGACTTCGTCGTCATCGGATTGCCACCTGAACCCTGAGGCACTTCTTGAAAACAGTTCCCTTTCTAGCCGTGCTAAGCGTGCTCATGTCTTTGTTGCTTATGCAAATTTTGGCCACATTCATAGCTCCGCTCTTATTCCCTTTTGGTGTACCAAAGGCTGTTCCGAACGGATACATTCCTTTGGGCCTTTCTCTGTTGAACCTATGCGCAATAATGATCGGATTATTGGTGTTTGAGAAAATTACCCACCGTTTTCATATTGGAGGTCATCTTGGTGCGCGTAGGAGCTTGCTTACGCAAGTAAGCATCGCTGCCGTGCTAACAGCTTTGTTCCTAGGTGTTATTGGTGTAATGACTGTGAATTTAATAGTTGAATTAAACGCCTAAGGATTACTACTTGGCGGCATTAATAGAAGTGGTTCGGAAGGTCTAAACTGCAAGCTTGGTGTGGGCATTTTGCCCGCCGCACGAACGCATCACCCATGGTGGGCAGGACTGCCCACCCTACGGGACTGTCCCGCAAGAGGGGCAGCCTTAGCTGTCCCGACTCACTCAACTCTCGGGCGTGCGGGCACGCGCCAGGCTGCGCCTACCGCTTTCGCCCACCGTCACTCAAAATGAGCAAGCGTAGGGTGGGCATTTTGCCCACCGCACAGGCGCATCAAGCGTGGCGGGCAGGACTGCCCACCCTACGGGCGTGAGGCCGCGACCGGTGTGAAGAGGGACAGCCTCAGCTGTCCATTTTGAGGGCTGAAATGAACGCCTCCTGCGGGATATCCACTTTCCCGAACTGGCGCATCTTCTTCTTGCCCGCCTTCTGCTTGTCCAGCAGCTTGCGTTTCCGGGTCGCATCGCCGCCATAACATTTCGCCGTCACGTCCTTGCGCAGCGCCGAGAGGGTCTCGCGCGCGATGACCTTGCCGCCGATGGCCGCCTGGATCGGGATCTTGAACATGTGGCGGGGGATCAGGTCCTTGAGCTTTTCGCACATGGCCCGCCCGCGCGCCTCGGCCCGGTCGCGGTGGACCATGGTCGACAGCGCGTCCACCGGCTCGTCATTCACCAGGATCGACATTTTCACCAGGCTGTCCTCGCGATAGCCGGTCAGCTGGTAGTCGAAGCTGGCATAGCCCTTGGTCACCGATTTCAGCCGGTCGTAGAAGTCGAACACAACCTCGTTCAGCGGCAGGTCATAGACCACCATGGCGCGCGAGCCGGCATAGCTCAGATCCTGCTGGATGCCGCGCCGGTCCTGGCAGAGTTTCAGCACATCGCCCAGGTATTCGTCGGGCACCAGGATGGTGGCCTTGATCCGCGGCTCCTCGATATGGTCGACCTTGGACAGGTCGGGCATGTCGGCGGGGTTGTGCAGCTCGCGCATCTCGCCGTCTTTCATGAAGACGTGATAGACCACGCTGGGCGCGGTGGTGATCAGCTCGATATCGTATTCGCGTTCCAGCCGGTCGCGGATGACCTCGAGATGCAAAAGGCCAAGGAAGCCGCAGCGGAAGCCAAAGCCAAGCGCGGCCGAGGTTTCCATTTCGTAAGAGAAGGAGGCGTCGTTCAGCGCCAGTTTCTCGATGGCGTCGCGCAGATCCTCGAACTCGGCCGAGTCCACCGGGAAGAGGCCGCAGAACACCACCGGCTGGGCGGGCTTGAAGCCCGGCAGCGCGACCTCGGTGCCGTTGCGGTCATTGGTGATGGTGTCGCCGACGCGGGTGTCGCGCACCTGCTTGATGGATGCGGTGAGAAAGCCGATCTCGCCCGGGCCGAGGCTGTCGATCATCTGCATGGCGGGGCGGAACACGCCGATGCGGTCGACGTGGTGCAGGGTGCCGTTCGACATGAACTTGACCCGCATGCCCTTTTTCAGCACGCCGTCCATGATGCGCACCAGCACGATAACGCCCAGATAGCTGTCATACCAGCTGTCGACCAGCATCGCCTTGAGCGGCGCGTCACGGGTGCCCTTGGGCGCGGGCAGGTGCTTGACGATGGCCTCAAGCGTTTCGTGGATGCCGACGCCGGTCTTGGCACTGACCCGGATCGCGCCGGAGGCGTCGATGCCGATCACATCCTCGATCTGTTCGGCCACCCGGTCGCATTCACTGGCGGGCAGGTCGATCTTGTTGAGGATCGGCACGATCTCGTGGTCGGCGTCGATGGCCTGATAGACATTGGCCAGCGTCTGCGCCTCGACCCCCTGGGTGCTGTCCACCACCAGAAGCGAGCCCTCGACCGCGCGCATCGAACGGCTGACCTCATAGGCAAAGTCGACATGGCCCGGCGTGTCGATCAGGTTCAGCACATAGGCCTGACCATCGTCGGCGGTATAGTCGATGCGGACGGTGTTGGCCTTGATGGTGATGCCCCGCTCGCGCTCGATATCCATCGCGTCGAGCAGCTGCTCCTTCATGTCACGATCCTGCACCGTCCCGGTCTCCTGGATGAGCCGGTCGGCAAGGGTGGATTTGCCATGGTCGATATGGGCGACGATGGAGAAATTGCGGATATGGGCGAGGTCTGTCATGGATTGGGCATATGATGAGGATTTGAGCCTTGGTCAATAGGCTCGTGAGCCCTTGCGCACAAGGGCGCCCCCCGGCAAGCTGACGCGGGACAGGGTCAGGGGTGATATGGGTGACGTAAACAACGAAGAAGAGCTGGAGGAATTCCTGCGCGCCCTGCCCCATCGGGCACGGGTCGGCTTTGCCGCGCGGGCCGCGCTGCGCGTGGCGCCCTATACCTTTCGCTACCGTGATCACGTTGACGAGAATTTCGATGGCAGTGTCTTCCTTTTGGCTTGCCTGCGGGCCAATCTTGTGTCGGGGGTCGCGGGCACATGGCCGACCCACGACACAAGGGAAATCGTCTCCGCCGCCCGCTCCGCCGCCTCCGCCGCCCGCTCCGCCCTCTCCGCCGCCCGCTCCGCCCTCTCCGCCGCCCACCCCGCCGACTCCGCCGCCCTCTCCGCCCGCTCCGCCCGCTCCGCCCTCTCCGCCGCCCTCTCCGCCGACTCCGCCGACTCCGCCGCCCTCTCCGCCCGCTCCGCCCTCTCCGCCGCCCTCTCCGCCGACTCCGCCGCCCGCTCCGCCGCCCTCTCCGCCGACTCCGCCGCCCGCTCCGCCCTCTCCGCCGCCCTCTCCGCCGACTCCGCCGCCCTCTCCGCCGACTCCGCCGCCCTTTCCGCCGCGCCGGATCAGAGCCAACAGATCTTTGCCACACCGCTCTGGCCCGCCCAGGTTCCAGAGAAGGTGTCCGAAGCGGTAGAAACGTTCGAAGAGGCCGCCCCCGGCACGCCCTGGGCCTTCTGGGCCAGATGGTATCGCGGCATGTTCGACGGCAAGCCTCTTGACTGGGAACTTCAACGCCAGGTCGCCCTGATCGACGATGCCATCTGGAAGGCTGGCCCCAAGGCGGTGGCGCAGGAGATCGCGCGGATCGAACGCCTCTTCGAGCTTGAACACGAAATCGCCGCCTTGAAGGCCACGCTGCCGCCTCGGATGGCACTCTCCTCAACAAGTCTGATCGGCGACAATGGCGGGCCGCCTCTGAACGACGGGGTTCAGCAGGCTGTGCGTGGCGATTTCGTGCTGATCTGGGATCAGATTGAGGCGCTGGAAGCCGAGATTACCAAGCCCGAACCATCGCTGGGCAAACTCAAGAAAATCGCCAAGGCGCTGTTGGATATCTCGGTGCGGATTGCGTCCTATTGCGGGGGCAAGATCGACCTCGCCTTGACCGAAGCCTCAAAAGAGGCCGGAAAAGCCGTCGTCAAGTTGGGCGCACCAATAGCGGTCGCATCTCTGGCGGCGCAGAATGAGGGCATCCAACAGGTCGCCAAGGCAATCTGGGCCTTTGTCAAAACCCTGCCACCCGGGTGATGACACTTTCCCGTCGCCCGATCCGTGCGCATTGTTCAATCCGAGTTTCAGGCGCTTTCTAATCCAACGCCGTAGGGTGGGCAGTTTGCCCACCATTGCCTGACATCTCGGGGGCGGTGGGCAGGATTGCCCACCCTACGAACGCGGCCCGGGGCTTGGTCGTTCACATTCGCGCCACCCTCACATTCCATTTACCGCAGCCGATTGATCCCTGGTGACTCTTTTGCCATAGTGTCGCCCGACAGGCGGGGCGGCAGACCCCGTGGCAGAGCAAGAGGCCAGGACGTGAGACGGATTTTGACGGGGGCGCTGGGCGCTGCCCTTTTGGCAACGATGGTGCCGGTGCAGGCGAGTGCCGCGCCGGGCGTGATCAATCAGGCCTGCCGGCAGAGCGGTCGCGACGCCGCCACCATTGAGCGCTGCGGCTGCATCCAGGAAGCGGCAAACAAGGCGCTGAACCGCAGCGAGCGGCGCAAGGTCGCCAAATGGTTCAGCGACCCGCATCAGGCCCAGGTGGTTCGGATGTCGGACAAGAGTAGCGACGAGGCGCTGTGGAAGCGCTACAAGGCCTTTGGCGAGCTGGCGCAGGCGATCTGCCAGTAACTTATCTGACAAGAGCGATGGCGGGCTGAAGCCCGCCTTACGCCGTTTCAGCCCGTGCCGACTTGCCTGAGCGTCGGGCGCAGTTTTTCCAGCCGGATATCGGCGGTGCGGGCGTGCCCCTCCATCCCCTCTGCACGCGAGATGGTGGCGGTGGCGCGGGCCAGATCGGGCAGCGCCTGCGGCGCGACCTGTTGCCAGGTCACGGTTTTCAGGAACTTGTGCACGCTGAGCCCGCCGGTATAGCGCGCCGCGCCCGAGGTAGGCAGCACATGGTTGGGGCCGCTGGCCTTGTCGCCAAAGGCCACGGTGGTCAGCTCGCCCAGGAACAGCGAGCCATAGGCCGAGAGGCGTCCGCGCCACCAGTCTAGATCGGCGGCCTGCACATGCAGGTGCTCGGGCGCATAGCGATCTGCGGTGGCGGCCATCTCCTCGCGGTCGGTGCACAGGATCACCTCGCCCAAGGCATCCCAGGCGGCCTGGGCGCTGGAACGGTTGGGTTCGGGCAGATCGGCGATGCAGCCGGGGATATGGGCCAGCACAGCCTCGGCCAGCGCGGCGGAGTCGGTGACGAGCCAGACCGGCGAGTTGTAGCCATGCTCGGCCTGCCCCACCAGATCCCATGCCACTGTCAGCGGATCGGCGGTGGAGTCGGCGATCACCAGGCTGTCGGTGGGGCCGGCGAACATGTCGATGCCCACGGGGCCGAACAGCTGGCGCTTGGCCTCGGCCACGAACTGATTGCCCGGGCCGACCAGGATATCGGCGGGCGGCGCGCCAAACAGGCCGAAGGCCAGCGCCGCCACCCCCTGCACCCCGCCCAGCGCCAGGATGCGGTCCGCGCCCGCCAGCGACATCGCATAGAGGATCGCCGGATGCACCCCACGCCCCACCTGTGGCGGCGAAACGGCGGTGATCTGGCCCACCCCGGCGGCGCGGGCGGTGGCGATCGACATCAGCGCCGAGGCGATATGGGCATAGCGCCCGCCCGGCACATAGGCCCCCGCCGCCGCCAGCGGAATCTGTTTCTGCCCCGCGATCAGGCCCGGGCGCAGCTCGGTCTGGAAATCCAGTGCAGAGGCGCGCTGGGCCTCGGCAAAGCGGCGGATGTTGTCATGGGCATAGCGGATCTGGGTCTTGAGGTCCTCGGGCACCTGCTCGCTGGCGCGCGCGACCTGATCGGGGCTGACCACGATCTCGCCGCTCCAGCCGTCGAGCCGCGCGGCATAGTCGCGCGCGGCGGCCTCGCCCTCGGCACGCAGGCGCGCCAGCATCACCTGCACCACATCCGCCGCATCGCCCTGTGGGGCGGGCGGCAGGCCGGGGGCGGATTTCAAAACCGTGATCGTCATGGCGTGTTCCTGTTTTCCTCACTTGACCTAAGGTCAGGATAGCTTAAGAAAATGCAAAACTGATCGGAGCGATCGTGATGCTGATGAAAGGCGTGACCCTGCGTGGTCTGGAAGTGTTCGAGGCGCTGTCGCGCACCGGATCGGTGGCCCAGGCCTCGACCCTGACGGGGCTGAGCCAGCCTGCCGTCAGCCAACAGCTGCGCAATCTGGAACAGGCGCTTGGCACCGATCTGGTCGATCACGGGCGCCGCCCGATGGTACTGACCCCCGCCGGTCGCGCCTTTCTGCCGCGCGCCGAAACGGTGCTGAGCCAGCTGCGGTTGGCGCAAAGCGAGCTGACGGTGATGGACCTGACCCATCTGAGCACGCTCAGCATGGGGCTGATCGACGATTTCGACAACGATCTGACCCCGCGGCTGGCAACCCTGCTTGCCGACAGCCTGACCAAGTGCCGGTTCAAGCTGATCACCGCGCCCAGCCACGAGATCAGCGAGGCGATGAAAGCGCGGCGGTTGCACATAGCGGTGGCCGCGACCTCGGGCGAGGTGCATGACGGCATCATCGAATACCCGCTGGTGCGCGATCCCTTCATCCTGGTGGCACCGCGCGGCGTGGTCTCCAAGGGGGGCGACATGCTGGCATCCCTGCAGGGGCTGCCGCTGCTGCGCTATGCTCGCGAACAGCTGATCGGACGCCAGATCGAGGCGCATCTGGCCCGCCAGAAACTGGACTTTGAAGAGCGCTTCGAGATCGGCTCGCACCTGGCCCTGATGGCTATGGTCGCGCGGCGGCTGGGCTGGGCGGTGACGACGCCGCTGGGCTTTATGCGGGCAGAGCGTTTTCATGACGAGGTCGAGGCCTTTGCCCTGCCCTTTGCCGCCTTCTCGCGACGCATCTCGCTGTTTGCCGGGGCCGATTGGGCCGACCGGGTGCCGCGCGACGTGGCCGAGACGATGCGGCGGCTGGTGCAAAGCCAGATCATCGACCCGGCGGTGGCGCGCCTGCCCTGGCTGGGTGGCGAGCTGCGCGTGATCGAGAGCTGAGCACCGCTCTTCCGCCCTTGCGGGCGTCCTCGCTGCGTGCGGAAGGGTCGGGACATCGGGCGCACCGTTTCAAAGAAGCGTTTCGACCGGATCAAGCAACGCCAGGGCCCGTTCAAGCAAGAGGGCGCAAACGAGTTTGCGCAAGATAAGCGACCAGTTTCGGGTTTCCTTAAGGTGCAAGTGGATCAGGGCACCAGAGCGGCCGTCAGGACCCGCAAAGCGAGGACACCCGCAAGGGTGGAGGAGCGCCCCGCCCGCCCCGCTGCGAGGCCCCTCACAGTGGCAGCAGCGCCCCCTCTGCCAGCCGTTGCCGCAGGCCCCTCGCGGCCACTTCAATCAGATCCAGCGCCCCGTCGAAGTCGCGGGTATAATAGGGATCGGGAACATGGGTGGCGCCACTCTCGGGCGCATAGTCGGTGAACAGCCGTACTGGTATCCCGTTGCCTGCCGGGCGCTGCGCCTCGATATCGGCCAGGTTCTGCGCATCCATCGCCAGAATCAGGTCGAACCGGCCGAAATCACCCGCGACGAACTGGCGCGCCCGCAAATCCGACAGGTCGATGCCGCGCGCCGCGGCCGCTGCCCGCATCGGACCATAGGGCGGTTCACCTACATGCCAGCCACCGGTTCCGGCACTGTCGGTCCCGACTTCGGGCATCAGGGCGCGGAACACACCCTCGGCCGCCGGCGAGCGGCAGATATTGCCTAGACAGACAAAGAGGATACGGTGGGTCATGCGGGGCTCCTGTTTCCCCAGAACCTATAGGCGAGCGGAGCGGTATGAGAAAGATCGTCATTCTGACAGGTGCCGGTATCTCGGCGGAAAGCGGGCTGGGCACGTTTCGCGACGCGGACGGCATCTGGACGAAATATCCGCTCGAGGATGTGGCCACACCCGAGGGCTTTGCCCGCGATCCAGAGCTGGTGCACACCTTCTACAACGCCCGCCGGGTGCAGGCCGCCGCCGCCCGGCCCAATGCCGCCCATACCGCGCTGGCACGGTTGCAACGGGACTGGCCCGGCGAGGTCGTGATCGTCACCCAGAATGTGGACGCGCTGCACGAAGCGGGCGGCGCCAGCGACGTGATCCATATGCATGGCACGCTGGCCGGCGCGCTCTGCGCCATCTGCGGGCACCGCTGGCTGGCACCCGAGACGATGGACACCACCACCCCCTGCCCCGCCTGTGCCCGCCCCGCGGCCCGGCCCGGTGTGGTCTGGTTCGGCGAGATGCCCTATTTCATGGACGCGATCTATGACCACCTGGCCAGCGCCGATCTGTTTGCCGCCATCGGCACCTCGGGGCAGGTCTATCCGGCAGCGGGCTTCGTGCAAGAGGCGACCGCGTGCGGCGCGCGCACGGTGGAACTGAACCTCGACCCTTCGGCGGTGGTGTCGAATTTCGACGAAACCCGGTTCGGCCCCGCCAGCCGGATCGTTCCACAATGGGTGTGCGACCTGCTGGACCAAAGGGGATGAGCGACTTTCTGATCCTGTCCGATCCCGATCTCGACACCTTGGGGATCACTACGGATGAGATTCAGACAGCGCTCGAGGCCGCGATCCGCGCACAAATCCGCGCCACCGTGCATGTGGCGCCGAAATCGGCGTTGCTGCCCGGTGACGGGCGTTATGTGATGACGACGCTGGCGACCGGAAACAGCCCGGCCCTGACCGTGGTGAAATCGGTGATGGTCAGCCCCGACAACCCGGCACGCGGGCTGCCGGGAACCGAGGGCGTTTTGCTGGTTCAGGACAGCGAGACCGGCCAGTTGCGGGCCCTGATGCAGGCGGGCTGGATCACCCGGATGCGCACCGCCGGTCTCAGCGCGCTGGTGGCGCGGCGGCTGGGTGATCCGGCGGCACGGGTGGTGGCCTTTATCGGCGCCGGCGCCCAGGCACGCGCCCATCTCGCGGCACTCTGCGATCTCTTTCCCCTGCAAAGGGCGGTGATTCTCGGGCGCGGGGCCGAGAACATCGCGCGGTTGAGCGCGGCCGCCCGCGCGCGGGGGCTGCAGGCAGAGATCGCAGACAATCCGCACCAGGCCATCGCCGACGCCGATCTGGTGGTCTCTTCGGTCACCCTCGATCATCAGATGACGCCGTTTCTGGATGCCCGCTGGCTGAAACCCGGCGCCTTTGCCAGTCTGACCGATACGGGCCTGCCCTGGCAGCCCGATGGGATGGCGGCGCTTGATCCGCTCTATATCGACGATCTGGCGCAAGAGGCTGCCAATCCCAGGCCGATGATCGACCCCGCGCGGGTAGGCGGCGATCTCGCGGCATTGCTGGGTGAAGACTTGCACAGCACAAACGTCAACCGGCACGATCCGTCGCGCCGCGCAGGGTTCCTGTTTCGCGGCCCCGCGATCGCCGATTTTGCACTGGCCGCGCTGGCCCTGCATCGCGCACAAAGCCTGGGTGCCGGTCGCGATACCGCTTGGCCAGACGCAACCAGGCCGGGCCAAAGCCCGGCCTGACGCATGGATGAGGGCTGCAGCGCAGCCTGAAGACAGGCGTGCCCCCTGGCCTAGTTCGATTTCTTCTTCATGTGGCCATGACCGCCGTCCTGGCGCTCCAGGTCGACCGGGATTTCCACCTCGATCTCGCCGGCCTTTTCAAAGACCAGCGTGACCGGCACTGTCGCGCCTTGCGCGAACGGCACCTTGATCCCCATGAACATCACATGATCGCCCCCGCGCGCAAGCGGGTGCATGCCACCGGCGGGGATCACAAAGCCTTCGGGCACATGCATCATCTTGGCCACGCCCTGCTCGTTGATCTTGTGGGTATGCAGTTCGACCCTGGCGGCGACCTCGGAGCGGGCGTCGATCAGGCGGTCGTCTTCGGCCCCGGTATTCTGGATCATCATGAAGGCGGCACCGGCTTTGGCATTGGCGCCCGAGGAGCGGGCATAGGCATCGTCGATCACAATGGTCTCACCGGCCCAGGCGGCCCCGGCAAGGGTAAGGGTGGCGGCAGCAGCCAGCAATCTGGATTTCAGCGACATGGTCTCTCTCCTTGGCATGTCTTGATCTGTCTGTATCGAAACGGGTCAGAGCAAGACCGGCGGCGCGCGCGCCGGAACGGCTGAGAGGGTACGGGTAATCAGGCTGGGTTGCGTCCGGTCCGGCGCAGGCAGAGCCAGTTGCGGCGGCGTGGGCGCCACTGCGGCATCGGGCAACAGCGCCCCAAGCAGCATCAGCGCAAAGTCCGGACAGTAATGCGGCGGGGCGGTCGGCTGCCCGTCGGCATCCACATAGAGGATGACAGGCCCGGTGCCGGTGCAGATCTCCATCTGATCGACCGCGGCGCTCATCCCGCGCGAATTGGCCAGCCCCTGACCGGTCAGCCCGACAAGCAGCGAGAGCGCAAGCGCAAGGGATATCCGCAAAGGGGTCATCATCCTGCGTCCCGATATCTGCTCTCGATACCCGCTCCGCAAGGGCAAAAGACCTCCTGCGACAGCAGGACGCCGGTCTGTCAGGGGGCCGATTTCCAAAGGAAATCGGGCCGGAAAACGTGTCGTTTTCCGGTTCCGCCCGTGAAACGAAAAACCCCGTGCGCAAGGCGCACGGGGTTCCCGAAATCAGTGGATCAGAAAAATCAGGCCGCGGCCTGCGCCTTGGCGATCTCTTTCTTGACCTTCAGCGCGGCATCGGACAGGTCCTCGTCCTTGGCCTTGGCCAGGAAGGCGTCCAGACCGCCACGGTGATCGACCGAGCGCAGGGCAGCCGCCGAGATGCGCAGCTTGACGCCGCGACCCAGGGTTTCCGACTGCAGGGTCACGTCGTTCAGGTTGGGCAGAAAACGACGGCGGGTCTTGTTGTTGGCATGGCTGACATTGTTGCCAGTCATCGGGCCTTTTCCGGTCAGTTCGCAACGGCGCGACATGGTCTCTTCCTTCGTATCTGGTGACGGGGCGAAGCATCCGTCAAATCACAAGGGGCGCAACCCGAAGTCGCGCCCGAAAACTGGTTGGATGCGTGTAGTGGGAATCGCGGCAGGGGTCAAGACGGCTGGCGCGGATTCTTTGCCCTGTCCCATGCCTCCCTGGCCGACAGGGATGGCCCGTGCCGGGCCAAGCCTGGGGCGGGGATATTTGTGGCAAGAGGAAAGCACTACCCCTCCCGCAGAAAGGCAAGCATCTGCTCGGCCGCGCTGGCGGGTGTCAGCTGTCCCTGGGCGGCGGCGGTGGACAGCCGATCCATCTCGGCCCGGGCCTGTGGTGTGTCCAGCTGTGCCAGCAGGGCATGGCGGACTTCCTGCCCGAACCAGTAGCGCGCCTGTTCGGCCCGGTTGGCCGTCCAGTGCCCGTTCTCGCGGCGCCAATCCGACAGGGCGCGCATCTCGGTCCAGGCGGCGTCCAGCCCCTGCTCCTCGACCGCCGAGACGGTGAGCGCCTTGGGAAAGCCCGGCGGGTCCTGCACCCGCTTGCGCAACAGGCGCAGTGCCCCTGCATAATCGGCACAGGTTCGGGTCGCGGTCGATTTCAGCTCACCATCCGCCTTGTTGACCAGGATCAGGTCGGCCATTTCCATGATGCCGCGTTTGACGCCCTGCAACTCGTCACCGCCGGCGGGCGCCAGCAGCAGCAGGAACAGGTCGGACAATTCGGCCACCACGGTTTCGGACTGCCCCACACCGACCGTCTCGATCAGCACCACATCGAAGCCCGCCGCCTCGCACAGGCTGACCGCCTCGCGGGTGCGGCGCGCGACCCCGCCCAGATGGCTCTGGCTGGGCGAGGGCCGGATAAAGGCGGCCCGTTCCCGCGACAACCGCTCCATCCGTGTCTTGTCACCCAGGATCGACCCGCCCGAGCGCGCCGAACTGGGGTCGACCGCCAGCACCGCCACCCGCAGCCCCTGCCCGATCAGCATCATGCCGAAGCTTTCGATGAAGGTGGATTTGCCAACGCCCGGCGTGCCCGACAGGCCGATCCTGAGCGCCTGGCGCCCGGCGCCGGCAAGATGATCCAGCAGCGACGCGGCCTGGGCGCGGTGATCGTCCCGCCGGCTCTCGACCAGCGTGATCGCCCGCGCCAGCGCACGGCGGTCGCCCGAAAGTATCCTATCGCCAAGCTGTGTGATATCCATGCCGGTCCTCGCGAATTTTGCCCTGCATGACGGAGCGCGCCCCGGTTTGTCCAGAGCCGACCCACCGGATGCGCCGGATTGTCCCTCTATCGCCCCCCGGAAGCCCCGCCGCTGCCCCTGCTGCTTCTTTCTGGTCTTAAATACTCAAAGGCGCCACCGCTCCTCATCCGGAACCGCCCGATTGGCTCTGGACCTGCCCCCGCCGCTTTGGCGATAAGGCGGCATGACCCGGTTGCCCATCGACGACGCCCTGCCAGACCTCATCTCCGCGCTGCGGGCGCAGGGGCGCGCCGTGCTGCAGGCCCCGCCCGGCGCGGGCAAGACCACACGGGTGCCGCTGGCCCTGCTCTCGGCTGGCCTGACCAATGGCCGCATCGTGATGCTGGAACCGCGCCGCCTGGCCGCGCGCGCCGCCGCCGAGCGGATGGCCGAGACGCTGGGTGAACCGGTGGGCCAGACCGTGGGCTATCGCATCCGGGGCGAGGCGAAACGGACGAACGCCACCCGCATCGAGGTGGTGACCGAAGGCATCCTGACCCGCATGCTGCAAGCCGAGCCCGATCTGCCCGGCATCGGCGCGGTGATCTTCGACGAGTTTCACGAACGCTCGCTCAATGCCGATCTGGGCCTGGCGCTGTGTCTCGAAGTGACCGAGGCGCTGCGCGACGACCTGATCCTGCTGGCGATGTCGGCCACGCTCGACGCCGGGCCGGTGGCGGCGCTGATGGATGCGCCGATGGTCACCTCTCAAGGCCGCGCCTATCCGGTCGAGACCCGCTGGCTCGACCACCCGCTGGGGCCGCGCGCCCGCCGGGTCGAGGCGCTGGCCGACCTGGTCGCAAAGGCCGAGGCCGAGACCCGCGATCTGGGGGGCAGCCTGCTCGTCTTTCTGCCCGGCGAGGGGGAAATCCGCCGCGCCCAAACGCTGCTCTCGGCGCGCCTGCCCGACAGCTGCACCCTGCGGCCCCTGTTCGGCGCCATGCCCTTTGCCGCGCAACGCGCCGCCATCCGGCCCGCAACCGAAGGGCGCAATGTGGTGCTGGCGACCTCGATCGCTGAAACATCGCTGACCATCCCCGATGTCCGGGTGGTGGTCGATATGGGACAGGCGCGGCGGGCGCGCTTCGACCCCGGCTCGGGCATGACCCGGCTGGTCACCGAACGGGTCACCCGGGCCGAGGCGACCCAGCGCGCAGGCCGCGCGGGACGTGTGGCCGAGGGCATCTGCTACCGCCTCTGGACGCGCGGAGAAGAGGGCGCGCTTGCTGCCTTCCCCCCTGCCGAGATCGAGGCGGCGGACCTGACCGGTCTTGCGCTGGAACTGGCGCTCTGGGGGGCGGAACCGGGCGCGCTGGGTTTCGTGACGCAGCCGCCCGAAACGGCACTGGCCGAGGCCCGCGCACTGCTGGGATTCCTGGGCGCGATCGATGCGCAGGGCCGGATCACCGATCACGGACGGGTCTTGGCCGCACTCCCCCTGCATCCACGGCTGGGACACATGCTGGCGCTTGCGGGGCGCGAGGCCGCCCCGCTGGCGGCGCTGATGGCCGAACGCGATCCCCTGCGCGGCGCGCCCGCCGATCTAGACCTGCGGCTCGCGGCACTGCGCGACCCGTCCCGGTTCCGGCGCGAACGCCCCTACGAGGTCAACATGGGCGTGCTCGACCGGATCAGGGCCGAGGCGCGGCGGTTGGAAAAACAGGCGAAGACGCCCGCAGGGCGGATGAGCCCCGCGGCTATGGCGGCGCTCGCCTATCCCGACCGGATCGGCCAGCGCCGCAAGGGCGAGGCCCCCCGTTTCGTCCTGTCGGGCGGCAAGGGCGCGGCGCTCGACCCGGGCGAGGCACTGGCCAACACACCCTATCTGGTCGCAATCGACACCGACGGCGACCCGCGCGAGGCCCGTATCCGCATGGCGGCGCGGATCACCGAAGGTGAACTGCGCGAGCTCTTTGCCGACCAGATCACCCGGAACGACCTTTGCGAATGGTCCCGGCGCGAGCGCCGGGTCATCGCCCGGCACCAGGAGCGACTGGGCGCCATCACCCTGAGCGACCGGATCTGGAAAGAGGTGCCCGACGAGGCTGTTGCGCGCGCCATGCTCGACGGGGTGCGTGATTTGGGCCTCAGGCTCAGCGCCCCCGCCGCCCGGCTGGCGCGGCGGGTGGAACTTGTACGGGCCAGCGGCGCCGATCTGCCGGATTTCTCCGAGCCTGGGCTGATGGGCACGATCGAGGACTGGCTGCAGCCGATGCTGCAGGGGGTCCGTAGCGCCGAGGACTGGAAACGCTTCGACCTGCTGCCCGCGCTCAAGGCGCGGCTCGACTGGGGCCAGAGCCAGGAGTTGGAGACGCGCGCGCCCGGGGCCTTCATCACGCCGCTGGGGCGCAAGGTGCCGATCGATTACGAACGCGAGGTCCCGGAAATCTCGGTGCGCCTGCAAGAAATGTTCGGCGTCACGCAGCATCCGATGGTGGCGGGCGTGCCGCTCAAGATCACGCTGCTCTCGCCCGCTCAGCGCCCGATCCAGATCACCCGCGACCTGCCGGGATTCTGGGATGGCTCCTATGCCGATGTGCGCAAGGACATGCGCGCGCAATACCCCAAACATCCCTGGCCCGAAGACCCGCGCGAGGCCGATCCGACGCTCAGGGCCAAACCGCGCAAAGGGTGAGGCCCGGGCAGAGATTTTTCGTCGAAAAATCTCGCGCCTGCCTTAGAGCGCGCGGATCATCTCAGCGGCCTTTTCGGCGATCATGATGACCGGAGAGGCGGTGTTGCCGCTGACGATCTTCGGCATGATCGAGGCGTCGACCACCCGCAGACCGGCCAGCCCGTGCACGCGCAAATCCGGGGCGACCACCGCCATGGGGTCGTTACCCATTTTGCAGGTGCCCACCGGGTGAAAGATCGTGGTGGCGATGTTGCCCGCCTCGCGCAGCAGATCGGCATCGCTGGCGATCTGCGGGCCGGGCAGGAATTCCTGCGGCGCATAGGGCGCGAGCGCGCGCGCCGTCATTATCCGGCGGGCCTGTTTCACGGCCGCCACCGCGACCTGCTGGTCGCGCGGGGCGCTCAGATAGTTGAGCCGGATATGCGGCTGCGGTCCGGTCTTGGCGCTGGTGATATGGCAATCGCCGACGCTTTCGGGACGCAGGTTGCAAACCGAAACGGTGATGGCCGGGAAGGCATGCAGCGGGTCGCCCAGGCGGTCGGTGGACAGCGGTTGCACATGGTATTCCAGGTCCGGCGTTTCCAGCGCAGGGTCGGATTTGGTGAACATGCCGAACTGGCTGGGCGCCATGCTAAGCGGGCCCGAGCGGGTCAGTGCATATTTCAGCGCGATGCCGATGCGGCCGGTCAGCGAATTGGCCGTCTCGTTCAGGGTCGGCGTGTTCGAGACCTTGAACGCGGTGCGGATCTGCAGATGATCTTGCAGGTTCTCGCCAACGCCCGGCAGGTCATGCACCGGGGCGATGCCCAGCGCCGAGAGGCGGTCGGGCTGGCCGATACCGGACAGCTCCATCAGCTTGGGCGAGTTGATGGCGCCCGCGGCAAGCAGCACCTCGGCCCGGGCGGTGGCAGTCCGATCCTGCCCGCCATGTCGAAACGCTACCCCGGTGACACGCTTCCCGTCGAGGATCAGCCGCTGCGTCTCGGCCCGGGTCAGCACCCGCAGGTTGGGCCGGTTCATCGCCGGGCGCAGGAATGCCTTGGTGGTGTTCCAGCGCACGCCGTTTCTTTGGTTGACCTCGAAAAAGCCCGAGCCCTCGTTGGTACCGCTGTTGAAATCCTCGGTCGGCTCGTATCCGAACTCGCGCGCGCCCTCCTGAAAGGCGCGCAGGATCTCCCAACTCAGGCGCTGGGTGGTGACCTTCCACTCGCCCCCGGCCCCGTGCAGGTCGCTCTCGCCCTTGTGGTGATCCTCGGAGCGGCGGAAATAGGGCAGTACGTCGTCCCAGCCCCAGCCGGTATTGCCCATCTGCCGCCAGCCGTCATAGTCTGCCGCCTGCCCGCGCATGTAGATCATGCCGTTGATCGAGGTGCAGCCGCCCAGCACCTTGCCGCGCGGATAGACCAGGCTGCGACCGTTGAGACCGGGTTCGGCGGCAGTCTTCATCATCCAGTCGACGCGCGGATTGCCGATGCAATAAAGGTAGCCCACCGGGATATGCACCCAGTGGTAATGGCCCTTGCCGCCCGCCTCAAGCAGCAGCACACGCGTCTTTGGATCGGCGCTGAGCCGGTTGGCCAGCACACATCCGGCGGTACCTCCGCCTACGATGATATAGTCGTAATCGCCTGCCAGCTGCTCGGTCATGTCGCTCTCCCTCGTCTGCCAGCTTGCCGATTGAGACGGGGGATGCAATGGGGCCTGTTCAGCCTCCGCCGCGCGGCACGGGCGCGGCGGAACTGGTTGTCATCTAAGCGGGGCTCAATCCGCGTCTTTACCGGCGATCACCTTCCACAGGACCGCCCCCAGGGCGCCACCGATCAGCGGTGCCACCCAGAACAGCCAGAGCTGTGCCAGCGCCGGGCCGTCGGCAAACAGCGCCACGCCGGTCGAGCGGGCGGGGTTGACCGAGGTGTTGGTCACCGGGATCGACACCAGATGGATCAGCGTCAGGCCCAGACCGATGGCGATGGGTGCGAACCCTGCCGGGGCGCCCTTGGACGTGGCGCCCAGGATGATGATCAGGAAGAAGGCGGTCAGCACCACCTCGATCACCAGGCCCGACATCATCGAATAGCCCTGGGGCGAGGCCTCGCCATAGCCGTTGGAGGCAAAGCCACCAACGCCGGTAAAGCCCGCGCCGCCCGAGACGATGATGTATAGAACAAGCGCGGCCAGAATGGCCCCGACCACCTGTGCCGCCCAGTAGGGCAGCAGCAGTTTGCCGTCGAACCGGCCCGCCACCATCAGGCCCAGCGACACCGCCGGGTTGAAATGGCCACCCGAGATATGGCCGACGGCATAGGCCATGGTCAGCACGGTGAGACCGAAGGCCAGGCTGACGCCCGCCCAGCCGATCCCTACATCCGCAACTCCGGCCGCGAGCACGGCGCTGCCACAGCCGCCGAGCACCAGCCAGAAGGTTCCGAAAACTTCTGCAATTAGTTTGTTGGTCATAAAGTCCTCCCTTGGGGAAACCGGTACGAAGATCACCGACCGCAAAGGCCGCGATACGCCGGAAACAAGGGCGAAAAGCGCTTGCGGATCAGATAGTAAGTCCAAAGAAATCTCTCTGCGTCAACTTTCTTGGACTGTCCGGCGGGACAAGTATCCGGGGAAATTGCGCCTCGTCCTCCCCCGCGCGGATAGGGGCGGGGTCGCCTGCCATGCCTGTTTCCGCGTTTCCAGCTCGCCCACTTGCCGTTTGGCGACGGCGATGCGATGACCCTTTTGCAGGCGCGGCGGGGAGCGGGGAGAAGGCACATGGCGCGGATCATCTTTCTTCACGGTGCGTCCAGCAGCGGCAAGACCAGCCTGGCGCGGGCGCTGCTGGACCGGCTCGACAGCCCGTTCTGGCATGCCTCGATCGACCATCTGCGCGATAGTGGCATGATCCCGGTGGCGCGGTTCAGATCGGGCGATTTCGACTGGCGCGCGGCCCGAGCGGCGGTGTTCGACGGGTTTCACCGCTCGGTAGCCGCCTATGCGGATGCGGGGTAATGACGTGATCCTCGAACATATTCTGGACACGCCCGGCTGGGATGCCGCCCTG
Source organism: Ruegeria pomeroyi DSS-3 (assembly GCF_000011965.2). Lineage (NCBI taxonomy): Bacteria > Pseudomonadati > Pseudomonadota > Alphaproteobacteria > Rhodobacterales > Roseobacteraceae > Ruegeria > Ruegeria pomeroyi. The sequence goes on along the minus strand of NC_003911.12, from coordinate 1,020,983 downwards.
CGCCGCCTGCTGGCGCCGCACGACGTGTTCTTTGTCGCCCTGCATTGCCCGCTGACAGAACTGCAACGGCGCGAGGTGGCACGGGGCGACCGACCTCCGGGAAGTGCCCGGCGGGATTTCGAGACGATCCATGCCGGGCGGCGTTACGATCTGGAGTTGCAGAGCGGCACTGGGATCGACGCCAATGTAGCGCGATTGCTGGAAGTCTGGTGCAGCGGGCGGCGGGTATCGGAGTTTGCGATACCGCAGGCAGATTAGACCTGGTCCCGGCGCATCGCTCATCCGCCCTGCGGGCGTCTTCGCTGTGGATGCGCGAAAATGCCCGAATTTTGGGCTGGTATCGCTGGATTCCCCATGTTTTCAAAGTTATTTGTTGATTTTTCACACAAAACACACAAATATCGGTCATATTTCCACAAGCGCCAAACTCCGACAGAACAGGCGCCGAGGTTGAGCAGATGAAGTCACGAGTCCTGAATGCCTGGACCGAGTTGGTCCGCCCCATGTTCCTGCGCCCCAAGCGGACGCAGGTTGCCGCGCTATGCCTGCGCCCCGCCACCGGCGGGCCCGAGGTGCTGCTGATCACCAGCCTGGACACCGGGCGCTGGATCGTGCCCAAGGGCTGGCCTATCGAAGGGCTCAGCGGCCCCGAAACCGCGCTGCAGGAGGCTTGGGAAGAGGCCGGCGTGCGCCGGGCCCGGGTCGAGGACGAGCCGGTCGGCGTCTTTGGCTATGGCAAGCGGCGCAAGAATGGCACGGTCGAGCCGGTCGAGACCTATGTCTATCGGATGCTGGTGGACGAGATCTCGGACAGCTACCCCGAAGCCGGTCGCCGCAAGCTGCGCTGGGTCGCGCCGTCGGAGGCCGCCAACATGGTGCAGGAACCGCAGTTGCAGGACCTTTTGCGGCAATTGTAACAGCCCTACGACATTTTTATGTCAGCCCGGTTGCGTGGCGCGGCCGCGCGGTCTAAGCCGCGCGCGACCCGCACGCATCCGGACAGGACATCATGAGCGACCGCAAGAGCAAGCCCCAGTGGGGTCGGCTGGATGCCGACCTGAACCGGATCAGCCGGATGGAGACCGCGACCGCCTATGCCTCGCGCCCCCTGGTGGGGACCGGCATCGCGCTGGCCTTTATCGTGCTGGCGGCCCTGGCCGCCATGGTCGCGCTGGGCGGCACGCCGGGCGGGATCGTGGTGGTCGCCGCGGCGGCCTTTGGCGCCTATATGGCAATCAATATCGGCGCCAATGACGTGGCCAACAACATGGGTCCGGCAGTGGGCGCCAATGCGCTGTCCATGGGCGCGGCGATCGCCATCGCCGCGGTGGCCGAAAGCGCCGGCGCGCTGTTGGCGGGCGGCGATGTGGTCTCGACCATCTCCAAGGGGATCATCGACCCGCAATCCGTCGCAGATACACAGGTCTTCATCTGGGCGATGATGGCGGCGCTGATCTCGTCGGCGCTGTGGGTCAACCTGGCCACCTGGGTCGGTGCGCCGGTGTCCACCACCCATTCGGTGGTGGGCGGTGTGATGGGCGCGGGGATCGCGGCTGCCGGCATGTCGGCGGTGGACTGGTCGACCATGAGCGCGATCATCGCCAGCTGGGTGATCTCTCCGCTTCTCGGCGGTGTGATTGCGGCGCTGTTTCTGGCCCTGATCAAGCATCGCATCCAGTATGCGCCCGACAAGATCGCCGCCGCGCGCCGCTGGGTACCGATCCTGGTGGCAGTGATGGCGGGTACCTTTGCCATCTACCTTTCGGTCAAGGGCATCAAGAAGATCGTCAAGATCGACCTGCAGACCGCCCTGATGATCGGGCTGGCGACCGCCCTGCTGGTCTGGGCGGTGACGATCCCCTGGATCCGGCGCAAATCCGAAGGCATGGAGAACCGCACCAAATCCATCAAGGCGCTGTTCGGCCTGCCGCTGGTGCTCTCGGCGGCGCTGTTGAGCTTTGCCCATGGCGCCAATGACGTGGCCAATGCGGTGGGACCGCTGGCGGCCATCGTGCATGTGAGCCAGGCGGGCAGTTTTGCCGCCAAGGTGGCCATTCCCTTCTGGGTCATGGTGATCGGTGCCTTTGGCATTTCGTTCGGCCTGTTCCTGTTCGGACCCAAGCTGATCCGCATGGTGGGCAGCCAGATCACCAAGCTGAACCCGATGCGGGCCTATTGCGTCGCGCTGTCTGCGGCGATCACGGTGATCGTGGCCAGCTGGCTGGGCCTGCCGGTCAGCTCGACCCATATCGCGGTGGGCGGAGTGTTCGGCGTCGGCTTCTATCGCGAATGGCATTCCGAGCGCCGGCTGCGCAACGGCCGCAACAGCCGCCCGCCCGCGCAGCGCCTGCCGCTGGAAGAGCGCCGCCGGCGCAAGCTGGTGCGGCGCTCGCATTTCATGACCATCGTGGCGGCCTGGGTGATCACGGTTCCGGCGGCGGCGCTGATGTCGGGTGTGATCTTCTCGATCCTGAACAGCTTCGTCTGAGCCTTTGCGCGGGTGATGAGGGCGCGATTGCGAGGCTCTGCCTCGCGCTCCGAGGTATTTGCAAACAGAAGAAGAGACAGCCGTGTCAGCCGGGCGGTGCGATCTGGGCGACGGTGAGCCGGGGCGGGCCTGCCCCGTCATGGGTTGCCGCGTCGATCAGCGCGGCGACACGCGAACAGATCGGGGTGGCGACGTCATGGGCGCGGCCCAGCCGGATGATCTCGCCCTGGAGGCTGGCGATCTCGGTCATGCGACCGGCTTCAAGGTCATAGGCCATCGAACTGCGCGCGCTGGGATCCACCGTCAGCATGCGCGCGGCGATGCGGGTGAAGAGAGTGTTGGGCAGGCGCAGGATATGCGGCGTGGTCCAGGCCGGCAGCGGGGTGGTCGCGGCAACCGGGATTTCGGCGGCACGCAGCACGGCCAGCGCCTCGGCCATCTGCGCGGCCATCAGGCGGCGCCAGCTGCGGTCGGCGAGCTGTTGGACCAGGGTCAGCCCCGACAGCGCGTTAAGCGCGTTGTTGAGGTTGATCACCAGCTTGCCCCACTGCACCGCCTCGATCCGCAGGCTCTCGGCGACCGGCAGGCCGGGCACCGTCAGCGCCGCGCCAAGCCCACCAGGGCCGGCCGCGATCACGATATCGCCAGAGGAGGCCCGGTGCCATGTCGCCTCGCCCAACGGCACCACGTTGAAGGGCACCATGCCGGCGCGGATGTCGCGCCCGGGCAGGCGGGCGCGCAGCTGGCGGGTGTTTTCCAAACCGTTCTGCCAGGACAGGACCGGGGCGGATGCCGGGGCATGGGTCGCGATTGCGCTGGCCATTTCGGCGGTGGCGGGTGTCTTGACCGTGACAATCACCAGCTCCGCCTGCGCAAGGCAGGCCGGATCGGTGGCCAGCGTCAGCCGGTCGGCGCCCAGGTGCAGGTCGAGCCCGCCATAATCACTCAGACGCAAGCCATGAGCGCCAATCCGCGCCAGCAGGGGTGCGCGACCCAGCAGGGTGACATCGTGCCCGCCGAGCGCCAGCAAGCCACCGCAAAAACAGCCGATACTGCCCGCCCCGGCGATCACGATCCGCATGGTCCCATCCCCCCTTGCCACAGTATCATGCGCCTGCGGCGGCATCGGCGCAACGGGTCAGGCGGTGGCCCAGCCGAAGATCAGATTGTCCGAGCGCCAGAGCGGGCCCTTGTCCTGCCGTTCGGCCAGCACCGCCCCGCCCTGCGCCTGGTAGAAGGCGCGCGCCGGGGCATTGTCGCGCACCACCGCCAGAATCAGGCGCGGCGCACCCGCCAGGGCCGCCTGTGCCCGGGCCAGCCCCAGCAGGCGCGCGCCCAGCCCAGAGCGCCGGGCCGATGCGGCGATATAGAGATGGTCAAGCTCGGTGCAGCCGTCGAACTCCTCAACCCCGCTGGGCGACAGGGCGGCAAGCCCGACCGCCACGCCGTCACGCAGGGCGATCACGGTGTCATCGCCGCTGGCCAGCCGGTCGCGCCAATAGGCGGTGCGGCGGACCTTGTTCAGCGCCAGCCGCACTTCGGGCGGGGCGATGCGGGCATAGGTTTCCTGCCAGACCTGAAAATGCAGCGTGGCCAGCGCCTCGGCATCCTGCGGCCCGGCGCGGCGCAGGGTGACGCCGCCCTCGCAAACGTTGTGCCCGGCGGCGATCCAGGCGGCCTCGGCCCGGGCTGCCTGCCCGGCGCGCACCAGCAGGTAGTCGCGATCATGGGTCGAGGTGACGAAGACCCCCAGACCGGAGCGCGACACCGGTTCTACCGCCGCCAGCACCACGCCGGGCTGGTCGAGCGCGGCCAGTGTCTCAACCCGGAGCGCCTGCCAACCGCGTGCCGTGGTCTCGCCCTCGGGCACCCGTTCCGACAGGCACAGGATCGAGGTCTCGTCAGGCGCCCGGGTGACGCTGATCAGTCCGGGGCCTTCCTGCCAGCCGGGCAATGGCGCAGCGGAGGGGCGGCGGGTGATGGCATATTCGCCCTCGAGCCTTGTCAGCAGCAGGTCGACCGCGCTCACAGCCCCAGCCCCTCGTCCAGACCCAGCATGATGTTGAGGTTCTGCACCGCCGCGCCCGAGGCGCCCTTGCCCAGATTGTCAAGCAGCGCGAGCAGCACCGCGCCACCGGTGTCGAGATTGCCATGCACCGACAGCTCCAGCTGGTTGGTCCCGTTCAGGCGGCGCGGGTCGATGCGCGCGCCATAATGGTCAGGCGAAACCACCGAGACAAAGCGGCTGGTGGCATAGTGATCGGCCAGCGCCGCCTCGATCGCAGCGCCCTGCCCCGGTTCGACAAAGGGCAGCGGCACCTGTACGATCATGCCCTGCTCATAGGGGCCGACCGAGGGCACGAACACCGGCTGCCGGGTCAGGCCCGCATGCGCGACGATCTCGGGCAGGTGCTTGTGCCGCTGCTCGGTGGCATAGACAAAGGGGCCATCGGTCTTGCCGCTTTCAAACTCGGCGATCATCGCCTTGCCGCCACCAGAATAGCCGCTGATGGCATTGATGGCGAGCGCCTGATCGGCGGCGATCAACCCGCGTTTGACCAGCGGATGGAGCAGCGCGATGGCGCCGGTGGAATAGCAGCCCGGGTTCGAGACGAACTGTCCACCGGCGATCCGGGCGCGCAGGTCGTTGTCCAGCTCGGCAAAGCCGAACACCCAGCCGGGATCGACCCGATGCGCGGTGCTGGCGTCGATCAGCCGGGTGCCGGTGCCAGCCAGCTGTGCCACGATCTCGACCGCCGCCGCATCGGGCAGGCAGAGGATGCCGACATCGGCCGCATCAAAGGCGGCGAGCCGGGCGCGGGTGTCCTTGCGGTCGGCGTCGCCCAGCGTGATCAGCCGGATATCGTCGCGCCCCTCCAGCCGGGCGCGGATTTGCAGGCCGGTCGTGCCGGCCTCGCCGTCGATGAAGACCTTGTATGTCATGGTCGGGTTTCCCTGTGTCCAAGGCGGAAAGCGGGCATGCCGGGACCGGCCCGCCAGGGCGGGGTCCGGTCTGTCTTTCCGGTGGTGTATCCGTTCAGTGAGAGGCCGGGAGGCCGATCAGGCGCCCAGGCACCAGCGCATGATCGCCTTTTGCGCATGTAGCCGGTTTTCCGCCTCGTCGAAGATGACCGAATGCGGGCCGTCCATCACCTCGGAGGTGGCCTCCTCCTCGCGGTGGGCGGGCAGGCAGTGCATGAACAGCGCGTCGGGCTTGGCATGGCGCATCAGCTCGGCATTGACCTGATAGGGGCGCAGCAGGTTGTGGCGCCGTTCCTTGGCCGATTGCGCGTCATGCATCGACACCCAGGTATCGGCCACCACCAGATCGGCGCCCTCGACCGCCTTGACCGCGTCGCGCTCGATCACGATCTTCGAGCCCTTCTGGCGGGCAAAGCCCATGTATTCCTCTTCCGGGTCGAACTGGGCCGGGCCGCTAAAGGTGAGGTCAAAGCCGAACTGACCGGCGGCATGCAGGAAGGACGAGCAGACATTGTTGCCGTCGCCGGTCCAGACCACTTTCTTGCCCGCGATCGGGCCGCGATGCTCTTCATAGGTCAGCACATCGGCCATGATCTGGCAGGGGTGGCTGCGGTCGGTCAGCCCGTTAATCACCGGCACATCGGCATATTCGGCCATCTCGGCCAGCACCGATTCATCAAAGGTCCGGATCATGATCATGTCGACATAACGCGACAGCACGCGGGCGGTGTCGGCGATGGTCTCGCCATGGCCAAGCTGCATGTCATTGCCCGAGAGCACCATGGTCTGCCCGCCCATCTGGCGCACGCCCACGTCAAAGGAGACGCGGGTCCGGGTCGAGGGTTTCTCGAAGATCAGCGCCACCATCCGGTCCTTGAGGGGCTGTTCGTCATCGGGCGCGGCCTTGGGCCGGCCCAGGCGGGCCTGTTTCATGGCGCCCGCCTGGTCGATCATGGCCCGCAGGTCGGCGGCGTCGGTCTTGTGGATATCGAGAAAGTGATTCATGTCTTTAGGCTTTCTTGTGGTCGGGGATGGGGGCGCCGCCCCCGTCGCCTGACGGCGACTCCCCGGAGTATTTTTAGCGAAATGAAGATCAGGCGGCGTCGACCTGGGTCGCCGCGGCATCCAGACGGGTGAAGGCCTCGGCGATGTCCTCCTCGGTGAGGGTGAGCGGCGGCAGCAGGCGGACCACGTTGTCGGCGGCGGGTACGGTGATGACGAGATTGTCAAAGCCGGCCTTGACCACATCGAGATTGGACGCCTTGCATTTCAGCCCCAGCATCAGGCCCGATCCGCGCACCTCTTCGAACACATTCGGGTGGGTGGCAATCAGCCCTTCGAGCCGCTGGCGCAGCAGCGCCGCCTTGCGGTTGACCTCGGCCAGAAAATCCGGGTCAGCCACGTGATCCATCACCGCGCAGCCCACGGCACAGCCCAGCGGGTTGCCGCCATAGGTGGAGCCATGGGTGCCCACCGTCATGCCGCTTGCCGCCTCTTCGGTGGCCAGCACCGCGCCCAGCGGGAAGCCGCCGCCGATGCCCTTGGCCACCATCATGATATCGGGCGTGATCCCTGCCCATTCATGGGCAAACAACCGTCCGGTCCGGCCCACGCCGCATTGCACCTCGTCCAGGATCAGCAGGAGGCCATGATCGTCGCAGATCTGGCGCAGCGCCTTCAGGTCTGCATCGGGAACCGGGCGGATGCCACCCTCGCCCTGCACCGGCTCGATCAGGATCGCGGCGGTCTTGTCAGTGATCGCATTGGTCACCCCGTCGAGGTCGCCAAAGGTCAGATGCACGAAACCCGGCAGCAGCGGGCCGAAGCCCTTGACCATCTTCTCGGAACCCGCAGCGGCGATCCCGGCCGAGGAGCGGCCATGGAAGGAGCCATCAAAAGTGATGATCTCGACCCGCTCGGGCTGTCCCTTGTCGTAAAAATACTTGCGCGCCATCTTCACCGCCAGTTCACAGGCCTCGGTGCCGGAATTGGTGAAGAACACCGTATCGGCAAAGGTATGCTCCACCAGCTTGTCGGCCAGCGCCTGCTGTTGCGGAATGTGGTAGAGGTTGGACACGTGCCACAGGTTCTGCGCCTGATCGGTCAGCGCCTTGACCAGGGCCGGATGGGCATGGCCCAGCGCGTTCACCGCGATGCCGGCACCAAGGTCGAGGAAGCGTCGGCCATCCGCCTCGGTCAGCCAGGCGCCTTCGCCCTTCACGAAGTGAAGCGGCGCGCGGGTATAGGTCGGCAGGACGGACGGAATCATGGGATCATCCTTGTCTGAGGGTTGTCCCCGATGCAGGGCATAGCGGGGCGGTCAGGTCAATGTCTGGAAGCAGGGTGCGTGCAGGGAAATCTGGCACACAGGATCAAACGGCCGCTCAGGCGGCTGCACGTCGGCGTCGAAGGGACGGGATATGGGCGTGTTTGATCATGGCGCGTTCCATAACGGAGGATTCGCGCAAAGAAAACCCCTTTTGAAGGGGGAAAAGAAACAAAGCGGAAGTCAGGCCGCGCGCCAGCGATCCAACCGCTTCATCCCGCGGGTAAAGGCCCAGGCCAGGATACGCGGCATGCCCTGCCCCACCAGCGCCTCGACACAATGGGCCTGGAACTCCTCATAGGTCGCATCGGGGTGCCGGAAGGCGCCGTTTTCATAGCAGAGCGAACACCATTTGGTGCTGCGCGCGCCGTCCGCCTCGCTGCCGCCACCGGCCGGGTCCTTGCTGAGCGGCATGCCGCAGCTTTGACAGGTCTGTCCCATGATCCTTGCCCCTTGAATTCGGTGTCGGTCCTGTCATAGGATCAAAACCATGGAGTAGAGTCAATGGTTTTGAAAGGCCGGCCATGCGGATCGGAGAACTTGCACGGCGCAGCGGGCTGAGCCGCGACACGCTGCGGTTTTACGAAAGACAGGGGCTGATCCAATCCGAACCGGGCGCCGAGGCGACCAACAGCTATCGCGACTATCCCGAAGAGGCGCTGATCACCCTGGACCAGATCGCCGACGCGCAAGCGGCGGGCATGAGCATTGCCGATCTGGCCATGCTGATGGGCCAGTTGCAGGCCGCCGATCCCGACGGGTTCGATGGCGAGGCCTTTCTGGACGCGCGCATCGTCGAGGTCGAGGCGCGCATCACCCGGGCCGAACGGTTCCTGGACAGCCTGCGTCAGGCGCGCGCGGCTTTGGCGGCAACGCCCCGCCTGCGCTAGCGGCGGGCGCCAACTGCGGACCGTGCCCAGCGGTGAGCCGTGCAAGCGTCACGATCGGCGCAAGAAGGAACGGCGCGATCAAGGCAGCAGCGCATGCTCGAATTCGGCCGGTGGCGAACTCTTCCTGCCTTGCCATCTCCCGGCAGATGCAGCACCGATACACCATGTTCGAACCCAAGCCGCAGAATCCCGCCCTTGCCGCTGCGCTGATCTTTGCGGCGACGGCGTTCATTGCGGGAACGACCCTGCTGGCCAAGGCGTTGGGAACCGGCGCGTTGGGCCCTGCCCTGCCGGCCCTGCAAATCAGCCATGGACGCTTTCTCTTTGCCCTTGCCGTGATCCTGTCGATCGTGGCCGCGACGCGGCCCCGGCTGAGCCGGCCCCATTGGGGCCTGCATCTGGGCCGCACCAGCTTTGGCTGGGCGGGGGTGACGCTGATGTTTGCCGCCGTTGCCTATATCCCGATGGCCGACGCCACCGCGATCGCCTTTCTGAACCCGGTCTTTGGCATGCTGCTGGCGATCCCGCTTCTGGGCGAACGCGTCGGGCCATGGCGCTGGGGCGCGGCGGTCATCGCGCTGGTGGGCGCCCTCATCCTTCTGCGCCCGACACCCGGCAGTTTCCAACCCGCCGCCCTGCTGGCACTGGCGGCAGCGGCGGTGATGGGGATGGAGCTCATCTTCATCAAGAAGCTTGCGGGCCGCGAACGTCCGATCCAGATCCTGCTGGTCAACAATGCCATGGGGCTGGCGATCGCCAGTCTCGCGGTCTGGCCGGTCTGGCAGGCACCGCTGCCCGCGCAATGGGCGGCACTGGCCGGGATCGGCTTGTTGATGGCCTGCGCGCAGATCTGTTTCGTCAACGGCATGGCCCGGGCCGATGCCTCCTTTGTCGCGCCTTTCAGTTACGGGACTCTGGTCTTTGCCGCCCTCTATGATCTGGCCGTCTTCCAGGTCTGGCCCGATGCGATCAGCTTGGGGGGCGCCGCCATCATCCTGACGGGCGCCCTGACACTGGCCTGGCGCGAGGGGCGGGTCCGCAGGCCCTGACCAGCCGCTTCATTTCGCCCGAAATACTCCAGGAGAGGCACCCACCGGGCGCCGCGGGCAGCGCCCCCAAACCCAGAACACCCCTGGGACATAATCCGCCCGACTGGCCTTGACGCGACGGATAGGTCGCAAACCGCCAAGACCCGGGCATCATTCGCGCCGATCCTGCGGCTGAGCAAAACCCGGAAGCAAGTATCATGCATGAACGCCGAATTCCCGAATGGGTCCGCCATTCCCCCGCCCCCTCGGTGCGGGATTTCGGGCTGCTGGCCGGGCTCGAGGCGGTGGTACGCGGCATCCTGATTTCGGTCTTTCCGCTGATCATGTACCGCGCGCTTGGCGATGCCGAGCGGGTCTCGATGGCTTATTTCCTGATCGGCTTCCTGTCACTGGGTGCCGGGCTGATGGTGCCCGGCCTGATCCGCTATCTGCCGCGGCGCTGGGCCTATTCGGCGGGCGCGCTGCTGTTCGTCGCCGGGGCCGGGCTGGCGGTGCAAGGCACGCCGCTGACCACGATCGCAGCACTGGCCTGCAACACCGTTGCCGCCGTTGTCTGCTTCATCTGCTTCAACGCCTATGTGCTCGACTATATCGAGCGGGTGGAGTTGGGCCGGTGCGAGACCAGCCGCATGTTCTACAGCGCGCTTGGCTGGACCGTCGGACCGATGGCGGGGGTCCTGCTGATGGAGATCTGGCCGCCCGCCCCTTTCGTGATCAGCGGCGTTGCTGCGCTGGCAATGCTGGCGCTGTTCTGGGCGCTCAGGCTGGGCAATGGCAAGATGATCACCCGTGCCCGCCGCCCGGCGCGCAATCCGCTCGCCTTCCTGCCCCGTTTCTTTGCCCAGCCCCGGTTGGTAGCGGGGTATCTCTTTGCGATGATCCGGTCCTGCGGCTGGTGGGTCTATGTGGTCTATCTGCCCATCTTCGCCATCGAGTCGGGCCTGGGCGACCAACTGGGAGGCATCATGCTGTCGATCACCAACGGCATGCTGTTTGCTGCGCCGCTGATCCTGCGCTGGGTGCAGGCGCGTTCGCTGAAAAGCGCGGTCCGCACCGGCTTTGCCGGGGCCGGTCTGTGTTTTGCCACTGCCGGGCTGCTGTCGGGCTGGCCGCCGCTTGCCGCGGGCCTGCTGATGCTTGGGTCGTTCTGGCTGATCGTGCTCGATATCTGCGCGGGGCTTCCGTTCCTGATGGCGGTCAAACCCTCCGAGCGCACCGAGATGTCGGCGATCTATTCCAGCTATCGCGACGTTTCGGGGATCCTGACGCCGGGCGTGGCCTGGCTGGTGCTGCTGGCCGCGCCGGTTGCGGGGATTTTCGTCGCCGGGGGGGCGGGGCTGTTCGGCGCCTTTACCATCGCGGCACGGATGCATCCGCGCCTTGGACGCCCCCGCATCCGCCTCGAGCCCGGTTCGCTCGCCGACGCCTGAGGCGGGCGCCGTTTTCCGGCCCGGAAAACGGCCCGGAATTCTTGCAGAATTCCGGCGGCCTCACGCCTTGAGCCGATAGCCGCGCTTGAGCAGCACCCAGGCCAGCAGGCACACGGCGCCCGTGGCCCCCAGGCAGACCGTCAAACCCAGCGCCGGCGGGCTGTCCGAAACGCCGATCACCGCAAAACGCAGACCGTCGATCAGATAGAAGACCGGATTGGCATGGGTCAACCGCTCCAGCAGCGGCGGCAGCGCCTCGACCGAATAGAAAGTGCCCGACAGAAACGCCAGCGGCGTGACGATGAAATTGGTGATCGCCGCCATCTGGTCGAACTTGTTGGCGTAAATCCCCGCGACCAGCCCCAGCGCCCCCATGAACCCGGCGCCCAGCACCACAAAGCCCAGCGCCAGCAGCGGATGCGCCGGCACGATGCCCAGCACCAGTACCAGCGCCGCGGCGATTGCCACCGCCACCAGCAACCCGCGCACAACCGCGCCCGCCAGATAGCCCAACAGCAGCTCCAACGCCGAAAGCGGCGGCATCAGCGTATCGACGATATTGCCCTGCACCTTGGAAATCACCACCGAGGAGGAGGTATTGGCAAAGGCATTCTGGATCACCGTCATCATCAGGATCCCCGGCGCCAGGAAGGTCAGGAACGGCACCCCCATCACCGCGCCCCGCCCGGACCCGACCGCGAGCGAAAAGATCATCATGAACAGGCCCGCCGTCACCAGCGGGGCCAGCAGGGTCTGGGTCCACACCACCAGAAAGCGCATCACCTCGCGCGCGGCGAGCGTATAGAGCCCCAGCCAGTTCACCCGTCCGAACCGCCGCATCCCCAGTTCCATCGTCCTCTCTCCCGCTTGTCGCCACGCTGGTCTTTCCGATTCGAAATGCCTTGTAACCCGGCCCGCAGTGACTAGAATAGGGCGCTGAGACAATTTCCGAAGGCGGCCCGCAGCTCTGGGGCCGCTTTCCCGCTTTTGAGAGGCAAACCATGTCCTGGACCGACGAGCGCGTCGAACTGCTCAAGAAAATGTGGGGCGAGGGCCAGTCGGCCAGCCAGATCGCCAAGGAACTGGGCGGCGTCACCCGCAACGCGGTCATCGGCAAGGTGCACCGTCTGGGCCTGTCCAACCGCAGCTCGGGCGCCGCGCCGGCCTCGACCAAGGCCGAGACCAAGGAAAAGCCCGCCGCCGCAACCCCCCGGGCCGAGGCCAAGCCCAAACCCGCTCCGCGCCCCGAACCGTTGCGCGCCGCGCCTGATCCGGCCCCCGCGCCGCAGCCGGCCGAGATCAAGCCGATTCCAGCGCGCAAGCAGATCATCCCGGCCGGCCAGCCACTGCCGCCGCAGCCCTCGGCCAACGAGATCAGCCCCGAGGCGCTGGCCAAGGTCAACGAGGTCGAGAAGAAGGCGAAGAAGCTAAGCCTGATGGAACTGACCGAGCGGACCTGCAAATGGCCGGTGGGCGACCCCGCGACCGAGGATTTCTGGTTCTGCGGCCTGCCCGTGCAACAGGGCAAACCCTATTGCGAGGCGCATGTGGGTGTGGCCTTCCAGCCGATGAGCTCGCGCCGCGACCGTCGCCGCTGAGACGTTTTGTTCACGACGAACACCCGCACCATCGGTGCGGGTGTTTTCGTTTCAGTTGCCTTCGTGGCCGTGCGCCACCCGCATAGCGTGGTCCAGGGCCGCCACGGCGAACTCTTGAGACGCCTCCGGGTTGCGCGGCATATCCAGCGACGCCTTGCGCCGGTCCGACTGCGCCGGAAAATCACGTCCCTCCATCACGGTACCGATGACGGCGATGTCGCGTATCTTCTCGGGGTCCACTGTCAGCGGGTTGTCCCCGAGAATGGTGAGATTGGCCCGTTTGCCCGGCTCGATGCTGCCGATCTCGTGTTCCAGCTTCAGGGAATAGGCGGCGTTGATCGTCACCCCGCGCAGCGCCGTTTCGGCGCTGACGCGCTGGGCCGGACCGGCGACGCGGCCCGACGAGGTGACCCGGTTGACCGCGCACCACATCAGGAAGAGCGGGTCGCAAGGCGCCATCGGCATATCCGAATGCAGCGACCATGAGATGCCCGCGGCCTCGACATCGCCGAGGCGGACCATGTTGTCGGCCCGATCGGGTCCCAGGCCGACCTCGCCGTAATTATCCGCCAGGGCCGCGACGTAATAGGGGTTGGCACTGACGATGGCCCCGAGATCCCGGATGCGCAGCACCTGATCGGCGCCGCTCACCGCGAAATGGACGATGGTTGTTCGATGGTCGTCGCGGGGGGTGCGGCGCAGGTTGGTTTCCAGCGTGTCCAGAACCCGGTCCAGCCCGGCGTCACCGTTGACATGGACATGGAGCTGGTAACCGGCATCCCAATAGACGCGGAACGCGCGCTGGAACTGGTCGAGATCCATCATCCATTCGCCCTTGTGCCCATCAAGAAACGGATCCCGTACCTGCATGAGCTGCGAGTAAATGGCCCCGTCCGCGAACAGCTTGATCTGTTTGGGCGCAAGGCTGGTCATCCCGCCGTACCAGCCCGCCAGAGCCTCGGTATCAGCGATCACCCGGGCATCGTCCGGCTGTGCCGCAATCAGGCTTTTGCCGTCGGCCATAAAGGACCAGCGGAACGGCATGTCGGCCGCGCCGAACACGGCATTCACTCCGTCCTGCACCTGTTTCGAAAGGATCCCGCCCGGTTCATTGCCGATGGTTATGCCCTTGGCGCGCATGTAATCGCGCGACAGTTCCAATCCCGCCCGCAGCCGCTCGGGCGAGGCGACCATGCTGCCGATGTTCGGCAATACCGCAAAAAACCCCTGCTCCCAGAACCTGCCCTCGTCGAAGTTCGACTGTTCCTGCGCGGTGTCTGAGAATCCGGCAACCGTGTCTGCCGTCACGCCGCCGCGCGCCAGAGCGGCCGAGTTGAGCACCATCTCGTGACAGGAGCGCGCCCAGGCGAGGATCGGCTGTTGAGTGCTGATCGCGTCCAGATCCGACCGGGTCAGCCTGCCGTAAAAGGACGGATGATAGCCCCAGGTCAGGATCGGTTCGTCCGCAGTTGGCGCCGCAGACACGGCCTCGGTCAGGCGCGCGATGAAATCGGCCTTGTCGCGAACCGCCGGAACCGTTCCGCCCGGCAAGACCCAATCCTCGATCGAGAGGATGACCGAGGCCATGGTGAGGGCCGCCAGAATAGGGTGGTCGTGCTGCGCGATGAAGCCCGGAACGATCACATGCCCTGAATATCGGTCATCGACACGGTAAGGATGGCCATCCAGCGCTGCGGTCACCTCTGACAGGGTACCGGCGGCATGGATGCGGTCGCCCAGCACGGCCACCGCCTGCGCCGTCGGGCGCGCGGGGTCGAGCGTGACAACCTCTCGCGCGGTATAGATCACGGCATCGGCGTTTTGGACCATGGTTCCCCCAAGATCGCTGAGGGAATTGGTCAAGGCCCGTGCAGAATGGGAGGGCAGGAAGGCGGCGGACCCCCAGAGAAGAACACGCAAGACGGAACGACGGTCGGTCGGAAACATGACAAGGATCCTCCTGGTATGCAGCCAATGACTGCTTCAACGATACAACCGGGCGTTGCGATTCATACCACAGAATCGTTGGTTTGGGTCGCGTCGTCCAAGGATCTTGCCAGTTCCGTCCAAAAAAGGCCCGGGGAAAACCCCGGGCCCGCACTCGTGACAGTCAAATCCGATCCGGAGGAGGTCAGTTCTTGACCGGCGCCGCCGAGGTGAAATCGGGGATCACACTGGTCGAGGCCGCCTTGGTCTCGATCCCCGGCCAATTGCCCTGGGCCTTGTTGATGTTGCCGGGAATGTCCTCTTCCCAGAATCCGACCACGTTCTTGGTGATGTTCAGATACAGCTTGTCATCGACGATGCGCCACAGGTTCGGATTGCCCGGAACCTTGCCGCCCTTGGACACGCCATAGGCGCAATGGCCGTCATATTGCGGAGCGTAATAGGCCGGATTGGCAAGGAACTTGTCGCGATTGTCGGCGCTGGCAAAGGCCCAGGTCGAGCCGTTCCATTCGGCGGTGATGTCGGCACGGCCCTTGACCGCCTCGGGCTGGGCCTGACCAACCGGCGCCTGGGCAAGGCCGCGATAGGCGACGACGTCATACCCCGACACCGCAAAGCCGGTGCCGTCCAGATATTGCGGCCCGGCCAGCACGGGCGCGGCGAGCGCGGTCATCACGGCGGCGGCAAGGGCAAGAACGAGACGTTTCATGGATGAACTCCTCTGATAAGCATTGAGCGAAAGATAACCTGCCCCGCCCCGTCCCGCAGCCGACCTCGCGCGGCTGTGAGGTGAGTTTGGCACATCGTGAGCGCGGGCACCGAATTGTTTCAGTTGCATTCCCCGCAGGCAGGTTGGACTTTGCCATTCCGGCCCCTAGCTCTGCCAGAACGGGCGCCGCCGCCCGGAATTGAAACATTCGAGACGAAAGCCATGACCGAACACACACCCTATACCCCGCCCCGCGTCTGGACCTGGGACAAGGAAAACGGCGGCCAGTTCGCCAATATCAACCGCCCCATCGCGGGCGCGACCCATGACAAGGAGCTTCCGGTCGGCAAGCATCCGTTCCAACTCTACTCGCTGGGCACGCCCAATGGGGTCAAGGTGACGGTGATGTTCGAGGAGCTGCTGGCCGCAGGGCATGCAGGCGCCGAATACGATGCCTGGCTGATCAATATCGGCGAGGGCGATCAGTTCGGGTCGGGCTTTGTCGATGTGAACCCCAACTCCAAGATACCCGCCCTGCTCGACCGCTCAGGCCCCGAGCCGGTCCGGGTGTTCGAAAGCGCCTCGATCCTGTTCCATCTGGCCGAGAAGTTCGGCGCCTTCCTGCCCGCATCGGGCCCGGCCCGGACCGAGGTGATGAACTGGCTGTTCTGGCAGATGGGCAGCGCGCCCTATCTGGGCGGCGGCTTTGGCCATTTCTATGCCTATGCGCCCGAGAAGTTCGAATATCCGATCAACCGTTTCGCGATGGAGGTCAAGCGCCAGCTCGACGTGCTGGACCGGCAACTGGCGCAACACCCCTTTATCGCGGGCGAGGAATACTCCATCGCCGATATGGCGATCTGGCCCTGGTACGGGCAGCTGGTGCTGGGCCGGGCCTATGACGCGGCCGAATTCCTGGATGCCGAAAGCTATACCCATGTGATGCGTTGGGCGCGTGAACTGGATGCCCGCCCCGGCGTCAGCCGTGGCCGCATGGTCAACCGCGTCTCGGGCGAGCCGAAATACCAGCTGCGCGAGCGCCATGACGCCAGCGATTTCGACACCCGCACCCAGGACAAGCTGGAGTCGAACCCAAGCTGAGCCAACGGGCGCCCGAAGATGCGTGGCATTTTAGGAAAATGCCAAACAGAATCAGGGCCTTTTGCCCCCTCCACCCAGCCGGGCGAAGGCCCGCTGTGTGCCAGATCACAAGACCGGACCGCGCCCTGCTGCGGCCCGGTCTTTTCGTTTCGAAATAGGCGAAAATCGCGCGCAGCCCGGCGTTGAGCGGCGGGGCCGATCCGGTCATCCCTGTGGCACGGCGCAACGATGCGTCGCTGGTCAAGAGTTTCAGGAGATACCATATGAACATGGCGATGACGCAGGACCTTCCCTGCATGCTGCTCGATGCGGGCTCGGATTTCTCGTATTCGGTCTTTGGCTGGACCGTGACGACCCCGCCCCCCAGCCCGAGCGGCGATGGCATCTTTGCCCAGAGCCCGACCACGCCGGCGCTGCTCCAGAATGCCAGTTCGCAGCTGGTGCCGCCGCAATCCATCGCCTTCAACACCGCCAACCCCTCGCGTACCGCGTTGTTCAGCATGCCGCTCTACAGCGGGTTCGCGCCCTCGACCGGGTTCTGGAACCTGCAATCGGGCGGCAGCGCCAATTTCGCGCTGCAACTGGCCGAGGCGACCAATGTCACTCTGACCGTCACCTGCGCCGGGGTGGCGAACCCCAACACCACCGGCAGCCAGAGCTACATCAGCGTTTCGGTCAACGGGCAGCAGGTGGTATCCAACCAGTTCGTCGCCAACCAGAACTGGCATGACGAGACCTTTGTGCTGGATGCCGCCAAGATGGTGCAGGGCGAGAACACCATCGTGATTTCGGACAGCGGCCAGCAGGGGCTGTGGATCACCGCCGTCGGTGTAAGCACCGCCAATGTGCCGATCAGCGCCAGCTATTTCTGGCAGCAGATCGGCGCCGGAGAGCTGAACCCCGGCAACACCTATAACCGCTCGATCGCGGTGACCTCGGGCAATACCAGCACCGATACCGAGACCGACAGTTTCGCCGAGACACTGGGCCTGACCGTGGGCATCGGCGGCGGCGGCATCGACAAGGCGCTGTTCGGGATCAGCGCGCAACTCTCGACCTCGTTCACGCATACCTCGACCACGGCGCACAGCCTGGCGATCAGCCAGCAGACCACGTCGAGCTATGGCGTCAACATCACGCCGCCGGGGGCGGACAAGGTGACGTTCCAGATCTGGCAGCTGTGCCTGCAATACGAGGCCAACGGCACCCTGCTGACCCAGGCGCTGGGGCCCAATGACGGCCCGATCGTGATCACGCAATACCCGGCCTGACCGGGCGGCGCCGCCCTATTTCAGACGGGGCGGCGCATCCGGGTCCATGCCCGGCGCCGCAGGGCCGCGCGGCGGCTCGGGCGGCTCGGGCAGATCGAAGCGCAGCCCCACCCGCGACAGGGTGGCGGCCATCGGGTCGGCAGCGGTGAAAAAGCCAACATCCATCGCCCCGGCCTCGATCCCCGAAAAGGTCAGCGCCTCGGACGCGGCCTTGGCCAGCGCGGGTTCGGCCCCCTCGCGCGCCTCGACAAAGCCCAAGAGATGCCCGCGCCCGCCATCCTGATAGACGACACCGGCCAGATAGGCGCCCTGCGCCAGACCGGCGGCAGTGACCAGCTTGGCATCGAGCGCCGAAAGCAGCGCCTCGGGCAGGCCGCCCGGCGCGGTGACTTCGGTGATTCGCGCCTCGACCTGATCGGGGCCATGGCCCAGTGTCTCGGCCAGCCAGGCCAGCGCCTCGGCCGGGATCAGCATGGCCGAGGGCGCCACATCCAGGTTCAGCCCCAGCCCGATCCCCTGCCCCGCCAGCATCGCCGCCAGCACCCGGCCCGACAAAGCTGCATAGGGTGCGGGACGGCCGGCAAATGCGGCCAGCCGCTCCTCGCGGTCGAAGGCCAGCACAAATCGGCCGTCTGCCAGGTCGAAGAGTTCAGGCGAAAGGTTCTCGCCGCGCGCCTCTTCGGTCAGCAGCAGGAACAGCTCGGCATCGCCCAACCGCTCGAAAAAGCGCAGGCGGGCGGTGTCGCTTGTCTCCATTTCCGCATGGGCGCGGTCAATCGGGGTTTGCGCTCCGGTCTGGCTCATTCAGCACCTCTTTGACCCGTGCACGCAGGACCGGCAGCAACTCGGCCTCGAACCACGGGTTTTTCCTGAGCCATCCCGTATTGCGCCAGGACGGATGAGGCAAGGCAAAGACGCGCGGCGCATGGTCCCGCCAGGCGGCCACCGTCTCGGTCACCGGGCTGCGCGCGCCCAGATGATATTTGAGCGCATGCCCGCCCACCAGAACACTCAGCGGCATCTCACCCAGTTCGCCCATCACCTGATTGTGCCAGGTCTTTCCACAAACCGGCGGCGGCGGCAGATCGGCGCCCTGACTGTTGTAGCCCGGGAAACAAAACGCCATTGGCACCACGGCAACCCGCGACCTGTCATAGAAGGTCTCCTCGCCGATCCCCAGCCAGTCGCGCAGCCGGTCGCCGGAAGGGTCGGTGAAGGGCCGCCCCGAGGCATGCACCCGCGCACCCGGTGCCTGCCCCGCGATCAGCAGGCGCGCACCGGGCCGGAACCAGACCACCGGGCGCGGTTCATGCGCGGTATGCGTGGCCGCAAAGCGGTCGGCACACAGGCGGCAGGCTCTGATCCGCTCGATCAGGGGCCGGTCGGCGGGGTCGGTCATCGGCTTGGCTCCGGTCTTGTCGCCGCCCCAGGATAACCCGACCCCATGGCCTGGGCAGCCCTGCATGATGTCAACCTGTTGTGATCGGGAACCGGATGGCACACGCATCCGCGAGGCGATTGAGTTTTTGTTTCACATTTGGACATAATGTAGCCAAATTCCCCCTGTAGGCCGGTAGACAACTCCCGCCCGGACGGGGGATTAACAGGTGTGGCCTGACCGCCATGCAAAACATCTCACATTGGGCCGTAGCAGACAGCAGATGCTAGAGTTCGAAAACGTCAGCAAGTCCTTCTGGACAGGAACACAACGCAAAGTGATCCTGGACCGTGTCTCGTTCCGGGTGGAGCTGGGCAAGTCGATGGGCATCCTGGCGCCGAACGGGACCGGAAAATCTACCCTGATCAACATGATGGCAGGGCTGGAAAAGCCGGACGAAGGCGTGATCCGCCGTGGCTGCAATATCTCGTTTCCGCTGGGGTTCATGGGCGGTGTCGTGGGCCGTCTGTCGGCGATGGAGAATTCGCGCTATATCGCCCGGCTCTACGGGATGGACCCCGATTACATCGAAGCCTATTGCCGCTGGCTGTGTGGTCTGGGCGAGTATTTCGACCAGCCGCTGGGCACGTATTCCTCGGGGATGCGGGCGCGGTTCTCCTTTGCCTTGATGCTGGCGCTGGATTTCGACATGTATCTGATCGACGAGGGCATGCCCGCCTCGACCGATGTCGAGTTCAACAAGAAGGCGGGCGCCATCCTCGAAGAGCGGTTGCGCACCACCACCATTGTCATCGTCTCGCACCAGCCCGCCACGCTGGAACAATTCGCCCGGCAGGCGGCCGTTCTGATGGACGGCCAACTGCACGTATTCGACACCTTGGAAGAAGCGAAACAGCTCTATGACTACCAAACCCAAGGCTAAGAAATTCCGCATCCGCCGGACCGGCGCCCCCACGGGCGCCGAAGAGGGTGTCGCGGCACCTGTGCGGCCCCAATCGGTGGCCAATATCTCGCCGCTGCGCCCGCAGGGCGACGCGCCCCACGCCGACGCAGCGCCGCAACCCGGCAACACCCCCGTTCGTCCGCAACGCCCCAGCCCCGACGCGATGCCTGCCGCCCCCAAGCCGATGGAGGGACAGGTCTCCTCCGCCGCTGAAACCGGCGCCGAAAGCGATATCGACGCGATCAAGCGCGAGGGGCTGACCGGTCGCCAGCTGCGCATGGCCCGGCGTCTGGCACAGAAACACAACCTGCCCGTCACCTCGGATTACGAGGCGGTGCGCCAGTTGCGCGCCCGCGGTATCGATCCGCTGGAACGTGGCAACATGCTGGATCTGGTGGTGCAGCGTGGCAAGGACAGCGCAAAACCTGCCAATGCCGGCCGCGACGAGGAAGAGGTTCCGAAGGTTCAGCTGCCGCAGACGGTACAGCCGCGCCAGATGCTGCCCTCGACCGAGCTGAGCCCGACCCAGCGGCGCGAGATGGAGATTGGCCGCATCCAACAGGACATCATGCGCCGCCGCCGGCGCAAGATGATGCAGCTGCTGACCCGGCTGGCCTTTTTCGTGTTCCTGCCGACGCTGATCGCGGGCTATTACTTCTACGTGGTCGCCACGCCGATGTATGCCAGCAAATCGGAATTCGTGATCCTTCAGGCCGACGGCTCGCTGGGCGGGGTCGGCGGCTTCTTTGCCGGTACGCAATTTGCCACCAGCCAGGATTCGATCTCGGTCCAGTCTTTCCTGGAGTCGAAAGAGGCGATGTTGCTTCTGGATCGCGACCAGAACTTCAAGGCGCATTTCCAGCAAGCAGAGATCGACCCGATCCAGCGGCTCGCACCCGATGCCACCAACGAGGAGGCCTATAAGGTCTATTCCCGGATCGTGACCATCGGCTATGACCCGACCGAAGGCGTGATCCGGATGGAGGTCGCCGCCCCCGATCCGCAGGTCGCCACCGATTTCTCGAACAGCCTGCTGTCCTATGCCGAAAGCCGGGTCAACAACCTGTCCGGCCAGAAGCGCGAAGACCAGATGCGCGAGGCCCGCAAGAGTTTCGAGGATGCGCAGAAAGAGCGGCGCAAGGCGCAGGAAGCGCTGGTCGAGCTGCAACAGCAGGGCGCGCTGCTGGATCCCGAAAGCGTGATCGCCAGCCTGCGTGGCCGCATTGATCAGGTCGAGGTGCAGTTGCAGGAAAAAGAGCTGCAACTGGCCGCGCTGCTCGATAACCCGCGCCCCAGCAAGGCCAAGGTGGATGGCGCCCGCGCCGATATCGCCCGCCTCAACGATGTGCTGGACGATCTCAACGCCCGGATGCTGGACACCTCGAGTGGCGAAAACTCGCTGGCCCGGCTCAGCGTGCGCATCCAGATGGCCCAAGCTGACCTGGCCAGCCGGGACATGATGCTGCAAGGTGCCTTGCAGCAAATGGAAACCACCCGGATGGAGGCCAACCGTCAGGTGCGCTATCTGACCATTTCGGTCAATCCGGTGCCCAGCGACGAACCGAGCTATCCGCGCAGCTTCGAAAATACGATTTTGGCATTCCTGTTGTTTGCTGGTATCTACCTGATGATCTCGCTCACCGCGTCGATCCTCAGAGAACAGGTATCCTCGTAAGCTTATGAAACATGTCCAAATCGCCGACCTCACGGTCGGCAACGACCTCCCGCTCACCATCATCGCGGGCCCCTGCCAGCTGGAAAGCGCCGATCACGCCCAGATGATCGCCGGCACGCTGAAAGAGGCCTGCGACGCCGCTGGCGCGCAATATGTGTTCAAGGCCAGCTATGACAAGGCCAACCGCACTTCGCTGGGTGGCAAGCGCGGCATGGGCATCGACGCCGGGCTCAAGGTGCTGGACGATATCCGCCGCACCATGGGCGTGCCGGTGCTGACCGATGTGCATAGCGAGGCGCAATGCGCCATCGCCGCCGAGGCGGTCGATGTGTTGCAGATTCCGGCCTTTCTGTGCCGCCAGACCGACATGCTGCTGGCCGCCGGAAACACCGGCGCGGTGATCAACGTCAAGAAAGGCCAGTTCCTGGCCCCTTGGGAAATGGGCAATATCGTCGACAAGATCGCCAGCACCGGCAACGAAAACATCCTGCTGACCGAGCGCGGCGTCTCCTTTGGCTATAACACGCTGGTGGCCGACATGCGCGCGCTGCCGATCATGGCGCAGACCGGCTATCCCGTGGTTATGGATGCCACCCATTCGGTGCAACAGCCGGGCGGTCGGGGCGGTTCGTCCGGCGGCCAGCGCGAGTTTGCGCCCGTCATGGCACGCGCGGCGGTTGCGGTGGGAACAGCGGCGGTGTTCATGGAGACCCATCAGGATCCCGACAACGCGCCCTGCGACGGGCCCAACATGATCTATCTCGACGAGATGCCGGGTCTCATCGACACGCTGATGCGGTTCGACGCGCTCGCCAAGGCAAACCCGATCCAGATCTGACAAAGGCCCGAGTGTTCGATATGACCAAGCCCCTTTCCGAGGTGACTCCAAACACCTGGACCTTCCTGCGCGATGCCATGATCCGGCCAACCGGATTTCGCGAATACGATGCCCGCTGGAAGTATCCCGAAGAGATCAACCTGCCCGGCATGACTGCGCTGGGCCTGGGTCTGGGCACCCAGATGCACCGCCGTGGCATCGCGCCGGTGATCGCGGTCGGCAACGATTATCGCGACTATTCGCTGGCCATCAAGAACGCGCTGATCCTGGGCCTGATGCAGGCCGGCATCCAGGTCAAGGATATCGGCCCCGCCCTGTCGCCGATGGCCTATTTCTCGCAGTTCCATCTGGATGTGCCCGCCGTGGCGATGGTGACCGCCAGCCACAACCCGAACGGCTGGACCGGGGTCAAGATGGGCTTTGACCGGCCGCTGACCCATGGACCCGACGAGATGGCCGAGCTGCGCGACATCGTGCTGAACGGCGAGGGCGTGGCGCGCCCGGGCGGCTCTTACGAATTCGTGGACGGCGTGAAAGAGGCCTATATCGACGATCTGGTCGGCGATTTCCGCATGTCGCGCCCGCTCAAGGTGGTCTGCGCCACCGGCAACGGCACCGCCTCGGCCTTTGCGCCCGAAATCTTTGCCCGCATGGGCGTCGAGATCGTGCCGAGCCACAATGAGCTCGACTACACCTTTCCCAACTACAACCCCAACCCCGAAGCCATGGAAATGCTGCATGACATGGCCGACACGGTCAAAGCCAGCGGCGCCGATTTCGCGCTGGGCTTTGACGGCGATGGCGACCGCTGCGGCGTGGTGGATGACGAGGGCGAGGAGATTTTTGCCGACAAGGTGGGCGTGATCATGGCGCGCGACCTCTCGAAACTCTATCCCGGGTCCACCTTTGTAGCGGATGTGAAATCCACCGGCCTGTTTGCCGCCGATCCCGAGTTGCAGAAACACGGCGCCAAGGCCGATTACTGGAAGACCGGCCACAGCCACATGAAACGCAGGGTCAAGGAGATCGGCGCACTGGCGGGGTTCGAGAAATCCGGTCACTACTTTCTGGCCGAGCCGATCGGGCGCGGCTATGACTGCGGCATGCGGGTGGCGGTCGAGATCTGCAAGCTGATGGATCGCAACCCCGAAATGTCGATGTCGGACCTGCGCAAGGCGCTGCCGCGCACCTGGTCGACGCCCACCATGTCGCCCTATGCTGCCGACACCGAGAAATACGCCATTCTGGAGCGGCTGGTGGAAAAGCTGGTTGCCAAACATGCCGCCGGTGACAGCTTTGCCGGGCGTGCCATCAAGGAGGTGGTCACCGTGAACGGTGCCCGTGTCATCCTGGACAACGGCTCCTGGGGGCTGGTGCGCGCCTCGTCGAACACGCCCAACCTGGTGGTGGTCTGCGAAAGCAGCGAGAGCGAGGCGGAGATGCGCGCCATCTTTGCCGAGATCGACGAGGTTATCCGCACCGAGCCGGGCGTGGGCGACTACGACCAGACCATCTGAGCCTGGCAGGGGGCGCTCCCGCCCCCTCACGCCTCTCTGACGAGAGGCCCGAGGCGTTGGGCCGGGCCGCGCGTTCCGCGCGGCGGTCTTTTGCGAGGCGCTGCCTCGCGCTCCGGAGTATTTCCGACCAGAAAGAAGCTGGATCGCACCCTGCTCTTTCCTCTTGCTGAAAATATCCCGGGGGAGTCACCGCAGGTGACGGGGGCAGCGCCCCCTTTGTCCTCACCTCAGTCGGCGCCGAGAAGCTTCAGCAAACCCTTTGTTGCCTCCTTTTCCAGCCGGTCCTTGATCAGCTCTTCGACATTCTGATCCGGCGTGATCTCGGTATCCAGCTCCTCTCCCAGCTTGCGGCGCAACTCGTCCTTGGCCTTGGTATCGACCGCTTCCTTGTCCAGGCCGGTCGCCGCCTCGATCACCTGGCTCAGGTCGGGGCGAATCGACGGGTCGGCCCAAGGGCCGACGATGCGGACCGGCACCGACAGCCCCTGCCCGGCATTGGCCCGCAGCGCGACCGGGGTGAACAGATAGTCGATATCGCGCGCACCAAGACCCACGCGCCCGGTGCCATTGGCCTTGAAATTGTCAAGCAGCATCAAAAGGTCCTCGTTGAAGAGGTTGCCCTTGTCCATCCGGTAGCTGGCGGTGAGGCTGTTGAACACCGTGGTGCCGCCGCCCTTGGCCCCGCGCCCCATCAGGTTGTCGAGGTCGAAGCCCGCGATCACCCCGCGACCCATCGCAAGCCGCCCCTCGCCCGAGAGCGAGCGCATGATCTGCGCCTCGCTCGCGCCGACGCCGAGGAATTTCAGCTGACCCGAGGCGGCGCCCGAGAGCCGCTCGATCCCGCCCAGCGTCGCCAGCGCCTCGCGCATCTCGATGCCTTCGGCCCGCAGATCGCCGCCAACCGACAAGCCGTTGCGGTTATTGGCCACGACCTGACCGGTCAATTGCCCCGAAAACAGCGAGACAGGCGCCATGTCGACCACCGCGCGGCTGTTATCAAGCGACAGGCTGAGTACGCTTTGCCCCAGCTCCAACCCCGGCAGGGCGATGGAACCGGCGCTCAGATGCAGCATGCCATTGGCCAGCGCCAGCGCCGAGGCGTCGATGGCGTCCTCGGACCAGCCCGAGGCCGCGTCGCTGCGCCCCGAGCCTGTCCCGCCAGCGGCGGCAAGCCCGGTCAGATCCAGCGCACCGGCGGTCAGGCGCGCGGTCACCTGCGGCGGGTCGGCCACCGTCACATCGGCGGCGCCGTTCAGCCGGTTGCCGTCGAGATCGGCCGCAAGCTCGCGCAGCGCCAGCCGCCCGTCGGCGGTATAGGTGATCTGGGCGCGCAGATCAGCCCGCTGCCCCAGCCCGCGCGGCAGGCTGATGCCGGCCTGGCCGAATGCCGCCAGCATCGCGGCGCTGTCGCTGGTATCAAGCACGGCCGCTCCGGCCAGCGCGCCGTCGATGCTGGCACGCCCGTCAAAGGTGATGCTGGTCTTGGGCGCGGTCATCTTCATCTGCATGGCGCTGACCTGCCCGTTCGAAAACGCACTCAGATCGGCCAGATCGAGATCGACCGAGATCGGCCCCGCCCCCGGCTCCAGCCGCGCCTCCATCTTGAGCGGTGCATCCGTCGCGGGCCAACTGGCCGACAGATCGACGCCGCCAAAGTCGAAACTGGTCTTGCCCTCTTCGACATAGATCAGGCGGGCGTTCCTCAGGTCCAGCCCGTCAAGCGTCACCAATTGCCCGCCGCTGCCGCCGCCCGAGGGGGTCGCGGCGCCGCCGGACGCGCCCGTGGGGCTGAATTCCCAGTTCACGCGGCCCTTGGCGGTTTCCAGCCGCAGCACCGGATCCTGGGCCAGGATGCGGGTGATCCGCACCTCGCCCCCCAGCAGCGCCGGCGCCGCGACCCCGATCGCCAGCCCCTGCGCCTGCAACATCGGGGCCGCGCTGGCCCAATCTGCGTTGGCGACGGTCACCGGCCCGGTCTCGACCCCGAGCACCGGCCAAAAGCTGAGCTTGACCTCGCCCGCCACCGTGACCTCGCGCCCGGTCTGTTTGCGGATCTGCTCGATGGCAAGTCGCGCCAGCCGGTCGCCGGGCAACAGCAGCAGCGCCCCTATCATAACCACCGCCGCCAGGACCAAAGTGATGCCGATTCGCACGATCCACCGCATATGCGCGCTCCCTGCCTGTTTGCCTCTTGCGATATGGTCAGCCGACCTCGGTTGCGCAACATTTGCAAGGGGAAGCTTTCCCCTCTATATGCGCGCCATGAGCACGAACCCTCCGAACCTGCGCCCCGACCTGGCCCCCGCCGCCCGACTGGGCACCGCCGCCACCCGCCCCGGCCAGCCGACCATCGGCATGGTCTCGCTGGGCTGTCCCAAGGCGCTGGTCGACAGCGAGCGCATCCTGACCCGGCTCAGGGCCGAGGGCTATGGCATTTCGCCCGACTATGCGGGCGCCGATGCGGTGATCGTCAACACCTGCGGTTTTCTTGATAGTGCCAAGGCCGAGAGCCTGGATGCGATCGGCGAGGCGCTCAAGGAAAACGGCAAGGTGATCGTGACCGGCTGCCTGGGCGCCGAACCCGACTATATCCGCGAGCATCATCCGCGCATTCTGGCCGTCACCGGCCCGCATCAATACGAGCAGGTTCTGGATGCCGTGCATGGCGCGGTGCCGCCCGATCCGGACCCGTTTGTCGACCTGCTGCCCGCCTCGGGCGTTCAGCTGACGCCGCGCCATTACAGTTACCTCAAGATTTCCGAGGGCTGTAACCACAAGTGCAAGTTCTGCATCATCCCCGACATGCGTGGCAAGCTGGCCAGCCGCCCCGCCCATGCGGTGCTGCGCGAAGCGGAAAAGCTTGTGGATAACGGTGTGAAAGAGCTCCTGATCATCTCTCAGGATACAAGTGCTTACGGGTTGGATCGCAAGTATGACACGAACCTGTGGAAAAACCGCGAGGTCCGCAGCCATATCACCGATCTGGCCCGCGAGTTGGGACAGCTCGATGCCTGGGTACGGCTGCATTACGTCTATCCCTATCCGCATGTGCGCGAGCTGATCCCGCTGATGGCAGATGCGGGGTGCAACCTGTTGCCCTATCTGGATATTCCCTTCCAGCATGCACATCCCGACACGCTGAAGCGCATGGCGCGCCCGGCAGCGGCGGCGCGCACCCTGGACGAGATCGCCGCCTGGCGCGAGATCTGTCCCGAGATCACCCTGCGCTCGACCTTCATCGTCGGCTATCCCGGCGAGACCGAGGCCGAGTTCCAGACCCTGCTCGACTGGATGGACGAGGCGCAGCTGGATCGCGTCGGCTGCTTCCAATACGAAAACGTGGCGGGTGCCCGCTCGAACGACCTGCCCGATCATGTTCCGGCAGAAGTCAAGCAAGAGCGCTGGGACCGGTTCATGGCAAAGGCGCAGGCGATTTCCGAGGCGAAACTGGCCGCGCGGGTGGGACAGGTGATCGAGGTGATCGTCGACGAGGTCGACGACGAGGCCGCCACCTGCCGCACCAAGTCGGACGCCCCCGAGATCGACGGCAACCTGTTCATCGACGAGGGATTCGAAGGCTTGCAGCCCGGCGATATCGTGACGGTCGAAGTGGACGAGGCCGGGGAATATGATCTGTGGGGACGTCTAAGATAGAAAAAGACTTTCAGTTTTTCCAAAAGGCCAACAACTACAGGCTGGCACTCGGAACGTTGCAATCGGACTTTCCTGATTGGCGTTCAGAGTTGCCAGACTTGGCCTTTGCGAACGACTGCGTTCTTTCAGCATTGGTCTCAGTCTTCGAGCGGTCGCAATCTATCTGCCCTCTCAATGTTGACAAAGATTCACTACGTCGTGCTGCTGTCGCAGCCGCCATGTTTCAAAACATCTCACTCGTAGAGACAGCGGTTTCAAAGGCACAATACATCGGTGCATCTGCCTTAATCAGGCAGGAGCTGGAAGGCGTAGAGGTCCTCCGCGGAATCCTTGCCGGAAAACAAAAAGATGGTGCTACACCACGCTTGAAGGCATTCAAATTCCTTGGGAAGGGTTATAGCCAACTGACCGGCGTAAGCCACTTGTCGCTAAACGAAGGAATTACCTACCTAACCGGTGGAAGGCCGTTTTCTTACGACCCTCGTTACAACAAGACCTATGCGGAATGGTTGATGAAACACCATGTTCTGGCAGTGTATGGGCTAGCCACGATCACGGCTTTCGACTTCAGAGGATTCGAAGAAGACCATCTAACGGTTTCTGAGGAATATCACCTCACTCGCGCACTGAAAGTGCTGGGGGATAGCGGTTTTCTCCAGCTAAAAAGCCCACAATCACATCCCTAGCGATAGTTGCTTGTCGTCAAACAAACGGGATGAACGCTGCGCAAAGCTGACTATCCCCCAAGGCGCATGATGGGTTCCCTATCTATCCTCACCCTTTTCCTGCGCCCGATCTGCGCTATCGTGCACTCCACAGACATCCGCCACTCAAAGGAACAGCCACATGTCCGACAGCCCCGAGATCGTCCAGAAAGCCCCCTTTGCGGTCGAGGTGACCGAAGGCAAATCCTATTTCTGGTGCGCCTGCGGCAAATCGCAGAAACAGCCCTTTTGCGACGGGTCGCACAAGGGGACCGCGTTTGCGCCGGTGAAATACACCGCCGAGGCGGACAAGAAGGTGTTCTTTTGCGGCTGCAAGCATTCGGGCAAACAGCCGCTGTGCGATGGCAGCCACAGCAAGCTGTGATCAGCGCAGGCGGTCGAGCGCCTCGGCATTGGTGCAGAATTCAGGCGCGGCCTCGGCCCGGCCCTGCTGGCAGGCCAGCCACAGCTGGCAGCGCTCGGTACACCCCGCCGCGCGGCAGCGGGTGATCAGTTCGGCATAACCCTCCTCGGTCAGGCGCTTTTCGGCCAGCGCCTCGGTAAAGGACACGCCGATGGTGCGGGCCACCGAGCGGGTCAGCCAGAAATGCCGCTCGATATCGCCCAGGGGAATCTGAGCCATGGGACTCCTTCCTTGAACCTGTGTGGGCCGTCAGGGATGCAGACGTTCCAGCAATGCGCGGTTGCGGCAGTACTGCGGTGCCTGCAACGCGGTGTCGCGCGTGGCCAGCCAGTCAGAGCAATGCGCAGGATTGCTGCATCCGGTGCAGGCCAGAACCGCATCGCTGATCTCGTCGATGCGCACCTGGCCCTTCAGGGCCGATTCCTCCAGATCATGACCCAGCGTTGTGGCCATGCGGTCGAACAGGTCGGCGTGTTTTCTCAGCGTGTCTCGGTCGGCCATGATGTCCTCTGCTGTCGCGGCGGCGATGGCATCAGACTAGCGCAGGGCGCGCGCCCTGCCCTTGACGCAGGTCAAGCGCACAGGCCCAGGTGATCGAGATAGGCACGGGTGGCATCCCCGACCCTGCGGAACCGGTCGCCACCCAGTTTCTTGCCGCCATACCAGCGGGTGACCACGATGACATGATCGGCAAGCTCGGCGCGCTCCATCATTCGCAGAATCACCATGGCGGCACCGGATTCGCCGTCATCGGCCTTGAGCGCGCCGCTGGGCAGCAGCGCCGCCCAGGTGTTGTGGGTCGCCTTGGCATAGGCGCGGTCCGATTTCAGCGCGGCCAGCACCGTGTCCACCTCTTCCCGGCTACGGGCGGGGGCGCCGCTGACCGCGTATTTCGACCCGCGATCTGTCAGCACCACGCCCAGCCGGGTCAGCCCGGTCACTGGGTCAGGCCCAGGCTGCCGGCGGTCCGCTGCACCGTCTGGATGCGGGCGGCATTGGGCGGGTGCGAGCCCAGGAACCGGTCGCCCGGATCGGGAATGCGCGAGAAGAAATGCGCCCCGACCAGCGGGTTGTATCCGGCCTTGTGAGTGATCACGGTGCCCAGCTCGTCGGCCTCCAGCTCATATTCCTTGGAATAGGTGCGCGCACCGACACTGGCGCCGATCTGGGTGGCCGCATCGATGGTTGACGCGCCGCCGCCGGCCAGCCCCACCAGCCCGCCAAGGATGACCGCACCCGCGATGGCGCTGGCGTTCTGACGTGCCAGATGGCCGCGAATGTGATGCGCCGCCTCGTGCCCCATGACAAAGGCCAACTCGTCGGCATTGCGCGCGGTGGCGATCATGGAGCGGGTAAAGATGATCAGCGGCTGGCCGTTCTTGCCCACCGTCTGATAAGCGTTGACCGGCGCCTTGGGGTCGGGGTCGATCTGGATCTTGAAATCGCAATTGGCGCCCTGGGTGCGCTGCTGGCATTCACGCACCGCCACCGGCCGCACCCGCGCCGAGACGCTGGCAAATGCCGATTGCGCCGCGCTTGCGCTCATCGGCGGGCTGTCGGGCACCTTCGGCAGAGGTGCGACTGGCCCGGGATCAGACACCTCGCAGGCGGACAGAAAGCCAAGCGCAACCGTCAGAGTCAGAAACCGACGCATGGGATACCTTTTCGTTTTTTACCATCTTGGGCAGAGTTTAGCCTGCGCGCCAAGCGGCTTCCAGCCCTT
The DNA here is from genome assembly GCF_000011965.2 of Ruegeria pomeroyi DSS-3. Taxonomy (NCBI): domain Bacteria; kingdom Pseudomonadati; phylum Pseudomonadota; class Alphaproteobacteria; order Rhodobacterales; family Roseobacteraceae; genus Ruegeria; species Ruegeria pomeroyi. Next base: position 990,315 of record NC_003911.12, on the reverse strand, counting down.
GCTGCGCGCGCGGGCTTGCAATGGTCGGGCGCCACCGCCACTGTGGTCTTATGTTTACCATCGAACATGAATTCGACTCGACGGTGATCACGCTCGTGGACGAGGGCGAAGCGCCCTTGCAGGAGGATGTGGTCATCAATTCCTTTGCCGAATGCGTGACGGTCGAACAATTCGACCCACGCACCGAAACCATGCAAAAGATCACCCTGTCGCCCGAGCAGCTGCGCGATCTGGCAGCAGCGCTGGACCTGCCCGAGGGGGTGTATCAGCTGCGCGAGGTACCGGGCTGACCCTCAGCCCCCCAGATAGACAAAGGTCTTGTCACGCGCGGTCTGGCCACGTCTGAGGGTCAGTCGGCTGGGTGCCACGCCCATGGCGCGCGCCAGCAGTTTGCGCACCGCCTCATTGGCCTTGCCATCCTCGGGCGGGGCGGTGACGGTGATCCGCAGCCCCTCTCCCGCAAGGGTCACGCTGTCGCGCGCGGCCTTTGGTGTCACGCGCAGGGCAATCTCTTGCCCCGGTCGGGCCAGGTGCGACAGATCGGGAAGGGATTTGACCTTGGGCTTTGCCATGTGCCCGTTTTACAGGGTTGCGCGCAAAAGCCCAGTCGCGGCGCCGCTCAGTACCACTCTTCTCCGCGTGGTCCCAGGTAATAGGCGGTTGCCGACGCGCGCGCGTCGCTGTCACGCTGGGCTTTGGGTGGTGGCAGGCTGCCGGGATATTGCGCCACCGGTTGCGGCGCGCTTGTGGCGCAGGCACTCAATGCCAGGAACGCCGCCATCAAAAAGGCATGTGGGGTCATCACGGACTCTCAATCGGGTGGCCCATGCTAGCACATCCCGCCGCTGCCAAGCCGGCAAAAGCCGAACCTCACGCAGGATTTACCCTTGAAACTCCGCGTCCGGTCACCGAGATAGCGGAGAGCGATTGATGTGAAAAGGATTTACATATGCCGCCGCGCAACGATGCCGCTCTGGAGTTTCTGCAAACCCGCCGGTCGCGCCCGGCCAAGACGCTGAGTGCCCCGGCGCCCAGCCGCGAAGAATTGCTGCCGATCCTGACCGCCGCCGCGCGCAGCCCGGACCACGGCAAGCTGGAACCCTGGCGCTTTGTCGTGCTGGAACAGGGCGCGATGGCGCGGCTGGCCGATCTGGCCGAGGCGCGCGGGCGCGCGCTGGGCAAGCCGGACGAGGATATCGCCAAGGGGCGGGCGCAGTTCGATCAGGGCATTCTGGCGGTGGCGGTGATCGAGGTGCAGAAGGACAGCCCCAAGATCCCGGCGATCGAACAGACCTATTCGGCCGGTGCGGTCTGCCTGGCGATGCTGAACGCGGCACTGGCGGCGGGCTGGGGCGCCAACTGGCTCAGCGGCTGGCCCTCGCATGACCGCATCTTCTGCGCCGAGGGTCTGGGGCTTGAGTCCCATGAGCGGATCGCCGGCCTGATCCATATCGCCACCGAGACCAGTGCGCCCCCCGACCGGCCCCGACCGGATCTGGAGGCCATCACCACCTGGGTAACGGCATGATCATCATCAACGCTTTCCTCGCCGCGCTGGGTCAGATCGGCGATCCGCGCTTTCGCAAGGTGCTGGGCCTGGGTGTGGGCCTGACACTGGCGCTGCTGGTGGCGGTCTATGCGCTGTTCCTGTGGCTGATCCAAACGCTGGTCGGCCCTGAGGTCACCCTGCCCGTGCTGGGCGAGGTGACATGGGTCGGCGGGCTGCTCAGCGTCTCGTCGCTGATCTTCATGCTGGTGCTGTCGGTGTTCCTGATGGTGCCGGTGGCCTCGGCCATCACCTCGATGTTCCTGGACGAGGTGGCGCAGGCGGTCGAGGACAGGCATTACCCGCACCTGCCCGCCGTGGCCAAGGTGCCCTTTGGCGAGGCGCTCAAGGATACGGTCAACTTTCTGGGCGTGCTGATCGCGGCCAACCTGGCGGCCTTTGTCCTCTATGCGATGTTCGCGCCTTTTGCGCTGTTCATCTTCTGGGGGCTGAACGGTTTCCTGCTGGGCCGCGAGTATTTCACCCTGGCCGCGATGCGCCGGGTCGGTCGGGCCGAGGCACGCCGGCTGCGCTCGAAACATCTGATGACGATCTGGGCCGCGGGCGCCCTGATGGCAATTCCGCTGTCGGTGCCGCTGGTGAACCTGCTGATCCCGATCCTGGGCGCGGCCACCTTCACCCATATCTTTCACGCGGTGAACGGGATCCGCTGAACGCAATGGCGGGGCACCGGTGTGCCCTGCCCTCACTCCTGCGGCGGCCTCAGGTTGAGCAGGTCGATGTCGTCAACGCTGATCCACCCGGACAGGATGATGCCCCCGATGATCGCCCAGAGCACCACCGAAACCCCGGTGGTGATCCAGGCCTTGGCTTTCAGATGGTGATGCTCGGGCGCGCTGGCATGGGTGCCGGGCACGATGTCGCCCAGATCGCCCTGCGTGCGCACGCGGATCGGCAGCACGATCAGGAAGGTCATGAACCAGATGACCGAGAACAGCACCAATGCGGATGTGATCGACATTTTCGCCCCCTTTGGGTTTCACCCTGATATGGGTCAGACCTGTTCCAGTTCCACCAGGCAGCCGTTGAAATCCTTGGGGTGCAGGAACAGCACCGGTTTGCCATGGGCGCCGATCTTGGGCTCGCCCGTACCCAGCACCCGGGCACCGGTCGATTTCAGGTGATCGCGCGCGGCGATGATGTCCTCGACTTCATAGCAGACATGGTGGATGCCACCCGAGGGATTCTTGTCCAGGAAGCCCTGGATCGGGCTGTTCTCGCCCAGCGGGTACAGCAGCTCGATCTTGGTGTTGGGCAGTTCGATGAACACCACGGTGACACCATGATCGGGTTCGTCTTGCGGCGCACCCACCTTGGCGCCCAGCGCGCTGCGGTATTGCGCGGACGCGGCCTCCAGATCCGGTACGGCAATGGCGACATGGTTCAAACGGCCGATCATGATCATCCTCCAGGGTTCATCGGGTCAGGCGTCTTATGCGGTGTGACGCTTGCCGGGGCAAGTGCGCCAAATCGCCCATTAACGTCCTGTTAGCCAGCGTGGCCTAGCGTTGAAGGGTCTGCTGAAGGAGCCAGCCATGGATGATTCTGATCCCTTTGCCGCCCCGCACCGGCTGCCGACGGTTACCCGCCCGCTGCTGGGGCTGACCATTCTCGTGGTCGAGGACAGCCGCTTTGCCTGCGAGGCGATGCGCCTGTTGTGCCTGCGCAGCGGCGCCCGTATCCGACGTGCGGATTGCCTGAAATCGGCGCGTCGGCATCTGCAGATCTACCGCCCCTCGGTGATCGTTGTAGATATGGGGCTGCCCGATGGCTCCGGCGCCGACCTGATCGAGGAACTGGCCCATACGGCGCCCCGGGTCGGGGTGATCCTGGGCACATCGGGTGATGATTGCGCCGAAGAGCGCGCGCTCGAGGCCGGGGCCGACGGTTTCCTGGCCAAGCCGGTAACCTCGCTCGCGACATTCCAGGCCGAGATCCTGTCGCGCCTGCCTGCCGACCGTCAGCCGACCGGCCCGCGCATCCTGCATGACGAACACATTCGCCCCGATCCCATCGCCTATCACGACGACATGGCCCATGTGGCCGATGTGCTGAGCGAAAAGACCGACCCGCAGACGCTGGACTATGTGGCCCAGTTCCTGCTGGGCGTGGCCCGCAGCGCCGAAGATCACGTTCTGGCCTCGGCCGCGCAGGCCCTGGCCCGCACCCGGGCCAGCGGCGCGCCCGTCACCTCGGACACCGCGCGGATCGCGGGGCTGGTGCAGGAACGCCTGAATCACAGGAAGGCGATCTGAGATGGCCGGAATGCTTCCGATCGCCATCGTGACCGCCGGCGTGCTGATCTACGCGCTGCGCTGGCATCAGACGCCCGTTCCGCGACGCAGGCAGGTCGGGCCACGCTGACCCTGTCGCCATCCCGGTAGGGCATCGCGCGATTGCAACTGCAACCCGGCTGCCCGGTCGGTGCCTGCCAACGGCTGCGCCGATACCGCTTCGGGACCGCAAAGCGTGTTTACCTTTCGTTCTCACTCGCCTAGAGTGAACATCCCCGCAAAAGGGGCGTGACAATCGAGGGGGAAGACCGCAATATGTTGGACATGTCTCAATCAGCCTCTCAAGATCTGTCGGATTTCCTTGGTGACGACCGCTTCGCCACCGTGATGGCCGACCCGCCCTGGCGGTTCACCAACCGCACCGGCAAGGTTGCGCCCGAACACAAGCGGCTGGCACGCTATCCGACCATGACGCTGGAGGATATCTGCGCCCTGCCGGTGGCCGATTATCTGCAGGACCGGGCACATTGCTATCTGTGGGTACCCAACGCGCTGCTGCCCGAGGGCTTGCAGGTGCTCAGCGCCTGGGGGTTCGAGTACAAGTCCAACATCGTCTGGCACAAGGTGCGCAAGGATGGCGGCTCGGACGGGCGCGGCGTGGGCTTCTATTTCCGCAATGTGACCGAGCTGCTGCTGTTCGGCACCAAGGGCAAGAATGCCCGCACGCTGGCGCCGGGCCGGCGCCAGGTCAACATGATGCAAACCCGCAAGCGCGAACATTCGCGCAAGCCCGACGAGCAGTACGAGCTGATCGAGAGCTGTTCCTGGGGACCCTATCTGGAGATGTTCGGGCGCGGCGTGCGCGACGGCTGGACCGTCTGGGGCAATCAGGCGGACGCCGATTACAAACCCAGCTGGAAGACCTATTCCTATAACTCCGGCGTCGCGGCCGAGTAACATGGCCCGCAGTATCGACGATGCGGTGTTCGATCCGGGCGGCGCGGTCGAGGCGCAGCTGGGTTGGACGCTTGGCCCGCGCTATTCGGTGGCCAGCTATCGCAGCGCCGCCGCCATCCTTGCCCAGCGCGCGCCCGGCGAACTTGCCGCGATCCTGCGCATCCTCGACGCCTTCACCATCAGCCGCACCGAAATCCGCTCGCCCGGCGGCAACCGGATGTCGGCCACCACCCGCTTTGCCGATCTGGCGGCGGCCGAGGGGTTCCACCAGGAGGTCCGGATCGAGGCCGACCTGACCGTCCGCCTGCGCGAGGGCAAGGGCGAGAACGCGCCCGAGATCGACCGCATCCTGCGCGCCGATTACATCCACAATCATCTGGTCGATTTCTGGCGCGGCCGGGTAGCCTTCGATTACGAGTGGAACAGCAAGGACCAGACCTATGACCGCGATCTCTATGCCTTTCGCAGCTTCTTCGAAGCGGGCGTGATCGACGTCGGCGTCATCGTGACCCGGGCGCTGCCGCCCGAGTTCTTTCAGTCGCTGGGCTATTGCCTGGACAAGGACGGCAACGAAACCGCCAGCACCGTTGCGGCCAAATTCGGCGCCAGCACCACAGGCACCCACAAGCTGCTCAGCCGCATCGCGGCGGGGCGCAGCGGCGGCTGTCCGGTGCTGGTCTTCGGGATACGCCCCGGCAACATCACACCGGACTGAACCACGCTCAGTCCTGCAGGATCACCCGCAGGCCCAGTTCCATCAGCTGGTCCGAGCTGGGCTCGGACGGCGCCTGCATCATCAGATCCTCGGCGCGCTGGTTCATCGGGAACATCATCACTTCGCGAATGTTGGCCTCGTCCGCCAGCAGCATCACGATGCGGTCGATGCCGGCGGCACAGCCGCCGTGCGGCGGCGCGCCGTAATGGAAGGCATTGAACAGCGCGCCAAAGCGGGCCTTGACCTCGTCGGCGCCATATCCGGCCAGTTCGAACGCCTTGAGCATGATCTCGGGCTTGTGGTTGCGGATCGCGCCCGACACCAGTTCATAGCCGTTGCAGGCGAGGTCGTATTGATAGCCGCGCACCGCCATCGGGTCGCCGTTCAGCGCCTCCATCCCACCTTGCGGCATCGAGAAGGGGTTGTGTTCAAAGTCGATCTCGCCGGTTTCCTCGTCACGTTCGTAGATCGGAAAATCGACGATCCAGGCAAAGGCAAAGCGGTCGGTCTCGGTCAGGCCCAGTTCGGCACCGATCACGTCGCGCGCCTTGCCCGCGACCTTTTCGAACGACTTGGGCTTGCCGCCCAGGAAGAAGGCAGCGTCGCCCACGCCCAGACCCAGCTGCTGGCGGATCGCCTCGGTCCGCTCGGGGCCGATGTTCTTGGCGAGCGGGCCTGCGGCTTCCAAGCCCTCGCCCTGATCGCGCCAGAAGATATAGCCCATACCCGGCAGGCCCTCTTTCTGGGCAAAGGCGTTCATCCGGTCACAGAACTTGCGGCTGCCGCCGGTGGGGGCGGGAATGGCGCGGATCTCGGTGCCCTCTTGCTCCAGGAGCTTGGCGAAGATGGCAAAGCCCGAGCCGCGGAAATGCTCGGAACAGTCCTGCATCTTGATCGGATTGCGCAGGTCGGGCTTGTCGGTGCCGTACCATTTGGCGGCATCGGCATAGGCGATCTGCGGCCAGTCCTGCGGCGCATCGACCTTGCGGCCACCGCCGAATTCCTCGAACACGCCCGCCAGCACCGGCGCGATGGTGTCGAACACATCCTGCTGGGTGACAAAGCTCATTTCCAGGTCGAGCTGGTAGAAATCGGTGGGCGAACGGTCGGCGCGCGGGTCTTCGTCACGGAAACAGGGGGCGATCTGGAAATACTTGTCAAAGCCCGAGACCATGATCAGCTGCTTGAACTGCTGCGGGGCCTGCGGCAGCGCATAGAAGCGGCCCGGATGCAGGCGCGAGGGCACCAGGAAGTCGCGCGCGCCCTCGGGGCTGGAGGCGGTGATGATCGGGGTCTGGTATTCGCGGAACCCCTTGTCCCACATGCGCCGCCGCATCGAGGCGACCACGTCCGAGCGCAGGGTCATGTTGGCCTGCATCGCCTCGCGGCGCAGGTCAAGGTAGCGATAGCGCAGGCGGGTTTCCTCGGGGTATTCCTGATCGCCGAACACCATCAGCGGCAGTTCCTCGGCCCGGCCCAGCACTTCGAGCTCGCGGACATAGACCTCGATCTCGCCGGTGGGCAGCTTGGGGTTGACCAGGTCCGCGTCGCGCGCCTTGACCGTGCCGTCGATGCGGATGCACCACTCCGAGCGGACCTTTTCCAGGGCAGCGAAGGCGGCGCTGTCGCCATCGCACAGCACCTGGGTCACGCCGTAATGGTCACGCAGGTCGATGAACAGCACCCCGCCATGGTCGCGCACCCGGTGGACCCAGCCGGACAGGCGAACGGTTTCGCCGACATTGGCGGCGGTCAGGGCGGCGCAGGTATGGCTGCGATAGGCGTGCATCGGTGATATCCCTTCGGGCGGAGAAAGCGTCGCGCCGATACAGCGCGATAGGCCGGGGAAGTCAAGGCCGCGCCGCGCGCATCCGGGGTTTGTGGCCAATTCACCCGGATTTCTTTGGATTCGGGTGGCTGGGGGCGCTGCCCCCTCTTGGCCTGCGGCCAATTCACCCCCGGGAAATTTGGAGCAAGAGGAAAGAGGCGGTCATGCATCCGGGGCGAACGTGGCCGGGATCAGCCCGCGCAGCGCGTTGCCGCAATAGAGCGCGTGGGCCTCGTGCAGGTCTTGCGGGGTGAGGCAGGCCTCGCGCGCCTGACCGCTGGCCAGCAGCTCGGCGCGCAGGATACCGGGTAACAGCCCCGAAGCGAGCGGCGGCGTCAGAAGGCCATCCCCGAGATCGGCAAAGATATTGGTGATCGTCCCTTCGCAGACCTCGCCCGCCCGGTTGAGGAACAGCCATTCGTCGAAGCCTGTGGGCAGTTCGGCGCGGGCACGGTCATACAGCGCGCGCCTTGTGGTCTTGTGGCGCAACCAGGGATCATCCGCATCCAGCCGTTCGGGATGGATCGCCACGCGCCAGTGCGGCGGGCTCGCGGCAAGCGGAGCGGTTTCCAGCGACAGGGCGCCCCGGGTGCCAAGGGTCAGGCGGCAGCGCAGCGGCGCCGGGCCGGTGATCTGGTCCAGCAGGCGCTGCGCTTCGGTCTGGTCGAGCGGCATCCCGAGGGCGGCGGCGGACCGGGCCATGCGCGCCAGATGCAGCGCAGCCCGGCGCGGCCCCTCGTCCGGGTGCCAGCCCAGTGTCTCGATCAGGCGAAAGCCGGGATCATCTGGCGGGCAAAGCGGGCCTTCCATAGCGCCTCCTCGTATTCCGAGCCGGCGGTGCTGTCCCAGACCACGCCGCCGCCGACATTGAGCGTGGCACGCGCGCCATCGGCCAACAGCGTGCGGATCGCCACGTTGAATTCGGACGCACCGTCGGGCGCCGCCCAGCCGATGCTGCCGCAATAGATGTCGCGCGGCCAGGGTTCGAGGCGCGCCAGCATCTCCATCGCACGGATCTTGGGCGCGCCGGTGATCGAGCCGCAGGGAAACAGCGCCCGCAGGATATCCGACAGGGTAACGCCCGCGCGCAGCCGCGCCGCCACCCGCGACACCATCTGATGCACCGTGGCATAGGTTTCGACCTTGAACAGGTCGGGCACATGCACCGAGCCGGGCAGCGCCACCCGGCTGATATCGTTGCGCAACAAATCGACGATCATCAGGTTCTCGGCCCGGTTCTTGGCATCGCAGGCCAGCCAGTCGCGGCGGCGGGCATCTTCGACCGGATCGTCGCTGCGCGGCTGGGTGCCCTTCATCGGGCGGGTCTCGATCCGGCCTTCGGGGTCGGTGCGAAAGAACAGCTCGGGCGAGCGGCAGAGGATATCGGGCAGGCCGGGTTGGGTGACCAGCACCCCATGGCCCACCGGTTGACGCGCGGCAAGCGCGGCATAAAGCGCGGGCGCGGCGCCGTGGAGACGCAGATCGACCGGAAAGGTCAGATTGGCCTGATAGAACTCTCCGGCGCCGATGGCGCTGTGCACCTGGTCGAAGGCCGCGCCATAGCGCGCGCCGTCCCAGCGGGGGGCGAAATCACCGATCCCGCCGCCGGGGGTCGGCAGCGGCAGCACCCTTGGCCCGTCATAAACGCCGAAACACAGAAGCGGCAGCCGCCGCCCTTCGGGCATCAGCCCGGCCAGACGCGGTTCCAGCGCATAGCCCAGCTCGTAACTGGCATAACCCGCCAGCCAGGCGCCATCCGCCCGCGCCGCATCCAGATCAGCCAGCGCCGCCGGCACCTGTGCGGCGGTATCGGCCCGGATCAGCCGCACCGGGCGGTCGAATCCGGTTCCGGCCCCGCAAGGCCCGTGATCGAAACGAAGCTGCATCTGGGCCCGTCCCCCTCTGCCAATTGGCGTGAGCCTGGGGTATAGAGATTTCACGCCCGGGTGAAAGAGGCGAAAGCGGCAAAACCGCGCCGCTTTCCGATCCCTCTTGCACCTTTCCCCGAGGCGCCTATAACGCACGACAATTTGAGCGCTGGGTGGGCGCTCGTGACTCGCATGAAAATCAAAGGGGCCAGCCATGCCGAAGAGAACCGACATCCAGTCGATCATGATCATTGGAGCGGGGCCGATTGTGATCGGGCAGGCCTGTGAATTCGACTATTCCGGCGCGCAGGCCTGCAAGGCGTTGCGCGAAGAGGGCTACCGGGTGATCCTGGTGAACTCGAACCCGGCCACGATCATGACCGATCCGGGCCTGGCGGACGCCACCTATATCGAGCCGATCACCCCCGAAGTGGTCGCCAAGATCATCGAGAAAGAGCGCCCCGACGCGCTGCTGCCCACCATGGGCGGGCAGACCGGGCTGAACACCTCGCTCGCGCTCGAGGAAATGGGCGTGCTGGACAAGTTCGGGGTCGAGATGATCGGCGCCAAGCGCCATGCCATCGAAATGGCCGAGGATCGCAAGCTGTTCCGCGAGGCGATGGACCGGATCGGGCTGGAAAATCCCAAGGCAACCATCGTATCGGCCCCCAAGAACGAGAAGGGCAAATTCGACATCCGCGCGGGCCTGGCCGAGGCGATGGACGCGCTCGAGGATATCGGCCTGCCCGCGATCATCCGCCCCGCCTTTACGCTCGGCGGCACCGGTGGCGGCGTGGCGTATAACCGCGACGACTACGAGCATTTCTGCCGCTCCGGCCTCGAAGCCTCGCCGGTGGCGCAGATCCTGATCGACGAAAGCCTGCTGGGCTGGAAGGAATACGAGATGGAGGTCGTCCGCGACAAGGCGGACAATGCGATCATCGTCTGTTCCATCGAAAACGTCGATCCGATGGGCGTGCATACCGGCGACTCGATCACCGTCGCCCCCGCCCTGACGCTGACCGACAAGGAATACCAGATCATGCGCAACGGCTCGATCGCCGTGCTGCGCGAGATCGGCGTCGAGACCGGCGGCTCGAACGTGCAATGGGCGGTGAACCCAGCCGATGGCCGCATGGTGGTGATCGAGATGAACCCGCGGGTGTCGCGCTCGTCCGCGCTGGCGTCGAAGGCCACCGGCTTCCCGATTGCCAAGATCGCGGCCAAGCTGGCGGTGGGCTATACGCTGGACGAACTCGACAATGACATCACCAAGGTGACGCCTGCCAGCTTCGAGCCGACCATCGACTATGTCGTCACCAAGATCCCGAAATTCGCGTTTGAGAAGTTCCCCGGATCGGAACCCTACCTGACCACCGCGATGAAATCGGTGGGCGAGGCGATGTCGATCGGCCGCACCATCCACGAATCGATGCAAAAGGCGCTGGCCTCGATGGAATCGGGCCTGACCGGCTTTGACGAGGTCACCATTCCCGGCCTGTCGGTCGGGCTCTGGGACGCGGTCGAGGGCGCCGATGACAAGGCGCATGTGATCAAGGCGATCAGCCGCCAGACCCCCGACCGGCTGCGCACCATCGCCCAGGCGATGCGGCACGGTCTGTCGGATGACGAGATCTTTGGCGTCACCAAGTTCGACCCCTGGTTCCTGGCCCGGATCCGCGAAATCGTCGAAGAGGAACGCGCCCTGCGCAAGACCGGCCTGCCCACCACCGAGGAAGGCCTGCGCGCGCTCAAGATGCTGGGCTTCACCGATGCGCGTCTGGGCCAGCTGACCGGCCGCGACGAGGACAACGTGCGCCGCGCCCGCCACAACCTGGGCGTTACCGCCGTGTTCAAGCGGATCGACACCTGCGCCGCCGAGTTCGAGGCCCAGACCCCCTATATGTATTCCACCTACGAGGCCCCGATGATGGGCGAGGTGGAATGCGAGGCGCGCCCCTCCGACCGCAAGAAGGTGGTCATCCTGGGCGGCGGCCCCAACCGGATCGGCCAGGGGATCGAGTTCGACTATTGCTGCTGTCACGCCTGTTTCGCGCTGACCGATGTCGGCTATGAAACCATCATGATCAACTGCAACCCGGAAACCGTGTCGACCGACTATGACACCTCGGACCGGCTGTATTTCGAACCGCTGACCTTCGAGCATGTGATGGAAATCCTGCGGGTCGAGCAGCAGAACGGCACCCTGCATGGCGTCATCGTGCAGTTCGGCGGCCAGACCCCGCTGAAACTCGCCAACGCGCTGGAACAGGCCGGTATCCCGATCCTGGGCACCACGCCCGATGCCATCGACCTGGCCGAGGACCGCGAGCGGTTCCAGGATCTGGTCAACCGTCTGGGCCTGAAACAGCCCAGGAACGGCATCGCTTCGACCGACGCTCAGGCGCTGGCAATTGCCGAGGATATCGGCTTCCCGCTGGTGATCCGCCCCTCTTACGTGCTGGGTGGCCGCGCCATGGAAATCGTGCGCGACATGGACCAGCTGCGCCGCTACATCGCCGAGGCGGTGGTGGTCTCGGGTGACAGCCCGGTGCTCTTGGACAGCTACCTGTCGGGCGCGGTGGAACTGGACGTCGACGCGCTCTGCGATGGCGAGGCGGTGCATGTGGCCGGCATCATGCAGCATATCGAAGAGGCTGGCGTGCACTCGGGCGACAGCGCCTGTTCGCTGCCGCCCTATTCGCTGTCGGCCGAGATCATCGAGCAGATCAAGGATCAGACCAACAAGCTGGCCCGCGCCCTGAACGTGGTCGGCCTGATGAACGTGCAGTTTGCGATCAAGGCCAACGAGCAGGGCGTGGACGAGATCTATCTGATCGAGGTCAACCCGCGCGCCAGCCGCACGGTGCCCTTCGTGGCCAAGGCCACGGACTCTGCGATCGCCTCGATCGCCGCGCGTGTCATGGCGGGTGAGAAACTCAGCGCCTTCCCGATGCGTCCCCCCTACAAGGAGGGCGAGGATACCAAGATCGCCGACCAGATGACGCTCGCGGATCCCAACATGCCGTGGTTCTCGGTCAAGGAGGCGGTGCTGCCCTTTGCCCGTTTCCCCGGCGTCGACACCATCCTCGGCCCCGAAATGCGCTCCACCGGCGAGGTGATGGGCTGGGACCGCTCCTTTGCGCGCGCCTTCCTCAAGGCGCAGATGGGCGCGGGCATGGTGCTGCCCAGCGAAGGCCGCGCCTTCATCTCGATCAAGGACGCCGACAAGGGCGCCGCCATGCTCGAGGCCGCGCAGGTGCTGGTGGATCAGGGTTTCACCCTGGTTGCCACGCGCGGAACGCAAAGCTGGCTGGAGGGTCACGGCGTGCCCTGCGAGATCGTGAACAAGGTCTATGAGGGCCGCCCCGACGTGGTCGACATGCTGAAGGACGGTCAGGTGCATCTGGTTATGAACACCACCGAAGGCGCCCAGGCGGTGAGCGACAGCAAGGCCATCCGCTCGATCGCGCTCTATGACAAGATCCCCTATTTCACCACCGCCGCCGGCAGCAACGCCGCCGCGCTGGCGATCAAGGCCCAGGCCGAAGGCGATATCGAAGTGCGCAGCCTTCAGGGGTGACACCCCAAAAACCGGGAGAAACCGGCGAAAACCGGTCTCTCCTGCTTCTTTCTGGTCGAAAATACTCCCAGGGGGTCCGGGGGACGGCGTCCCCCGGCCTTTCTCTGTCAGATGCAACATTCGTCTTTCAGGCTTTCGCCGGGGCCAGAGACCACGCATGATCGCGCAATCGATCCCTGCGAGGCACCCCCATGAATATCTACACCACCTTCGGCACCAACGACCTGACCCGCGCGGTCCGGTTCTATGACGCGGTCTTTGCGGTGCTGGATCAGCCGCGCCTGCCCGACTGGCCCGAGGGCTGGGCCGGTTGGGGCCAGGACTATGACAATGGCACCGGCTTCTGGGTCTGCGCCCCGTTCGATGGCTCGCCCGCCAGCACCGGCAATGGCACAATGGTGGGTTTTCCGGCCAAGAATGCCGCGCAGGTCCGCGCCTTTCACGCTGCCGGTCTTGCCCATGGCGGCACCGATGCGGGCGGGCCGGGAACCCGGCCCTATTACGGGCCGGATTTCTATGTCGCTTATCTGCGCGACCCGGATGGCAACAAGATATCCTGCTTTTACTATCACTATGACCCGGCGACGGACGCGGGCGCCTGACGCCCGCACCCCTCTCAGGCCCCGGCCCGCGCCTCGCGGCTGAAGAACAGGTCATAGAACACCGGCGCCGCGATCAGGGTCAGCACGGTGGCGAATGCCAGCCCGCCCATGATGGTCACCGCCATCGAGACAAAGAACGCATCCCACAACAGCGGCGCCATGCCCAGAATGGTGGTGACAGCGGCCAGCATAACGGGCCGGATCCGCGATACCGAGGCCTCGACAATGGCCGCGCGCAGCGGCTTGCCCTCGGCCCTAACAAGGTCGATCTCCTCGACCAGCACGATGCCGTTCTTGATCAGCATCCCCGACAGGCTCAAGAGACCCAGAAGCGCGGTAAAGGTGAACGGCAACCCGGTGCCCAACAGGCCGATCACCACCCCGTTCACCGACATCGGCACCAAAAGCCAGATGATCACCGGCTGGCGGATCGCGTTGAACAGCAGGATCGAGATCAGCACCATGATCAACAGGCTCAGCGGCAATTGCTTGCCCAGGCTCTCCTGCGCTTTTGCTGAATCCTCGAACTCGCCGCCCCATTCCATCCGGTAACCCGGAGGCAAGTCGATCGCCTCGATGACCGGGCGCACCTCGGCATGCACCTGGGCTGCGGTCAGATCGGCGGGAATGTCGGCGCCCACGGTCACCGTCAACAGCCGGTCGCGGCGATGCACCAGCGTATTGACCGCCTCGTATTCGAACCCGTCCACCATCTGTTCGACCGGTACGAATGTCTCGGACAGCGGCGAATAGACCACCTGATCGACGATGGAATAGGGCCCATCGGCGGGGCGGCGCACGATGATCGGGATCAGCCGGTCGCGTTCGCGCAGCACCCCGCTGGTGATGCCATCGGTGGAAAACCGCAGCATGTCGGCGATATCGTCGCGGCTGACGCCCGCGATCTGCGCCCGCTCGGTGGCATAGACGGGGCGCAGCGCCAGTTCCTGCTCGTACCAGTTTGACCGCACGCCGGTGATATTGTCCGAGGCCGCCCGCATCTCGCCCATCGCCGTATCGGCCAGCTGCCGCAGCACTGCCGGATCGGGCCCCGAGAACCGCACCTGGATCGGGTCGCCGCCGCCGGGGCCAAAGACCAGCCGCCTGGTGCGAAACTCGCCTTCGGGGAAGGTGGCGGTGCCAAACGCCTCAAGATCGGCCTGAAGCGCGGGGATATCCTCGATGCTCGCCGTTCGCACGATCATATGGCCGTAAGAGGGGTTCGGCTTCTCCGCCGCATAGGTCAGCATGAACCGCGTCGCGCCTTGCCCGGCAAATGTGGTGTAAGCCAGAACGTCCGAACGCTTGTTCAGCCAGGCCTCGACCCGGGCCAGATCACCGGCGGTGGTCTCGATCGGCGTGCCCTGCGGCAGCTTGTAATGCACGAAGAACAGCGGCGTGTTCGAATTGGGAAAGAACTGCTGCTTCATCAGGCCAAAGCCCGCGAAACAGGCCGCCGTTACCGCAACCAGCCCCACAACCACCAGCCAGCGCAGCCGCAACGCGGCCCTGAGAGTGGCGGCATAGGCGCGAAACAGCGGCCCGCCATAGGCATCGGCGGCATCCGCATGCCCCTGCTTGAAAAAGTAATGCCCCAACAGCGGCGTCACCGTCAGCGCCAACACCCAGCTCAAGAGCAGCGAAATGCCGATCACGGCAAAGAGCGAGAACAGGAACTCGCCCGTCGCATCGGGGCTGAGGCCGATCCCGGCAAAGGCCATGATCCCGATCACGGTGGCGCCCAACAGCGGGATCTGCGTCTTGCCCGCCGCCTCGTCCGCGGCCGCGCGCGAGGGTTTGCCGCGCAGCATGGCGATCTGCATCCCCTCGGCCACCACGATGGCATTGTCCACCAGCATCCCCATGGCGATGATCAGCGCACCCAGCGAGATCCGCTCCATCTCGATGGAAAACAGCGCCATGAAGAGAAGCGTGCCGACCACGGTCAAGAGCAGGGTCGCCCCCACCACAACCGCCGCGCGCCAGCCCATGAACAGCGCCAGCACCGCCACCACGATGGCCACCGACATGGCCAGGTTGACGAGGAAAGCGTTGCTCGCCTCCTCGACCACCACATGCTGCTGATAGATAGGTTCCAGCGTCACGCCGGCGGGGATATCGCCGTCCAGTTCCGCCAGATGGGCATCCACCCGTTGGCCCACCTCGACAATGTTCTCGGTCGCCAACCCGGCAATGCCCAGCGAGAACGCCTCACCCCCGTTATGGCGGATGATCAGGTCCGGGTCGGCCTGACGCCCCCGATGCACCTGCGCCATGTCGAACAGGTTGATCACCTTGCCTTGCGTGCCCACCGACAGGCCCGCAATGGCGTCCACACTGTCCGAGCCTTCGGGTCGCAGGATCGCGGTCTTGCCGTCCCCGTTGCGCAGGGTGCCTGCGTCGCGCACGGAATCGGCGGTGGCAATGGCATTGGCAATCGCCTGCACCGGCACGTTCTGGTTCACCGACAGCGCCAGATCGGGTTCGACGAATATCGCCTCGTCCGGCAGCCCCGCCACCTCGACCCCGGCCACTCCGGGCACCGCCAGCAGCTCGCGCCGCAGCCAGGTGGCCAGTTCGTGCTGTTCCGCATCGCTGTATCCCGGTGCGGTCACCGCATAGAACAGGCCATAGACATCGCCGAAACTGTCATTGACAAAGGGGGCGCTGACCCCGTCGGGCAGGGTGCGGGCGGCATCGCCCACCCGGGCGCGCAGCTTGGTCCAGATCGCGGGCAGCTCGCCCCCGTCATAGGTCGACTTGATCTCGACCTCGATCAGCGACTGGCCCGGCTGGTTGACCGAGGTGATGATATCCACCTCGTCCATCTTCTGGATCGCCGATTCCAGCGGTTCAGAGACCTCCAGCGCCACCTGTTCGGCGGTCGCCCCGGGATACTGCGTGGCGATGACCGCCTGTTTGATGGTAAAGGCCGGGTCTTCCAGCCGGCCCAGCGTGGCAAAGCCCCAGATGCCGCCGACCAGCGAAATCAGGATGATCAACCAGGTATAAAGCGGCTTTTCGATCGACAGGCGCGCGATGTTCATGACCCGGCCCTTCAGTTGCCAAAGCCGGTGAACCGGCGCACGGCTTGCCCGTCCTTCAGGCTGGCACCGCCGACACTGACGATCTCGTTCCCTTCGCCAAGGCCCGACAGCACCCGCACCGATCCGTTCGGCAAGGGCGCGATCTCGACCGCCTGCCGCCGCACCGTTCCGGTATCAGCGCCTGTGGGCTCAAAGATCATCACGCCAGGACCGCCGCCCGCATCGGGAATGATCGCCGAGGGCGGCACCGCGATGCCCGGCTCACCATCCCGTACCCGCACGTTCACCGTCACCGACGAGCCGGGAAAGACGTTCAGATCGGGCGGCGGGGTAAAGCCGAAATTGATGCGGAAGGTCTGGCCGACGCTGGATGTCTCGGCATCGAACTCGCGGATCTGCAGCGGAAACACCCGGTCCGAGGCCGGGAATGTCGCGGTGATGGTCACGTCCTCGGGCTCGCCCGCGCGCTGGAACAGGATCTCGGGCACGTCCACCTCGATCCTCAGCTCCGACATGTCGTGGATGCGCGCCACCGGCGTACCCGCCGCCACTGTGGTAAAGGCCGCCACGTTGCGGCGCGAGATCAGCGCGTCAAAGGGCGCGGTCAGCGTCGCATGTTCCAGCGCATATTCCGCGTCGCGCAGCGCGATGGCGGCCAGCTGCGCACTGGTTTCTGCATCGTCCAGCGACACCTGGCTGACCGTGGTCCCCTTGAGCCGGCTCAGCCGCGCGACCGTGCGGTCGGCCTGTTCCTTTTGCAGCCGGGCGCGATCCAGTTGCAGCTCGAACGGCTCCAGATCCAGCTGCGCGATCAGACTGCCCTTGGGCAGCAGCACGCCCTCGTTCACCGGGAATTGGACGATCTGGCCGGCCACCTGAAACGCCAGGTCGACCGTGCGCCGCGCCGCCACCTGCCCAAAGAACTGGCGCGAGAACCCGGGTGCGGTCTCGCTCACCACCATCAGCTTGACCGGCTTGGCGAGCGTATCCGCCGCCAAAGGGGGCCGCGGCAAGGCTCAGCACGGTGCCCAGCGCAAAAAGAAATCTCATGTCTTGAACCCTTCGGATAGTCCGGTTTCCAGGATGGTCAGGCGGATCTTGCGCGCCAGCCGCGCGAATTCCTCGGTCTGGGCTGCATCCAGCCCCGAGACCTCGTGAAACAGCGCACCGGCATCGGCGACAAACTCGGCGCGCAGCGCCCGGCCCTCGGGCGTCAACTCCAACAGCCAGGCGCGGCGGTCGTCGGGGTCGCGGCTGCGGGTCAGATAGCCCGCGCGCTCCAGCGAATCCGCCGTGGCGGTGATGGTCGAGGGCAGCGCCAGCATGTCGCGCGCCAGCACCCCCATGCGCATCGGCGCGTCCAGCTTGATCAGCATATGCACCTCGGGGCGGCTGAGGCAAGTTTCAGCGACCTCGGACGCGATCACCTCCTCCAGCTTCCAATAAAGCGCATAGACCCCCATCATCGCCTCGATCTCGGGCGGGTAGGATTTCGGTGGAGAAGAGTCGTGGTCGGTCATCGGATTGCCCTGTTCTGTGGCGGGATATACTTCAAAATCTGAACCATTCAAGTTATGAAAGGTGATTTCGCCCTTTTGCCCGCTTTCCCTCGGGTCATCCGCTCTTGATCGCTCACGCTATCGCCTGCATTTTGAGCAAATCCCAGATTTCAAGGAATCCGCCATGTTCAGACCCGCCATCACCGGCACCGGAGTCTTTACGCCGCCAAATGTCATCACCAACGCCGAACTGGTCACCGCCTTCAACGCCTATGCCGACCGGATGAATGCCGAGAATGCCGAGGCCATCGCCGCCGGTGAGATGGAACCGATGCAGCACTCCTCGGAAGAGTTCATCGTCAAGGCCAGCGGCATCGAGAACCGGTACGTGATGGACAAGACCGGCGTACTGGATCCGGCGGTGATGCATCCCCTGCTGCGCCAGCGCGGCGATGACGAACCGGGCATCATGACCGAAATGGCCGTGTACGCCGCGAAAAAGGCGCTGGAGCAGGCAGGCAAGACCGCCGCCGATGTCGACGCGGTGATTTGCGCCGCCTCGAACCTGGAACGCGCCTATCCGGCGGTCGCGATCGAGATCCAGCAGGCGCTAGGGATCGAAGGATTTGCCTTTGACATGAACGTGGCCTGCTCCTCGGCCACCTTCGGCATTCAGGCCGCCGCCGACATGATCCGCTCGGGCTCGATCCGCTCGGCGCTGGTGGTCAACCCCGAGATCTGTTCGGCCCATCTGGAATGGCGCGACCGCGATTGTCATTTCATCTTTGGCGACGTGGCCACCGCCACCCTGATCGAACGCATCGAGGACGCCAAGGGCCCGCATTTCGAGATCCTCTCGACCCGCTGCGCCACCCAGTTTTCCAACAACATCCGCAACAACAACGGGTTCCTGCGCCGCTCGCGCCCCGACGGGATGGCGGACCGGCGCGACATGCAGTTCATGCAGAACGGCCGCAAGGTGTTCAAGGAAGTGCTGCCGATGGTCAGCCAGCATATCGCCGATCACATGGCCGCCGAGGGCGTGGCCAATACCCATCTGAAACGGCTGTGGCTGCATCAGGCCAACAAGACGATGAACGATTTCATCGGCAAAAAGGTCCTGGGCCGCGAGCCGGAGCCGGGCGAACAGCCCAACATCCTGCAAGATTATGCCAACACCTCATCCGCCGGGTCGATCATCGCCTTTTCCCAGAACTCCGCCGATCTGGTCGAGGGCGACCTGGGCCTGATCTGCTCCTTCGGCGCGGGCTATTCCGTCGGCTCGGTCATCCTGCGACGCCATACGTCCTGAACAAGGGGGCCAGCCCTTGCCCGGGAGAGATACCGTCACGGGGCAAGGCCGGCCGGTTTCTATTCGCCAAACCCCTTGTCGGACCTGAGCGCACAGCGATTGCCATCTGGATCGACAAATTCCGCGGTGGTTCCCCAGATATGCTCGGTAACCTTCACAGGTACCCCTTTTTCAAGAAGCTGATCGGCCGCCGCCCGCACGTCCCGAACGTTGAAGCGTAACTTCACCGGAGATTGCTCAAGCGTCTTGGGCTTATCCGAGGCCACTCCACCGGATTCGACCATCAAGTATGCATCACCCAACAAAAACGTGGTTAGGGTTTCACCCGGTCGATCAATCCGGTGCAAGACCTCCAGTTCAAGGGTCGAGCCATAGAAATCGACACAGTCCTGATAGTTATGTGTGAACAGGATCATCCCCGCCATCGTATAGTTCATTGTTGCCCCATTGTTGGATCGCGCGCCGCTGACAAGTTGAAACGGAAGGATGCGAGCTCAAGCAGGGTTCAGGTCAAGGCCAAAAAATAAGCGGCCCCGCAAAGGGTCAGTGCCCCCCGGCGGCCCTGATCGTTGGCGATGATCTGCCCCCTTTCTGCAACGAAACGCTATAGCCAATCCAGGCTTTGCCCATGCGGGCCGGTCCAGGCGACGGGGCGCCCGTCCAGCGCCATCAGGAACATGTCTTCGCGCGGAGTCAGCCCCTCGGCATGGTCGGGAAAGACGCCGGGCGCCTCGTTGCTGATCCAGTGCAGATCGCGTGATCGCATCAGCCGGGCAAAATCCGCCCGCGCCCCGGGGTCGCTGACATAGGTCAGCACCGCCGAATGCATCACCACCAGCCGCGCATCAGCGGGCGCCTGCGCGATCAGCGCCTCCAGATCGCGGGTCAGATCGCCCGCCATCACCGGCGGCGGCGCCTGCCGGGCGATGCTTGTGGCCTGACGCAGCCCTGCCAGCCGGTCGGTCTGTTCCGGCCAGACCAGCGCCTCGAGCCAGGCCACATCCGCCGCATCCCCAAGGTCGGGCGGTGACAGGTCCAGCCCCGCCCGCCAGACGATCTCTGGATGGTGCTCGGGCAAGGGCGCCCGCACGTTCACCCGGCAAGGGAACATCGGCGCCCCGGTCCCACCCGGCGGGTCAAGCCGGGCACGGCCCCAGTCATAGCCATAGAGATCGGGCAGCAGGCACAATCCGGCCGAGGCGCCGACCTCGATAAGGGCCAGCGGCCCGTCGAGTTGCGCCAAGAGCGGCAGCAGGCAGGCGCAGCGCCCCGGCTCGTTGGTCTGGGTCCGGCGCGCCCGCATCACCGCCGCGATGGCATCGCCTTCGCGCGTCAGCACATCGTCAAACGCGACCCCGGCCTCGGGCAGCCCGCCCACCAGACGCAGCGCGGCAAAAAACAGGTTGGGTTGGCGACGATCGGGCGGCAGGGTTTGCAGAAAGGCCAGTGCCCGCAATGATCCCGCCACATGCCGCGCCCAACTGGCATAGACGGGCGAGCGCCCCTCAGCCTCGACCCGGGCAAACCGCAGATAACGCGCGGCAAGCGCCGGATCGGCAGGAGGCGGCGTGCCTGTCCTCAGCTGGTGCTTTCCTCTTCCAGATGCAGCTTCATGTCGATCAGGACCTGCTGCAACTGAACCGTTTCCTTCAACAGCCGCTTGGCCTCGTTCACGGTGATGATCCCGTCTTCGATCGCGGTCTGATATTCGGTCATCAGCATGGCGAATCGCTGGCTCAGCGCGATCACGTCGGCATTGACACCGCCTGTCCGGGTCTCGGTATCGCTGTTTCGCCCGTCATAGCTGAGCGTGATGTTCTTGAGTTCCGCCAGGGCCGAGGTGACATGCGGATAGCTGGACGCGCCTTCCAGCCGCGCGACCGCGTCAACCGGGATGAACCGGTCGGCATGTTCCGCATTATCCGAATAATACCGACCTAATGTCGCCTTTGACTTACCGGTCAATGCACAGGCGGCCTCGATACCCACATCCTTGACCAAGGCCTCGGTATGTTTCTTCAGATATGCCCCGATATCGGCCATATTCACCCTTTCCTGAACCGCATTCTCCGCCCCATTGTTTTTGTCGGGGAAACGGATCGAATTTTTCCCATGAATCCGTTCTAAGTCAAATGTCATACCTTGGCTATCCCTCAGGTTTTCAGGGATTTAAACGAGTGACCGGTCTTTCATCTGCCGGGTTTACCGTGTTTCGGAGGAAGTTTCGCCGCCTCCGACCGAACAGCCACACCTGTGGCACGGGGCACCGCAATCGCAACGGTCCAAGTCCATCCCCATAGGTTCGCCTAGGACGGGCCTGCGCGGGGGCGGTGCCAACTATTTGGGGCTGCCGCCGTGTCGGGCCTGCTTGCCGCGCTCAGGTCGAAAGATTAGACGGTGCCCCATGGCAAAACTCTACTTCAACTACTCCACCATGAATGCCGGCAAATCGACCGTCTTGCTGCAGGCCTCGCACAATTACCGCGAACGCGGCATGCAGACCTATCTGATGACGGCGGCAATTGACGGGCGCGCCGGGACCGGGCGTATCGCCAGCCGGATCGGGATCGGCGCCGAGGCGGATATCTTTACGCCCCGGGACGATGTCTTTGCGATGATCCGCGACCGGCTCGGCGCCGGGCCGGTGGCCTGCGTCTTTGTCGACGAGGCGCAATTCCTCAGCCCCGAACAGGTCTGGCAACTGGCCCGGGTGGTCGATGATCTGGATGTGCCGGTGCTGGCCTATGGGCTACGGGTCGATTTCCAGGGCAAGCTGTTTCCCGGCTCGGCGACGCTGCTGGCGCTGGCCGACGAGATGCGCGAGGTGCGCACGATCTGCAAATGCGGCCGCAAGGCAACAATGGTGATCCGTCAGGATGCCTCGGGCCGGGCGATCACCGAAGGCGCGCAGGTCCAGATCGGCGGCAACGAAACCTATGTCTCGCTCTGCCGCAAGCATTGGCGCGAGGCGACGGGCGATCCCGGAGCCAAGGGCCACTGATCCCGACAGGGGGCGCTCCCGCCCGCCTCGGTGCATCCACGGGATGCCCCTGCGGCCGTTGGGCCCGGCGCGCCCGGCGCGGGCATGGCCCGCACAGGGCGCGCCTGTCGCAACCGCAGCGCGGCCGCAGGCCGCGCTGCCCGGCCCAACCAGAGGCGGCTCGTCCGCAAGGACGGGTCAACGGCGGGCGGGTGGGGCCCGTTCCCCGAAAATTTAGCTCACCGGGTTCGGCAGGTCGCGCCCGGCGGCAAAGGCTGCCACATTGTCCAGCGCCATATGCCCCATGCTGCTGCGCACCTCTTCGGTGGCGGTGCCCAGATGCGGCAGCAGCGTCACCTGTTCCATCGCCCGCAACGCCTCGGGCACCTTTGGTTCGAACTCGTAGACGTCGAGCCCTGCCCCTGCGATCTGGCGCTCTGACAACGCGGCAATCAGCGCCGCCTCGTCCACCACTTCGCCACGCGCGATGTTGACCAGAATGCCCGAAGGTTTCATCGCGGCCAGAATCTGCGCATCAATCAGGTGCCGGGTCTCGCCGCCGCCGGGCACGGCGATGACCAGGAAATCCACCGCTCCGGCCAAGGCCGCGAGGCTCTCCATTCGCGACACCGGGAAATCCACGTCCTTGTCGCTGCGCGCCACATAGGACACCTGCATGCCGAACCCGAAATGACAGCGCCGGGCGATGGCCTGGCCGATCCGGCCCAGCCCGACAATGCCGACATGTTTGCCGGTCACATGGTGCCCCAGCATCTGGGTCGGATGCCAGCCCTCCCAGGCGCCTGAGCGCACCAGCCGCTCGCCCTCGCCCGCACGACGCGCGGTCATCAACAGCAGCGTCATCGCGATATCCGCCGTGGCATCGGTCACCGCGCCGGGCGTATTGGTCACGGCAACGCCCGCCGCACGTGCCGCCGCCACGGCGATATGGTTGTAGCCGACACCGAAATTGGCCAACAGCCGACAGCGTGGCTCTGGCACCTGGGCAAACACATCGGCGCTGAACATGTCGCCCAGAGTGGGCATGACGATGTCGAACTCGCGCAGGGCGCGCAGCATCTCGGCCTCGCTCAGGGGCGTGGTACTGGTGCGGATCTCGGTCTCAAATTCGGCGCGGGCGCGGGCTTCGACGGCGGCCGTCATCGGCCGTGCGATCAAAAGTTTCATCAGTGCATCCTCCCGCCCAGCGGCACCTTGCCGTCGGGGCCGATCAGCACGATCTCACCGTTGTCGTCAGGCAGGCCCAGCACCAGCACCTCGGACATGAACTTGCCGATCTGGCGCGGGGGGAAGTTAACCACCGCCATCACCTGTTTGCCCACCAGTGTCGCCGGGTCGTAATGCGCGGTGATCTGGGCCGAGGTCTTGCGCTCGCCGATCTCGGGGCCAAAGTCGATCCACATCTTGATGGCGGGCTTGCGCGCCTCGGGGAAGGCTTCGGCACGGATCACCTCGCCCACGCGGATGTCGACCTTGAGGAAGTCGTCAAAGGAAATCTCAGCCACGGGACAGCTCCCTGGATCGGTTGGTGGCGGCGGCGACGGCCCGGTTGAGCAGGCCGGGAAAACCGGTCTCGGGCTCCATCAGCACCTCCAGCGCGGCCTGGGTGGTGCCATTGGGCGAGGTCACGTTGACGCGCAGTTGCGCGGGGTCTTCCTCGGCCGCCTCGGCCAGGGCGCCTGCGCCTGCGACGGTGGCCTTGGCCAGCTGCATCGCCAGATCGGCGGGCAGGCCCTGGGCGGTGCCGGCGGCGGCCAGCGTTTCGATCAGGTGGAACACATAGGCGGGACCCGAGCCGCTGACGCCGGTGACCGCATCCATCTGTTCCTCGCGCTCCAGCCGCACGGTCTGGCCCACCGCCTTGAGCAGCGCCTCGGCCAGGTCGAGATCGGCGGCAGAGGCGCGGGCGTTGCCGATCAGCGCGGTGATGCCGCGCCCGATGGCGGCGGGCGTGTTGGGCATGGCGCGCACGATCGGGGTATCGGCGCCAAGGATCTGTTCATAGGTGGCGATCGAGGTTCCGGCGGCGACCGAGACAAAGAGCGTCGTGCCATTGCCCAGCGCCTGCATCTGCGGCAGCGCATCGCCCATCATCTGCGGCTTGACCGCGATCAGCGCGATGGCCGGATCACCGGGCAGCTCGGCGTTCACATGCACGCCCTGTGCCTTGACCCAGTCCGACGGATAGGGATCGATCACCCAGACCGAGCCTGCGGGCAGCCCGCCGTCGAGCCAGCCGGCGAGCATCGCCGATCCCATCTTGCCACAGCCCAGCAGGACCAGCCCGCGGCGCGCGATATCAGACATGTCCACGATATGCCCCTCTCCTGTCATCCGGTTCGGGGCACAGGTTTAAGCCCGGCCATAAGCCTCTGCAATGGCGACCTGCATCGCGTCCGCTGGGCTGCGGTTGCCCCAGACCATCAGCTGAATCGCCGGGTAATAGCGCTCGGCGCTCAGCACTGCGGCACCGATCATGGTGTCGATCTGCTCGGCACTGGCCACCTGACCGCCCGCCAGCACGAGGCCATAGCGGTAGACCATCAGGTTCTGCGCCGCCCAATAGGTGAATGTTCCGGCCCAGCACTGATCGTTCATCGCATTGATCAACTCATAGAGCAGCGGCAGCTTTTCTGCTGGCGGCTCCATCTCGAAGGTGCAGATCAGGCGCAGGGTCTCGTCATAGCCCGACCAGGCCAGCGTCAGCGAATAGGTCCGCCACTGCCCCTCGACCGCCATGGCGATCTGATCGTCGCCGATCCGGTCGAAATCCCAGTCATGGTGTTCGGCCAGATGTTCGACGATGTCGATAGGATGGATGTCTTCTTCCAGGAACTGCTCGGAAAGGGCCATGGTGCCACCTCACTGATGTCTAGCTGCAAGGGGCTGTCAGCGCCCCCAGCGCTAGTCGCCTTTTCTACAGACCGGGTGATTTCCCTGTGTCCATACTAGATATGGTGGAGGCTAACGGCCGATCTGGCAACCGGAAAATTGGGGATAAACCCACATTATTTGGGGACAGCTTCGAGAAGTTGTGGGAAACGCGGCACGCAACCCAAAATATTGGCAGGCCTCGGCAGGTTCCGCTTGCGATCCGATCCGCCCTGCCCAAAATATGCCAAGCCGCCGGAGCGGGTCCCGCACCGGCGGCTTTTCACCCCTGTCAGGGCCGTGAGGGACTCAGTCCTTCAGCCGCGCCTCGAGCGCCGCGATGCGGGCGGCCAGCGCCTCGTTCTCTTCGCGGGCCTTCTGCGCCATGGCGCGCACGGCGTCGAATTCCTCGCGGGTGACAAAGTCGCGGTCGGCCAGCCAGCGGTCGATCAGCGATTTCATCGCCGTTTCGGCCTCGTCCCGCGCGCCCTGGGCCACGCCCATCGCGTTGGTCATCAGCTGGGAAATGTCGTCCAGTATCTTGTTGCGGGTCTGCATCGGTCTTCTCCGTGTCGACGTTGCCCCCTATATGGGCAACAAAGGGGCAAGGCTCAAGGTTGACTTCTGCCGCAGGCCCCGGGCATTGAGGCGCATATGCAGGCAGTACTGAATTTTCCCGATCTTTCACCCGAATTGTTCTCGATCTCGCTGTTCGGGATGGAGTTCGCGCTGCGCTGGTATGCGCTGGCCTATATCGCCGGGATCGTCATCGCCTGGCGGCTGGCGGTGCTGGCGACCCGGCGCGCGGCGCTGTGGCCCGCGAACACCCCGCCGATGGCACCCGCGCGGATCGAGGATCTGCTGACCTGGATCATCCTCGGGGTGATCCTGGGCGGGCGGCTGGGCTTTGTGCTGTTCTATCAGCCCGCATACTATCTGGCCAATCCAACCGAGATCCTGATGGTCTGGCAGGGCGGCATGGCCTTTCACGGCGGCCTTCTGGGCGTGGTGATCGCGGCGTGGCTCTATTCTCTGCGCCACAATATCCCCAAGCTGAGCCTGGCCGACCTGATCACCCATACGGTGGCGCCGGGGCTGCTGTTGGGTCGGCTGGCGAATTTCATCAATGCCGAGCTGTGGGGGCGTCCCTCGGACCTGCCCTGGGCGGTGATCTTTCCCGGACCGGCAGCGCAAGCCTGCCCCGGCGTGGTCGGCCTGTGTGCCCGTCATCCCTCGCAGCTATATGAGGCTGCGCTCGAAGGGCTGTTGCTGGGCACGTTGCTGTTGTGGCTGGTCTGGCGGCGCGGGGCGCTGAAACGGCCGGGCCTGATTACCGGCGTATTCCTGGCGGGCTATGGCCTGTCGCGCTTTGTGGTCGAGTTCTTTCGCCAGCCCGACGCGCAGTTCGTCACTCCCGGCAACCCGCTGGGGCTGGCCTGGCAAGTGGGGGAATACGGGCTGACCATGGGCCAGCTGCTGTCGCTGCCGATGATCGCACTGGGGCTGTGGTTCGTACTTCGCGCCCGCGCGGTACCGGCATGAGCCTGACCGGCCTGCTGCTGGAACGGATCGCCCAGCAGGGGCCGCTCAGCCTGGCCGATTACATGGCCGAGTGCCTGCTGCATCCCGAATACGGATATTACACCACCCGCGACCCGTTGGGCGTGGCGGGCGATTTCACCACCGCGCCCGAGATCAGCCAGATGTTTGGCGAGCTGATCGGGCTGGCGCTGGCCCAGGCCTGGATGGATCAGGGGCGGCCCGCGCCCTTTACCCTGGTAGAGCTTGGGCCCGGGCGCGGCACGCTGATGGCCGACGCCCTGCGCGCCACCCGCGCGGTGCCCGGATTTCACGAAGCCGCCCGGCTCTGGCTGGTCGAGGCCTCGCCGGTGCTGCGCGCAACCCAGGCGCAGGCGCTGGCTGGCCATGACCCGCAGTGGTGCGACACTGTAAGCGACCTGCCCGCGGGGCCGCTGTTCGGGGTTGCCAACGAATTTTTCGACGCCTTGCCGGTGCGGCAGTTCCAACGCGCGGGCGCGGTTTGGCGCGAGCGTCTGGTCGGTGCGCGGGATGGCGCACTGTGCTGGGGGCTGGGCGCCGAGGCGCTGCAACCGGCGCTGGCGCATCGGCTGGAGGACACGCGCGAGGGCGATCTGGTCGAACTGTGCCCCGCTGCCGGGCTTATCCTTTCGGAACTTGCCAGCCGCATCGCCGCCGATGGCGGCGCCGCGCTGATCGTCGATTACGGCGACTGGCGCTCGCTGGGCGATACGGTGCAGGCGCTGCGCAACCATGCCCCCGCCGACCCGCTGGCCGATCCCGGTCAGGCCGACCTGACCGCGCATGTGGATTTCGAAGTGCTGGCCATGACCGCCCGCGCCGCTGGCTGCGCCCATAGCCGCCTGAGCACCCAGGGCGTGTTTCTGGAGCGCCTGGGCATCGCGCAGCGGGCACAGGCGCTGGCGCGGCACGCGGATGAAGCGGCATTGGATCGGCTGATCACCGCACATCGCCGGTTGACGCATCCCGAGGAAATGGGAAACCTGTTCAAGGTGCTGGGCCTCTATCCCTCGGACGCCACCCCACCACCCGGATTGGAACCATGACGCTGGAAATCCTCACCGCCGACAGCCTGTCCTTTGTCCGCCACGGGTTCTTTACCCGCAGGGGCGGCGCCTCGTCGGGCGTGTTCGCCGGGTTGAACTGCGGCTCGGGCTCTTCTGACCAGACCGACGTGGTGATCCTCAACCGGGCGCGCGTGGCGCAGGCGATGGAGGTCGAGCGCGAGGCGTTGGTCGGCGTGCATCAGGTGCATTCGCCGGATGTGGTCACCGTCACCGGGCCGCTGAACGACAAGCCGCGCGCCGATGCGCTGGTCACCGCGACACCGGGCCTGGCCCTGTCGGTGCTGACCGCCGACTGCCAGCCGGTGCTGTTTGCCGACCCCGAGGCCGGGGTGATCGGTGCCGCCCATGCCGGATGGCGCGGCGCCCGCGACGGGGTGCTTGAGGCGACGCTGGACGCAATGGAGGCGCTGGGGGCCAGCCGTGCCGATATCACCGCCGTGATCGGCCCCACCATCTCGCAGCGTGCTTATGAGGTCGGGCCGGAATTCCTCGACGATTTCCTGGCCGAGGACATGGACAACAGCCGATTCTTTGCCAATGGCACCGGTGATCGGATGCTGTTCGACCTGCCCGCCTATGGCCTGCACCGGCTGCGCGCGGCGGGCTGCGGCCAGGCGGAATGGACGCGTCATTGCACCTATTCGGATGCCGACCGATTCTATTCCTACCGCCGCGCAACCCACGCGCGCGAGGCCGATTACGGGCGGTTGATCTCTGCCATTCGCCTGTGAGGACGGCAGCGGGCACGGCGGGCCGGTTTCGCCACATTCTGGCCCCACCTGCCACAGCCTGACGTTGTGCCAGAGATCGGGCGAGAATTTTCCCGATACATATAAGCACGTTACGCATGCGTGAGGTGCTGTTAACCCCGCGCTAACCAAGACCGAATTGTCGCTCATTTTTCAAGGAAGCGCCCCAGACCTGCCCCAAACTGCTGGCACATTCGACGGTAGCAGAAACATGACGCCGCACAGTCGGCACTCAGGCAGGAGCAAGACCATGACCCAGACGCGCTTTGTGAAATCGGTAGTTGCAACCGCCGCAAAGACCGAAGTGCAGATGCCCTGGGCCCGTGGCGCGCGCCGGGCGGCGATGATCGCCCGCCGGAATGCCGCACAGATCAAGGCAAAATCGGCCTGATCAAGAGATTAGTCGCGGAGGGCCGCTCGCTGCCTTTCCGAGGACCCGGGTCCGGACGCTGCCCCTGACCGGCCCGGCACAAGAGCCCGCCCCGCCGTATCGCGGGGCGGGACTTGGGGGCAAATTAACGAGTTTGGACGTTAGCGCGTCCATTTGGAAACAGTTCTGAGGGGAACGCTGCATTAGCCACGGAAACCGGGTTTTCCTGTCTGATTTTTTGACAATTTGATCCGTTTCACCGCATGTTTCCGTCGATTCAGATGAGGACATCTTGTCCGTCTGACGTCGTCGGTGGGGGCCGACGCAGATGCGACCCGAAGTAGGAAAGGGCCGATATCGCCATGTCTATCCCCCATTCGCTCGCCAGGGCGGCGCGTAATGCTGTCCATACAAGTCCCCTGTTGCAGGATCCGGCAGCGCTGCGCGGCCCCCAGCCGCGCCCGCAGATGCGCCGTTACGAGGTCAGCACCCTGCTGGAAAACGGAAATGTCGTTCAGACCCGCCATATCGCGCCGGCCCTGCCGCTGTTCGAGGACGCGTTCTGCGCCTTTTCGCGCGGCTCGCTGATCGACACCGATTGCGGCCCCATGGCGATCGAGGACCTGCTGCCGGGGGATCGGGTGATCACGCAGGACGGTTCCGCCCAGGAAGTGGTCTGGAAAGGCTCGACCGTGATCGTGCCGGGCCGCGTCTCGGCCACCGGTCGCGACTATCGGCTGACCCGAATCATGGCGGATGCCTTTGGCATGCAGCGCCCGATGTCCGGCGTCATCGCAGGCCCCTCGGCCCGGCTGCTGGCGACACCCGGCCACCTGCGCGCGCTGGCGGGCGACCAGCCAATGCTGACCCCGGTGCAGCATTTCGTCGATGGCATGGGGATCATCGAGACCGCGCCGCCGACCCCGATCGAGGTGTTCCATATCTGCCTGCGCCGCCATGCGGTCATCAATGTCGACGGGTTGCAGTTCGAGACCTATCACCCCGGCGTTCAGGCCGTGCGGGTGCTCAGCCAGGCGATCCGCTCGTTGTATTTGAATCTGTTCCACCACATTGATCAGCTGACCGATTTCGGCCCGCAGGCATTTGCGCGCGCGGGTGAAGGTGAAATCGACGCGATCCCTGCCTGAGGAAAGGGCAATGGGTTTATTGGTGTTCTGGGCGTTATGCACATTGGCAGCGATCTTGCTGCCACCGATGACCGGGCGGTATCGCCTTCCTGCCGACTTCAGGCAGACCGGCTCAAACGTTCCTCGAGTACATCAAAGGGAACACCCGGCTCGTCCTTCGCCCCGCGAATGACCAGCGAGGTCTTGACGCTGGCCACGTTGGGCGTGGTCAGCAACTGACCGGTCAGAAAGCTCTGGAAACTGCTCAGGTCGGGGGCCACGCATTTCAGCATGAAATCGACCTCGCCGTTCAGCATATGGCATTCGCGCACCAAGGGCCATTCGCGGCAGCGCGCCTCGAACGCGCTCAGTTCCACCTCGGCCTGGCTTTCCAGCCCCACCATGGCAAACACCTGCACCTCGAATCCCAATTGGCGGGCATTGACCTCGGCGTGATAGCCGCGGATCAGCCCCGCGTCCTCAAGCGCGCGAACACGTCGCAGGCAGGGCGGCGCCGAAATTCCAACCCGTTTGGCCAGCTCGACATTGGTCATGCGGCCATCCGCCTGAAGCTCCGCCAGAATCTTGCGGTCTATCTCGTCCAGCCGGTGCGCGACCATGAACAACTCCCGTTTTTTGCGGTTCTTATAACAGCCCCGGTCGGCTGCGCAATAATCTTTCGTACATGCGCAATTTTCTTCCCGAGCCTTGCCGGATCACACCTCGATGCCCGGCGACACACGCGAATGTGCAAAGGGGTTTAAGAGCGCGCGCCGGGCGGTTATATCCCCTCTTCGACAGGCGGTGCGCCGCCAGCCATCTGCATTGGGGATATCATGGCCGAGACACGTCACACCAAGGTTCTGATCATCGGGTCCGGGCCTGCGGGCTATACCGCCGGCGTCTATGCCAGCCGCGCCATGCTGGAGCCGATCCTGGTTCAGGGGATCGAGCCGGGCGGCCAGCTGACCACCACCACCGAGGTCGAGAACTGGCCCGGCGATACCGAGGTGCAGGGCCCCGACCTGATGGTGCGGATGGAGGCCCATGCCAAGGCGATGGGCTGCGAGATCATCGGCGATATCATCACCTCGCTCGATACCTCGGCGCGTCCCTTTGTCGCCAAGGGCGACAGCGGCACCACCTATACCGCCGATGCGGTGATCCTGGCCACCGGCGCCCGCGCCAAATGGCTGGGGATGGAGAGCGAGGAGAAGTTCAAGGGCTTTGGCGTCTCTGCCTGCGCCACCTGCGACGGGTTCTTCTATCGCGGACAGGAAATCGTGGTGATCGGCGGCGGCAATACAGCGGTCGAAGAGGCGCTGTTTCTGACCAATTTCGCGTCCAAGGTGACGCTGATCCACCGCCGCGACGAGCTGCGCGCCGAGAAGATCCTGCAGGATCGCCTGTTCAAGAACGAAAAGATCGTGCCGCTGTGGTTCAACCAGCTGGAAGAGGTCTATGGCACCGACGCCCCGCTGGGTGTCGAAGGGGTCAAGGTGCGCAACGTCAAGACCGGCGAGATCACCGACATCCCCTGCAAGGGCGTGTTTGTGGCCATCGGCCATGCGCCCGCCAACGAGCTGGTCAAGGATGTGCTGGAGCTGCACAATGGCGGTTATGTCAGCGTGAAACCCGGCACCACCGAAACCTCGATCCCCGGCATCTTTGCCGCCGGTGACCTGACCGACCACAAGTACCGCCAGGCGGTGACCAGCGCCGGCATGGGCTGCATGGCCGCGCTTGATGCGGAGCGGTTCCTGGCGGAGCAGGAGTGAGCCGGTGATCGACTTCTCCGGCACCGTCTGGAGAATTCTGTTCGCCGATCTGGCCGGGGCGCCCACCGCCCCGGCCCGCGCGCCCGAGGGGCGGTTTCACCATTCCGGCCAATGGGCGCTTTATGCCTCGCTGACGCCCGAGGGCGCGGGCGTCGCGATCCGGCGCTATGTGGGGCCGCAGGACCCACCCCGTGTGATCGTGCCGCTTGAGGTGACGCGGGCCTGGCTGGCCGATCTGCGCGGTCGCCCCGAGGTTTCGCAGATCTGGCAGGATATTCGCGCCACCGGCGCCGCCGCACCCAGCTGGCCCTATTCCGACACGGCCCGGGCCGAGGGGGCGCAAGGGCTGCTCTATTCCTCGCGCTCGCGCCCCGAATTGAGCCATATCGTGCTGTTCGACCCGGGCCCGGTCCGGGCCGGCGGCACGGCCCCCCTGCCCTGGCCCGGCACCGACATCACCACCACATGACTTGACCGCCCGGCCCCGGCCCCACACACTTGACCGTGAGAGCACAAGAGACGGGCGGCATGGGCACAAGCGCACTCTGGCGGGGCAGTCTGGCGACACGTCTCAGGATCGCAAGCGGGCTGATCCTGTTTGCCTATGCCTTCTTTCATTTCGTCAATATCGGGCTGGGCCTGATCAGCCCCGCCTGGATGGAGGCATTTCAGGATGCCCGCCAGGTGATCACCCGCAGCCTTGTGGGCTCGATCCTTCTCTATGGGGCGCTGCTGATCCATGCCGGGCTGGCGCTGAGCGGGCTGGCACGGCGGCGGCGCCTGCGCATGCGCGCAAGCGAGGCGGTGCAGGTCGTGCTGGGCCTGCTGATCCCACTGCAACTGATCGCGCATCTGACCCACACCCGCTATGCGCACGAGGTTTATGGCGTCAATGACGAGATGAGTTATCTCATCATCCTGATGTGGCCCAATATCTCGATCTGGCAGCAAAGCGGACTGCTTCTGGTGGTCTGGATCCATGGCTGTATCGGCCTGCATTTCTGGCTGCGGCTGACCAGCTGGTGGCGCGCCTGGGTGCCCTGGATGATCGGACTGGCGGTGCTGGTGCCCGCCTTCGCGCTGGCCGGGCTGCTGACCGAGGGGCGGCGGATGTTCGCGATCTTCACGAACGATGCGCAGAGACCGGGCTATATGGAGGCGTTCAACTGGCCCGATGCAGCGACGTTCGGTGCGCTGTTTCAGGTCAAGGACCTGGGCCTTGCGGTTTTCTGGGGGCTGCTGGCGCTGACCGCGGCCATCCACCTTGGCCGCAGGCTGCTGCGGCGGCGCAATGCGGTGCGCATCCGGTATGTGGACGGGCCCGAGATCGTGTCCGAGCGCGGCCTGACCCTGCTTCAGATGTCGCGCAGCCACGGCGTGCCCCATACCGCCCTGTGCGGCGGCAAGGGGCGCTGCACCACCTGCCGCGTGGTGATCGAAGCAGGGGCCGACCTGCTGCACCCCCCCTCGGAGGTGGAGCTGCGCAGCCTGCGCGCGGTGGGCGCACCGCCCAATACGCGGCTGGCCTGCCAGATCCGGCCCACCGATCCGGCCACGGTCTTTCGCGTATTCCGCCCCGAGGGCGGCCGCAGTCGCGCCCATGCCAGCCAGGGGCAGGAACGGCAACTGGCGGTTCTGTTCCTGGACATGCGCGGCTTTACCGCCCGCACCACCGGGCAACTGCCCTATGACGTGGTGTTTCTGCTCAACCGTTTTTTCGATGCGATCGTGCCCTCGGTCATCGGCGCCGGCGGCACCGTGGACAAATACCTGGGCGACGGGTTTCTGGCGCTGTTCGAGGCGCGCGATGCCCAGACCTCGGCCCGCGCCGGGATCGAGGCGGCGCGGAGCATCGGCGCGGCACTCGAAGTGTTCAACCGGACGCTGGCCGCCGAGGGGACACCGCCGGTACGGATCGGCATGGGACTGCATCTGGGCACGCTGGTGCTGGGCGAGATCGGGGCCGCGGGCCATGCCCCCCGCACCATCATCGGCGACACGGTCAACGCCGCCAGCCGGCTCGAGGCCGAAACCAAGGCGCTGGGGGTCGAGCTGCTGATTTCCGAGGCCGTGCTGCACGCGGCGGGTGCCGATCTGAGCGCGCTGGAACTCGGCAGTTTCGCGCTGCGCGGGGTGCCACAACCGGTCGCCGCCCTGCCCGTCGCCACTGCGGCAAAGCTATCGCTCGACCAAACCAGGGGCGAACCAAGTTCCAGCCAACCCTGAAATCCGGCAAAAAATCCGGAAAAGTTCCGCCCTGGCGTCAAGAAACCAGCAAAAACCTTTCGATTTGTCGCGGAATGGCACAATTCGTCCTTTGTTGCGCCGCAGTCCTAGACAATCTGCGGCACACGGGTCTATTGCACCGCCAACACAGACCCCTCAACGCAGTGACCTTACAGATCAAGAGTATCGACATGAC
The DNA here is from genome assembly GCF_000011965.2 of Ruegeria pomeroyi DSS-3. Taxonomy (NCBI): domain Bacteria; kingdom Pseudomonadati; phylum Pseudomonadota; class Alphaproteobacteria; order Rhodobacterales; family Roseobacteraceae; genus Ruegeria; species Ruegeria pomeroyi. Next base: position 956,158 of record NC_003911.12, on the reverse strand, counting down.
CATGCTGAGCAACCTCGCTCCGATCCCGGAACTCTATGTCTCCTACGACTCGGCGCAGAAACTGAAGATGGAGGCGGCCGAGCTGAAAAGCCACGATCTGTCTCCACGCCAGATCTGCGACCTCGAACTCTTGATGAACGGCGGCTTCTCGCCCCTCAAGGGTTTCCTGAGCGAGGCCGATTACAACAACGTCGTCGACAACATGCGACTGGCCGACGGTACGCTCTGGCCGATGCCGATCACGCTGGACGTGAAAGAGGGTTTTGCCGACACGATCGAACTGGGCCAGGACATCGCCCTGCGCGATCAGGAGGGCGTGATCCTCGCCACCATGACCGTGACCGACAAATGGGTGCCCAACAAGGCGCACGAGGCCGAGAAGGTGTTCGGTGCCGACGATCAGGCACATCCGGCGGTCAACTATCTGCACAATGTGGCAGGCAAGGTTTATCTGGGCGGCCCGGTGACCGGCATCCAGCAGCCGGTGCATTACGATTTCCGCGCCCGCCGCGACACCCCCAACGAGCTGCGCGCCTATTTCCGCAAGGTCGGCTGGCGCCGTATCGTGGCCTTTCAGACCCGCAACCCGCTGCACCGGGCGCATCAGGAGCTGACCTTCCGCGCCGCGCGCGAGGCGCAGGCCAACCTGCTGATCCATCCGGTTGTCGGCATGACCAAACCAGGCGATGTCGACCACTTCACCCGGGTGCGCTGCTACGAGGCGGTGCTGGACAAGTACCCCGCCGCCACCACCTCCATGAGCCTGCTGAACCTGGCCATGCGCATGGCCGGCCCGCGCGAGGCGGTCTGGCACGGGCTGATTCGCAAGAACCACGGCTGCACCCATTTCATCGTCGGCCGCGATCATGCCGGCCCCGGCAAGAACAGCCAGGGTCAGGATTTCTATGGCCCCTATGACGCGCAGGAGCTGTTCAAGAAGCATCAGGACGAGATCGGCCTGGAAATGGTGGACTTCAAGCACATGGTCTATGTGCAGGAGAAGGCCCAGTATTACCCCGTCTCCGAGGTCCCCGAGGGCGATACCGTGCTGGATATCTCGGGCACCGAACTGCGCCGCCGTCTGCGCGAAGGGCTGGAGATCCCCGAATGGTTCTCCTTCCCCGAAGTGGTCAAGGAACTGCGCCGCACCTCGCCGCCGCGCTCGAAGCAGGGCTTTACCGTGTTCTTCACCGGCTTCTCGGGCTCGGGCAAATCGACCATCGCCAACGCGCTGATGGTCAAGCTGATGGAGATGGGCGGCCGCCCGGTCACCCTGCTGGACGGCGATATCGTGCGTAAGAACCTGTCGAGCGAGCTGGGCTTCTCGAAAGAGCACCGCGATCTCAACATCCGCCGCATCGGCTATGTCGCCAGCGAGATCACCAAGAATGGCGGCATCGCCATCTGTGCCCCGATCGCGCCCTATGCCACCACCCGCCGGGCGGTGCGCGAAGAGATCGAACAGTTCGGTGCCTTTGTCGAGGTGCATGTCGCCACCACGATCGAGGAATGCGAGCGCCGCGACCGCAAGGGCCTGTACAAGCTGGCCCGCGAGGGCAAAATCAAGGAATTCACCGGCATCTCGGACCCCTATGATGTGCCCGAGGCCCCTGAACTGCGCGTCGAGACCGAGAATGTCGAGGTCGACAACTGCGCCCACCAGGTGCTGCTGAAGCTGGAAAACATGGGGCTGATCGCCGGCTGACCGGCACCAGAGCCAGACACAAGAAGGCCCGGGATCGCCTCCCGGGCCTTTTTCATGGTTGCCGGTCGCTATTGCCCGGCGGCATAGGCCTTGGCCTGGGCCGTGTTGTGGCGCAGGGTTTCGAACCGGCTGCTGAAGGCGCTCAGCGACTCGCCAAAGGCCGCCCGGAACGCGCCGTCCCAGGATTGTCCCTGCCCGATATAGCGCCAATAATTCATGATGGCCTGATCGCCATAACGCTCGGCCAGCAGATGGGCGGCGAAATGCGCGACCCGGTACTGGTGCGCATCCTTGACCGACCCCCATCCATGCATGCCACCCAAAGTCTTTGGATGGTCATGGGCCGCCTTTTGCAGTTCGGCAAAGGATTTACCCTTGCCCAGCTTGGCGCGGCGCCAGCGGGCCTCGACCAGTTCCGCGGTGCCCTCGGTCATCCAGGCCGGGCCGCGCTTGGCCTGACTTCGGTTTGCGCCGGTGCTGACCTTGTCATTGGCCAGTTCGCGCTGCACGTGATGCATGTATTCATGCGCCATGATCGACGAGACCACGGGATAGACCTTGCTGTACCAGCCCTTGTCATATTGCTTGGCCACCGGCCAGCAAAGCAGCAGCTGGTTGCGATAGGCCTGCCCGCCATATCTCAGGCTGGGGCTGTCGCAATTGTCGGTCACGTGATCCTTCATCCGGGCGATCGAGCGCCCGCGCTGGCGTTGCAGATTGACCGCCAGCTGGGTCAGCACCTCGCCCGAAGCGGCCCCGGCCACGTCAACCCGCGAGGCCGGGCGGATGCCGTATTGGCTCTGGAAAAACTGTTCGACATCGCGAAAGGCCGTGGCCAGCAGACGGGTCTGCATGCTGCCCTGCCCGCCCTCGCCGGTGACCAGAGGCGGCTGGGCCGAGGGCATGAACCGCCGCAGCGCCGGTTGCAGCGCCGCAATCTCGCGGCACCAGCCGACCGCGCTGACGCCCGACAACTTGGGCAACAGCGCCAGACCCGCGGCCGAGGGGTATTGGCCGCGAATGGCCTCGGTCCCTGCCTTGGTCGCTCCATTGATCTTGCCCGTGGGAGAGACCCCTGAAATGCCCAATGTCGCCAGCTGGTTCTGGACGCAGGCGATCTGGTCCTTCTCCCACTGCTCGGCCGCCTGTGGAAAGCCCGGCAGCAGAGAAACCGCCAGAACCGCCAAAATCCTCATTCCCTTGTGCATCAAGCCCCCTTGCAACAGATTGGATTCAACCAAAAGTTTAGTCGGGGATTGACAGGCAGGCCAAGAACAAATCGACGCGCACCAGCGTCAGAGCTCGTCCAGGATCATCCGGGCTGCCCGTGCCTCATGCGCGGCATAGGGGGCAAGCTGTTGCTTGAGCGCGCGCAGGGCGGGCAGCCGGGCGGCGTAATCCTCGGCGCTCATCTCGGCGACCGCGCGTCGGATGTCCTCTTCGCGCGTGCACAGGATCATCGCGGTGGTGTCCACGAAATCGGCGATGTTGGGACAGCCCCAATAGATCGGCACCGTTTCGCAGAACACCGCGTCCAGCAGTTTCTCCGAGAAATAGTTCCGCTCCTGCACATTCTCTATCACCACCGAATAGCGATAGGGCGCCAGCCCGTCGGCCTTGCTGTCAAAGGGCTGATAGCCCCGCCCCAGCACCGCCACGTCCTGATCGCTGGCGCGCACCCAATCCACCACCGCATGGCGCAGCTTGTGGCCCGTGCTGTCCCGCTTGGCCGAGGCGATGAGCGAACATTGCGCCACCTTCTCGGGTGTCAGGCTTTGCCACTCGGGCACCCAGGTCGACCCAAAGAGCAACAGCCGCGCATTGGGCAACCGGTCCACCGCCGCCTGATTGAAGGTCAGGACCCGGTGAAACCGCCGCCAGGTGACGCGCAAAAGCGCATAGTGCTTGGCATGGATCACCGCCGGTTCGGCCATGATCAGCGAGATACGAGCGCGGGTGCCCCGGCTCAGCTGGAAATGGGTTCCGGTGCGGGGATAGACCAGCAGGTGATCCCCCGCCCCCAGATCACCCAGGGTCTTGCCCACCAGCCGCTCGGGGCATCCCAGCGGCCAGTTCACCTGGTCAAGCGGCAGGCCGGACAGCGCCGGACCCAGCTTCATGCCATAGGGCAGGACAGCGATGGCGGGATCGGACATGCGCGTTTATCCCGGCAGCCGGACCTGGCCGCGCATCACGATGGTGCCCTGCCCGGCGACCTTGATCCCGGTCATCGCATCGGGCGGCCCCAGGCGGGTGACGCGCGCCTGACCGGGGCGGCCCATGCCGTGCCCCTGCTCGGCGATGAACGTGTCTTTTGCCATCAGCCCGTGATGCCACAGATAGGCGGCCATGGCGCCCGTTGCCGATCCGGTGAACGGATCCTCGGGCGGGCTGGGCGGCGCCAGCAGCAGCCGGGCAAAGGTATCGCCCGCCTCGGTCGCGCCCTCGAGCGTGACCAGAAACGGTTCCAGCATATCCGACCCGTCATAGCCAAGCCCCGCCGCCATCGCGGTCAGGGCGGCAACATCCAGCCGCGCGGCCTGAAGCGCGGCGCGGTCACGCAGCACCGTGATGCAAAAGGGCAGCCCGGTCGACACCATCTGCGGCGGCGACACGATGGCCTCGGTCGGCAGGCCGATGACCCGGGCCACCTGCTCGGCAGGCACCAGCGCGCCGAATTGCGGCGCCACCTGGGTCATCTCGATCTCGTCCCCAAAGATGCGGATCGGCACCAGTCCGGCGCCGGTTTCCAGCACCAGATCGGTCTTGTCGATGAAGCCGCGCGCGCTGAGCGCGGCGACGGTTGCGATGGTGGGATGCCCGGCAAAGGGGATCTCGCGACTGGCGAGGAAATAGCGCACCTTCAGATCGGCCACATCCGAGGGGCCGGTAAAGGTGCATTCGACCAGCGAGGTTTCCCGAACATAGGCCATGCAGGTCTCGGCTGGCAGACCCGCGCCACCATGCACCACGGCACAGCCATTGCCGCCAAAGGGGCGGTCGGTGAACGCATCCACCCAGTCAAAGTCGTACCAGTTCATCCGCGACCCTTTCGCCATCTGCCCGCAGAACCGCATGTTTCGGCGGTTCCGCCGCAAATGTCACGCGGGAAATCCGGCCCCGTTGCGGGCGCGGATCAATGCACCGCGACGGGCGACAGATCGTTCTGGCGCGCCAGAACGAAGGCCATCCGCCTGTCGGCCACCAGCGCCAGCTGCTCGCCAGCGGCGTTATGCACCGCATAAAGGTGATCACGCCCGCCCGCCTGTTGGCGGACCTCGTCGGGCAGATCGGCAACATCGACCGTCTTGACATAGACGATCCGGTCGCCGTCATCCTTGAAATCGAACGGAGTATGCATCGCTTACCCTTTCCTGATGTTGATCGTCTGAACCACCGATTGCGGCACCGCGCGGCTGAGATCGACATGCAACAGACCGTTTTCCATCACGGCCTCGCCCACCTCGACCCCTTCGGCCAGCACGAACATGCGCTGGAACTGGCGCGCGGCGATGCCCCGGTGCAGGAACACCCGCCCCTCGCTGTCGTCGCTCTGACGGCCACGGATCACCAGCTGACGATCCTCGACCGTGATCGACAGATCCGCCTCGGCGAAACCGGCCACCGCCAGGGTGATCCGATACGAGGTCTCGGAGGTCTGCTCGATATTATAGGGAGGATAGCCCTCGTTCCCGGATTTGGCCGAACGCTCCAGCAGCCGTTCCAGCTGCTCGAAGCCCAGCATATGCGGGTAAGAGCCCAGAGTAAGTTTCGACACGTTTCTCTCGTCCTTATGGTCAAAGCGACGTTCACGCGCGGCCCCGAAACCGGCAACCGCTTGATAGAGAATATGGGAAGAAATCGGACACACCACAAGGTCTGGTCGAAATCAGCGTAAAAGCGTATTCTTTGCAGCACCTTGGAAACAGACCTGCGAGTCGCCCGAATGAACGCACCCAGCGATATGTCGATGAAAACTGATGAGGTTCTGCGGGTCGAGCTGGAAGTGTTCCGGCGCCAGCACCGTGACCTGGACGAGGCCATCGCCGCGCTGGAGGAAAAGGGCACCGCCGATCAGCTGACGGTGAAGCGTCTGAAGAAGCAGAAGCTGCGCCTCAAGGATATCATCGCGATGCTCGAGGACCGTCTGACTCCCGATATCATCGCCTGATCCGGCCTGTCCCGGCACGCCGCCATACCGCATTGCCAGTTGGCCGGTTTTGGCTATAGTGCGCGCTCTTTCCACAGAGGGCGGGGCACATGGCCGGGGTCAAGGTAGGGATCATCATGGGCAGCCAGTCGGACTGGCCGACCATGAAGGGTGCAGCGGAAATTCTGGATGAGCTGGGCGTGGCTTACGAGGCGCGGATCGTCTCGGCGCATCGCACCCCGGACCGGCTGTGGGACTATGGCCGCGCCGCCGTGGGGCGCGGCTTGCAGGTGATCATCGCCGGGGCCGGCGGGGCCGCGCATCTGCCGGGCATGATGGCGTCCAAGACGCGGGTGCCGGTCATTGGCGTGCCGGTGCAGACCCGGGCGCTGTCGGGGGTCGATTCGCTTTACTCCATCGTGCAGATGCCCAAGGGCTATCCGGTTGCGACCATGGCGATCGGCGCGGCGGGTGCCGCCAATGCGGGGCTGATGGCGGCCGGCATCCTCGCCCTGCAGGACGCAGGCCTGGCCGAACGGCTGGACGCCTGGCGCGCGGCGCTTTCTGCCTCGATCCCCGAGGAGCCGGTCGATGAGTGAGGCTCTGAAACCGGGCGCCCGGATCGGTATTCTGGGTGGCGGCCAGTTGGGCCGGATGCTCTCGGTTGCCGCCGCGCGGCTGGGCTTTGTCACCCATATCTATGAACCGGGCGCCAACCCGCCCGCCGGTCAGGTGGCCGACCGGGTCACCACCGCAGGCTATGACGACGCCGAAGCGCTGGCACAGTTCGCCGCCTCGGTCGACGTGATCACCTATGAGTTTGAGAATATCCCGACCGAGGCGCTGGACATCCTTGAGGCGCACCGCCCCATCCGCCCCGAGCGCGAGGCGCTGCGGGTGAGCCAGGACCGGCTGACCGAGAAAAGCTTTCTGCGCGATCTGGGCCTGATGACGGCGCCCTTTGCCGATGTGACCGATCTGGAGAGCCTCGAGGCCGCGATTGCTGAGATCGGCACGCCCGCGATCCTCAAGACCCGGCGCTTTGGCTATGACGGCAAGGGACAGGCGCGGCTGAAAGCGCCCGGGGATGCCGCGGCGGCGCTGGCCGACATGGCCGGCGCGCCCGCGATCCTGGAAGGGTTCGTTCAGTTCAGCCACGAGGTCTCGGTCATCGCCGCGCGCGGGCTCGACGGGCAGGTCGCCTGTTTCGATCCCGGCGAGAACGTGCATCGCGACGGTATCCTGCACACCACCACCGTGCCCGCGCGGCTGAGCGCGGCGCAGCGCACCGACGCGGTGCTGCTGGCGGCGCGGATCCTGAACGCGCTCGACTATGTGGGTGTGATGGGGGTCGAGCTGTTCGTGACCCCTGCCGGGCTGATCGTGAACGAGATCGCGCCCCGGGTGCATAACTCGGGACACTGGACCCAGAACGGCTGCGCCGTGGACCAGTTCGAACAGCATATCCGCGCGGTGGCGGGATGGCCGCTGGGCGACGGGCAGCGGCATACCGATGTGGTGATGGAGAACCTGATCGGCGCCGACATGGACCGGATACCCGAGCTGGCGCGCGAGCGTGATCTGGCACTGCATCTCTATGGCAAGGCCGAGGCCAAGCCCGGCCGCAAGATGGGCCATGTCAACCGGATGAAGCGGAACGGTTGAGGCAGGCGGCGAAATCCGGCACGGATTTCGCGCGCCCCGCCGACGGCCCGTTGGGCCTGAGGCGGGGCGCAGCCCCTATCGCGCTGCGCGCGATGCCTCCGGCGGGAGTATTTTGGGGCAAAGTGAAAGGGCTCAGGCCAGAAAGCGTGTCGCCACATCGCCCGACATATAACTGACCCGGCCAGCCGCAAACGTCGCGGCGACCCGGTGGCTCTGTGCATCGAGGATCACCAGATCGGCGCGCTTGCCGGGCGCAAGCTCTCCCCGGTCGTCCAGCCCAAGAACCCGCGCCGGACCGCTGCTGACAAGCGCCCAGGCGGCGGCGAGGTCGAGAAGACCCGTACGCACCAGCATCAGCGCCGCCCGGCGGGGGCTGGGATAGTGGTAGTCCGAGGCAAGCGCGTCACACAGGCCCATGGTGATCAGGTCGAGCGCGCTGACATTGCCCTTGTGCGACCCACCGCGCACCACGTTGGGCGAGCCGAGAATGACATGGCCGCCGCTGGCCCGCGTCGCCTCGGCCGCTTCGAGCGTTTCGGGGAATTCAGATATCGTCAGCCCGCGCCCCTGCCCGGTGGCGCAATCTTCGGCGCTGTGGTCGTCATGACTGCCCATGCGCACTCCGCGCCGGTGAAGTTCGGCACAGAGCTTGTCCAGTGCCGCTGGCACCTGCGGGCCATTGGCATGCAGTGCCTGCAACAGCGCCAGATGTGCTTCGGGGCTGCGGCCAGCCTTCAGCGCCTGCCCCGCCAGCCGGGGCGGTTTGCGCCCCTCGGCCAGCCGGTCATGGGGCAGGTGGTCGTTGAACACGACATAGGGGACCTGCCATTCGGCCAACCTGTCAGGCAGGGCTGCGTAATCTTCGAGCAGATGGGTTTCAAAGCGCAGCTGCGGGATGAGGTCGGTGACCAGACTGCCCTGCACCTGCCGGATCGCCTGGAACACGCCGGCGGCGAAATCGGGGCCGCGCAGCCCGCCCTCCCAACTCCAGAACTGGGCGAGGACGGCGGTGGTGATGCCATTTGCGGCCAGTTCCGCCTCGGCGGCAACCACGCCTTCGCCCATCTCCTTCATCGCGCCCCGGCGTGGGGCCATATGCCGTTCGAACCCGTCGCCATGCAGATCGACAATGCCGGGCAGCACCAGATACCCGCTCAGGTCGACCTGGCGCCCGGCGGGCGCGTCAACCACCTGCCCACCCGACAGGCACAGATCACGGCGGGCCGGGCCACCGGGCAACAGCACCTCGGCCCCGGTCAGGGTCAGCTCAACGCCGTTCATCTCTCTCTCCCCCCCGGGCCTTCCCAGCATTCGCTGCGCAGGCAGACGCGGTCGATCGTCTCGAACACCGCATCGAGCCATGACAGATCGGCATCGAAATGACCGGTCTCGATGAAATGCAGGGTCTGCGCGATGACGCGCGGGTTGTTCATCATGAAGGTATGGGTGACCGGCAGCACCATATGGTCAGCCATGCCCGCCACCCGGGTCGAGGCGACCGAGACCTTGCCATCGTCCGGGCCGGGGATGATCGACGAGAAGATCGGGTTCAGCGACTGATCGCCCGCGATCACGCCCACCGGGTAATCCACCGGCGGCAGGCCGCGCGGCACGCTGTCGGGACCGGTGCCCAGCGCCAGCCCGGCCGGGCCGTTCAGGCGGCCGAACACCTCCCAGGCGCCCAGCTCGTCAACCAGTTCGCTGCCCTGATTGGGCGGGCCCAGCAGCACCACCCGGCCCAGCTTTGCGGGCCGGTTGCTGAGCAGCCAGTAGCGGATCAGGATCCCCCCCATGGAATGGGCGACCAGATGCACCGTCTCGTCGCCGCAGGCGGCGACCGCGGGCGGCAGGGTCTCGCGCGCCAGGTCCGGGATCGACATGTCGGTCGAGGGATAGCCCGGGCGCACCACCCGCAGCCCGCGCGCCTCGAACACCTGGTCCATCACCGACAGCGACGCTTCGGTCCGGGCCAGCCCATGCAGCAGCACGACGCAATCGGCCCAGAGAGTGCCGGGCAGCAGGCAGAGAAGGAGGATCGGCAGACAACGCATGCGCGCGGCATACTGCGATTTGCGGCGCAGCGAAAGGTTCAAGCGTCAGGCGCGCGCCGGATCGACAGCGCGATCCCACCCAGCAGCACCGCACCGCCAAGAAGCAGGCGCAGCGGGGCCGTCTCACCCAGCAGCAACACGCCCCCCAGGACCGCGATAACCGGCGCGCTGAGCTGTACCGTCGCCGCCCGGACCGGTCCCAAGGCGGGCACCAACCGGTACCACAGTGCGTAGCCCAGCCCCGAGGTGACCGCCCCCGACACCGTTGCCAGCAGCAGGCCCGCGCCCGACATCGCGGGCACTCCCGTGACCGGCAGGATCGCAGCGGCGGTCAACGGTAGCGCCAGCGCGAAATTGGCCCCCGTCGCGGCCAGCGCATCCGCCTCGCGCCGCCCCGCCAGCGTATAGGCGGCCCAGCCGATCCCGGCGAGCGCCATCAACCCCGCCCCGCCCGCATCGACACGAAAGGCGCCCGCGGGCCAGAGCACCCAGACCAGCCCGCCAAAGGCGATCGCCGCACCGGCCATCTGCCGCATCGTCGGCGGTGCGCCGGTTGCGGCGCTCCAGCCGAACATGGCGATCTGCACCACACCGAACAGGATAAGCGCGCCCAGCCCGGCATCCAACGTCAGATAGGCCAGCGAGAACCCGACCATGTAGAGGGTGAGCGATCCCGCCCCCAACAGCCGGCGTCGCCGCCAGAGCGGCAGCCGCTGGCCCTGCGCCAGAACCAGCACCGTCAGCATGGCAGCACCGGCCAGCACCCGAAGAATGGCAAAGCCACCCGGATCGGCCCAACCCTGGGCGACCGCCAGCCGGTTCAGGACCGAGTTGGCGGCAAAGGCGGTCATGGTCAGGGCAGTGAGCAGAAACAGGCGCATAAACCCGGCCTACAGGATCGCGGGGCGCCGCAACAGACACTTCCGCGTCAGCGCGGCTCCAGCGCCAGCGGATAGACCAGCCGTGCCTTGGGTGCCTCACTGCCGCGCCCGGCCAGCATCAGGTGTTCGTTGGGATAGGGCGCGCGCAGCTCGGCCGCGCGGGCCTGCGAGAAGCCGCGCGGCTCGTAATAGGCGGGATCGCCCAGTACCACGATCATCAGATCGCGCTCGGCCGCCCATTTCAGGGTCAGTTGCAGCACTTTCGAACCGATGCCCCGCCCCTGCGCCCCGGGCGCCACCGCCAGCGGGGCCAAACACAGCCAGCCATCGGGCGAGCGCATCCAGGACAGCGCCGCATAACCCAGCAACTCGCCATGTTCCTGAAAGGTGACCTCGGTGGCGATATCCCGGTCGGCGCGCAATTCGCGCACCAGATCCGCCTCGGCCCCGGTATCGAAGGCCGCGCGCAGCAAGGCGTCGACCAGATCGGGAAATACGGCGGGCGGGAATGGTTTCATGCAAAGATCAACTTTCGCTAGACTAAGGGCGGTTCAATTCGCCCCGATCGGCGGGTTCGGCATACACCGCATGGCCCGCAAGGTCACGGTCACCCAATCGTTTTCTTTCCCCGTAATCGAAACCGGCGAGACTCTGCCAGCTGCGGCGGGTGGAAAAACAAAGGGGCCGCCCAAGGGCGGCCCCGGTATTCTACTGCGAAGGGTGGGTATCACATAGGCCCAAGGGCCTATGAACACGCACCTTTTACAGATGATGTTCAGGCGAAATCGCCTTTTACATCATGCCGCCCATGCCGCCCATGTCGGGCATGCCGCCGCCTGCGGGGGCGTCTTTCTGCGGCTTGTCGGCAACCATAGCTTCGGTGGTGATCAGCAGACCGGCAACCGAGGACGCATCCTCCAGAGCGGTGCGGACAACCTTGGCCGGGTCGATCACGCCGAACTTGAACATGTCGCCATATTCTTCGGTCTGCGCGTTGAAGCCGAACGAGGCATCGCCCGATTCGCGCACCTTGCCGGCAACCACGGCGCCGTCGACGCCTGCGTTCTCGGCGATCTGGCGCAGCGGCGCTTCGATGGCCTTGCGCACGATGTTGATACCGGCGGTCTGGTCGGCATTTGCGCCTTCCAGGTCGGCCAGAACCTTGCCTGCCTGAACCAGAGCGACACCGCCGCCCACAACAACACCTTCCTGCACGGCTGCGCGGGTGGCGTTCAGGGCGTCATCGACGCGGTCCTTGCGCTCTTTCACTTCGACTTCGGTCATGCCACCGACGCGGATCACGGCAACACCGCCGGCCAGCTTGGCCACGCGCTCTTGCAGCTTTTCACGGTCGTAGTCGCTGGTGGTCTCTTCGATCTGGGTGCGGATCTGGGCAACACGTGCTTCGATCTCGGCCTTCTCGCCTGCGCCATCAACGATGGTGGTCTCGTCCTTGGTGATCGAGATTTTCTTGGCGGTGCCCAGCATGTCCATGGTGACGGACTCGAGCTTCATGCCCAGGTCTTCGCTGATCACCTGACCGCCGGTCAGGATGGCGATGTCCTGCAGCATGGCCTTGCGGCGATCGCCGAAGCCCGGTGCCTTGACGGCTGCGATTTTCAGGCCGCCGCGCAGCTTGTTCACCACGAGGGTGGCCAGCGCTTCGCCTTCGACATCCTCGGCGATGATCAGCAGCGGCTTTTGCGACTGGATCACCTGCTCGAGCAGCGGAACCATCGGCTGCAGCGAGGACAGTTTCTTTTCGTGCAGCAGGATCATGCAGTCTTCGAGTTCTGCGATCATCTTGTCTGCGTTGGTGACGAAATAGGGCGACAGGTAGCCACGGTCGAACTGCATGCCCTCGACCACGTCGGTCTCGGTTTCCAGGCCCTTGTTCTCTTCGACGGTGATGACACCCTCGTTGCCGACCTTCTGCATGGCTTCGGCGATCTGGCGGCCGATTTCGGATTCGCCGTTGGCCGAGATGGTGCCGACCTGCGCCACTTCGGCGCTGTCGTTGACGGGGCGCGAGGCTGCCTTAATGGCCTCGACAACCTTGGCGGTGGCCAGGTCGATGCCGCGCTTCAGATCCATCGGGTTCATGCCGGCGGCAACCGATTTCATGCCTTCGCGCACGATGGCCTGGGCCAGCACGGTGGCGGTGGTGGTGCCGTCGCCGGCCTCGTCATTGGTGCGGCTGGCGACTTCTTTCACCATCTGCGCGCCCATGTTCTCGAACTTGTCTTCCAGTTCGATTTCCTTGGCGACCGACACACCGTCCTTGGTGATGCGGGGCGCGCCGAAGCTCTTGTCCAGAACCACGTTGCGGCCTTTGGGGCCCAGGGTCACCTTGACCGCGTCGGCCAGGATGTTGACGCCCTTGAGCATCTTGTTGCGGGCTTCGGTATTGAACTTGACGTCCTTAGCAGCCATGTTCTTTCTCCTTGAGAAATATGTTTGGAATGATGCGACCAGAGATCAGAGAAGCGCGTGGCTTACTCGATGATCCCCATGATGTCGCTTTCCTTCATCATCAGCAGTTCTTCGCCGTCGACGGTGACTTCGGTGCCCGACCACTTGCCGAACAGAACCCGGTCACCGGACTTGACTGCCATCGCGATCAGCTCGCCGCTATCCTTGCGGGCGCCTTCGCCACAGGCGACAACCACGCCTTCGCTGGGCTTTTCCTTGGCGCTATCGGGGATGATCAGGCCGCCTGCGGTTTTCTCTTCGCTTTCGGTACGGCGAACCAGCACGCGGTCATGAAGCGGTTTCAATGCCATCTTTGCAGCTCCTTGAGGCTCAAAGTTTGTTTCCCTCCCCCTGCTCTCTCACAGAGGCATTAGCACTCAGGTCTGACGAGTGCTAACGGCGCATAGCTAGGGGGTGGAAAGAGCCGAGTCAACATCGGTGATGTGAAAATCTGCACTGATCGAGCGCCGCGCGCCAAACCGGTTTACATCCCCCGCCCGCTTGCGCAGATTTGCCCGGTCAACATCAGGGGCAGGATCGATGCGGGTCGAAGCGAACGGGATTTACCTGGAAGTCGAGCAGAGCGGGCCGGCGGACGGGGTGCCGCTGATCCTGATCCGTGGCCAGGGCAGCCAGCTGGTGCATTGGCCCAAGGAGCTGGGCGCCGGTTTTGCCGCCGCCGGGTTCCGGACGATCGCCTTTGACAACCGCGACGTGGGACTGTCCCGGCGCTGCCCGGCGCCGGGCGTGCCCGACAGTGCCGACGACATTCTGGCGGCGCTGGCGGCAGGCGCGGACCTGCCCAAACCCTATGGGATCGAGGATATGGTGGATGACATCACCGGCCTGATGGATGCGCTGGGGATCGAACGCGCGCATTTCTTTGGCATCTCGATGGGGGGCGCGGTGCTGCAACAGCTTTGCATCGACCACCCCGGCCGGGTGCTGTCGGCAACCATCGTGATGACCGCCTGCCGCCCCTTTACCGAGCGCGCGGGCGAAGGGCGCGAGGCGCTGCTGGCACTGGCCGCGAATCTGCTGGTGCGCGACACAAGCCAGCCAGAGTATCTGGAGGCGCAGATCGCCGAACACGGGCTGTGGGGCAGCCCCGGCTATCCGATGCCCGAGGCCGATATCCGCGCGATGGCCGAGCGCGCCTGGGCCCGCGGTGTCGATGCGGCGGGAAAGAACCGGCAGGTGCTGGCGATCCTGCACGCGCCCGACCGGCGCCCCGGCCTGCGCCAGCTCGACCTGCCCTGTCTGGTGATCCACGGCAGGCAGGACACGCTGGTGCCACTGGAAATGGGCGAAGAGATCGCCGCCCATATCCCCGCATCCGAGTTTCACGCCATCGAGGGCATGGGCCATATCATCACCCCGAAACTGGCCCCGGTGATGGTCGATCTGGTCCGCAACTTCATCACCCGGCGCGCCTAGATCGCACTCAGGAACAGCCCGCCGGCAAGGGTCGCAACGAGCAGACCGGCGGCAAGCTCGACCATCGGCAGGGCGACGCCGGCAAAGCGCCAGGCCGAGGCCGCGCCCAGCACCCCGCCGCGCAGCCCGGCCGAGGCCAGCCCGACCCCGACGGTCACACTGGCGGTGCCCAGCGCCATGGCTAGTGTTCCGGCGATTCCGGCCAAAGCGATGCCCATCTGCCAGGTCAGGATCAGCACGAACAGCGCCCCGGTGCAGGGCCGGATCGCGATGCTCGCAATCAGCGCCAGCGCCTCGCGCAGGGTGCCGATCTGCTCGACCTCGCTCAGGCTGGGGCCGTGCTTGTGGCCGCAATGAGAACAGGTCTCGCCGTCATGATGGTGATGGTGGTGCGTGGGTTTCTGGGTGGCCAGCAGCCGCCGGGCCCCGCGCCAGACCAGCCAGCAGCCGATCAACCCGATGGCGGCATAGCTGGCGGGCGCCATGATCCGCTCGGTCACGCCGACCAGATGCTGACGCCCCAGATCCAGCACCATTACCCCGGTATAAACCAGCGCGATCGCAGTAACCGCCTGGCCCAGGCTCGCCGCCAGCCCAATCGCCGCAAGCCGCAGAACCGGCACCCGCCGACCCAGCCCATAGCCGCCGATCAGTACCTTGCCGTGGCCAGGCCCGACCGCGTGAAAGAAGCCATAGGCGAAACAGACCGACAACAGCAGCATCAGCGCCTCACCCTGCCCGCTGCGCAATCCGCGCAGCGCCTGGGCGATCCGGTTCTGAAAATCCCGTTGCTCGCCCGCCGCCCACAGCGTCAGCTGGTCGAAACCGCCGCTGAGCCAGAACCAGCCCAAGAGGGCCAGCACAAGCGCAACCGGAACGATCACGAGCCGGGACATGTGACGCGGATCTCGGTGGCAAATTCAGCGCCGATCAGGGGGATATCCATCTCCTCCAGATCGGCATCGGCGTCGATGCGCAGCAGCATCTGCTGCATTTCCGCCAACTGCCCGTCGATATCGGGCTCGAACCGCTCCAGCAGGCAATCGTCGCGGCCGCTCATCGTGACCGGGCGCGCAACCTCGTAAGCGGTGTAATAGCTCTCGTCATAAGGGCGCAGCGACAGGGGCGCGCCCGCCCCCACCCCGCCACCAGTAACCGCGCGCAGATGGGTCGACACGATCCGTCCAGCCTCGGTGGTGGCGGTGGGCTCCAGCGGGCCGGACAGCGCCAGTGGCTGATCGCCCAACCGCAGGTCGAGATCGCCGTTATAGCCGTCGATCCATTGCGCATCGAACCCCGCCAATTGCGCCTGTTCCTCGGGTGTCAGGCTGCCATCGCCATCGGGGTCCATTCCCAGTTCCTCGAGGATGACCAACGAATAGAAATCGTCATAGGCCCAGGTGACCCGCACTTGAGTCAACGCCCCATCAGGGGCAAAGATCAGCTCGAATCCGGTGTCGATGAACACATGCGGATGCGCCGTCAGCGGCGCAGGGAACAACAAAGAGAGGGCAAGGGCAATCCGACGCATGGCCAGACGATAGGGCGCGGGTGCAGGGCTGACAATCCGGGCAGGCGCGGCTGCGGCGCTATTTCGCCATCGCCACCAAAGAAAAACCCGCCGCGATCAGATCGGGCGGGTCAAGTTTGAGAGCCATCGCTCTCGGTCTCAGATTTTGAAGGACTCACTGTTCCATCTCCAGTATTGTGGTTTCCGGCAACTTGTGGGTGGCGCATGCTTGTCCATCTGTTCGATATTGGCCGGGAATTTTGACCCGCCGAAATCGTCGGAAATGTAGTGGGCATATGCCTTGGTTGCCGCGAAGATGATCAGTGTGGCGACCAGGATGATGGCAACTTCGAATACGAAACGTCGGATGGCGCGTTTCAGTTCTGGACTGAATGATCCGGCAAAGGTGTTGCGTTCCAAAGAGGACTTTACATCCGGCCCCAGCTGATCGAACAGCGGGTCGGGTTTACGAGGTACAGTTTCCTTTCCTTTCTGGCGACCTGTCACGGTTCTTCTCCTTTCGTGTCACATGGGCTTCGGTATTTCCGGCAAAGGCCGGTGCGAGGGAAGCGAAACGGGTGGGGATTGGCAGACCGGCTACGCGACAATCGTCAGATTTGGCAATCAGCCGGGCTCGGAAAGCAGAGTCCAAGGTGATTTCAAGAAAATGAAATATACCACTGATATTCCAGTTGAAGCTCCCTGGATTTCGAAGTGTTGAAAAGACGGTCATCGGTTTCTCCTTGATAACAAAGTTGCTAGATTTCACATCGTTCCGACATTTAGGAACTCCTTCACCGTAGCATGGATTTCACTGTACACAAATGAACAGCTTCCCCCCTCGGCCTGGATCGCTATCGGCCGACGGGCCCGAATCCGCCGGATGAGCAAACGATTTCCTAAATGAGCATTTCGAAAACATGTTAAATTTCACGATGTTAGCGCTAAAATAGCATAAAATCTTGCGCATCTGTCCGTCCATATGACGCTAGGTAAATTTAGTGTTGAACAGGTCCAAAATTTCTGCCAAAACACACCAATGTCAGACGAGAAGTGCTCTGGCGACACACTGCGCCATCAGAATCACTTTGCCTTCATGCGTATGAACGCAAGTCAGGCACTGGCGCAGATGGGGAGGCGACAAGATGTCGGAAGAAAAATCCAGCGGTCGGGTGACTGTTCGACTCAGTGGGAAACTGGGCGAGATGATTTCTGAAATTCAAAATGAAACACCAGCGGAAACCCCGACCGATGTCGTGCGCCGCGCCCTGATCGTCTATCACTCGCTTGCGATGGCAAAGCTGAACGGAGCGGATTTGCTGATCGTCGAGCCTGGTCCGGACGGAGAAGAGAAGCGCAGCCGCAGAATCTTTCTGTAACTCGGCGCTATTTCGCCATCGGATGCAGAACAAGCGTCTGAAGCGCCATGCCCACCGGCCCGAGCGTGTCATAGAGGATCGCCTGCGACATGCCGATACCGTTGGGCTGCCAATGCGAGACCGCCGAGGCCGCGAACCAGTCGCCCTGCGGTTCGCGGTGAATTTGCAGGGTCAGGTCGGTGTTCATGAAGCCAAACCGAACCGGAGGCTCGTTCCAGGAAATGCCGTTGCCGCAATCGGCCAGCGGGCAGATCGCCTGAATCGGCGAAGGCACCTCGCCCGCCAGAAGGTGGGGCGCCTTCATCCAGACGGTTTTCGGCCCCGGCCCCAGATCCTCGCCCTCGGGATAGGCCATCTCGATATACTGGCCAAAGGCGGGCTGGTCATGCAGCTTGCCCACCAGCAGGGCCGGGCCCGGACGGGCGCGGGCAAAATCAGGAGCGGGCACCGTTGCGGTGGGCACCTCTCCCAGCTCCTTGCGCACCAGGTGCATCGAAGTGCCGGTGAGGCACAGCGTGCCCGTCGTGTCATGCAACGCCAGCCGGGTCGTGGTCAGGGTGCGGCTGTTGCGGGCGATCTCGGTGGTGATCCGGATACCTGCCAGAGGCACCGGTTTCAGCACGTCAAGCGTCAGCCGGGTCAGCATCTTCTCCGGCCCGGCGACCGCCTCGGCCGCGCGCGCCACCAGGCCGGTGACCGGCCCGGCATGGCAGTGATCGGGCGACCACGGCCCGCGCGCCGGATCGTTGCCGACAAACAGCCCCGGTTCGGTTTCTGTGAAATAGACCGGGGCCGTCACGGAAGTCAGACCTTTTCCTGGGTGTATTTCTTCAGCTCGGTCCGGGCGATCTGGCGGCGGTGCACCGCGTCGGGACCATCGGCAAAGCGCAGGGTGCGCTGACCGGTCCAGGCGGCGGCCAGTGGCGTGTCCTGGCTGATCCCCTGACCGCCATGCATCTGCATCGCCTCGTCGATCACCTTGAGCGAGACGCGCGGCGCCACCACCTTGATCTGGCTGATCCAGGGCGCGGCGGCCCGGGCGTCGCCCTGATCCATCATCCAGGCGGCCTTGAGGCACAGCAGGCGCGCCATCTCGATCTCCATCCGGCATTCGGCGATGATGTCGTAATTGGCACCCAGATGCGCGAGTTTCTTGCCGAACGCCTCCTTGTCGAGCGCGCGCTTGCACATGCGTTCCAGCGCGATCTCGGCCTGACCGATCGAACGCATGCAATGGTGGATGCGGCCGGGTCCAAGCCGGCCTTGCGCGATCTCAAAGCCGCGCCCCTCGCCCACCAGAATGTTCTCGGCCGGAACCCGCACATTGGTGAAGCGGATATGCATGTGGCCATGCGGCGCGTCGTCGTGACCAAACACCAGCATCGGACGCAGGATCTCGATGCCTTCGGCCCCGGCAGGCACCACGATCATCGAATGGCGCTGGTGCTTGGGTGCGTCCTCGCCCCCTGTTTTCACCATCACGATATAGACCTTGCAGCGCGGATCACCGGCACCCGAGGCCCAGTATTTCTCGCCGTTCAGCACATAGTCGTCGCCATCACGGACACAGGACATCGAGATATTGGTGGCATCCGAACTGGCCACATCCGGTTCGGTCATCAGATAGGCCGAGCGGATCTGGCCATCCAGCAGCGGCGCCAGCCAGTCCCGCTTCATCCTCTCGCTGCCATAGCGCTCGAAGACTTCCATATTGCCGGTGTCGGGGGCGGAACAGTTGAACACCTCGGCCGCCAGCGGGGTCTTGCCCATCTCTTCGGCGAAATAGGCGTATTCGACGGTGGTCAGGCCGAACCCGCGGTCACTGTCGGTCAGCCAGAAGTTCCACAGGCCGGCGGCCTTGGCCTTGGCCTTGAGCCATTCGAGGATCTCGGTCTGGCGGGCGGTATACTGCCAGCGATCGCCCTTGGCGATCTCGGCATGGTATTCCTCCTCCAGCGGCATGATCTCGTCCCGGATCATCGCCGCGACGCGATCCAGAAGCTTGCGGTTCTCGTCGCGCATCGCGAACGTCATGTTCATGGCCTTGCCTCCCTGCCCCCGGATGATCGGGGGAATGTCTGGAAAGAGGATGGCGCGGTGCGCGCGCGAATGTCCAGCCGCGTGACGAAACGTCACCGGCCCGAATGTGGCCGGGCCAATAGCGCCATCCGTGAGGGGGTGCCGGAAAACAGGGTTTTCCGGGCCGTTTTCCGGCGCGGAAAACGGCCGCCTGCCGCACGCACGCGCGACAAATCAGCTGATGAAATCGGTATAGGCCGCCTCGTCCATATAGTCGTCCATCGGCGACAGGTCGGACGGGCGCATCTTGAAGAACCAGGCCTCGCCCATCGGGTCTTCGTTGACCATGCCGGGATTGTCGATCAGCGCTTCGTTCACTTCGACGATCTCGCCATCCAGCGGCGCCAGGATATCCGAGGCCGCCTTGACCGATTCGATCACCACGATCTCGTCATCCTTGCTGACCTCGGTGCCGGGTTCGGGCAATTCCACGAACACCACATCCCCCAACTGCTCGGCGGCATGGGCGGTGATCCCAACCACGATAAGGTCATCCTCGGCCAGCAGCCACTCATGCTCTTCGGTATATTTCATCCGGTGTCTTTCCCTGTGAAAAACGCTTGATGCCGGCAAGCCTAGCCCCGGTCCCCGGTTGCGGCAATAGAGCAAATGACCCAAGGCCTTGGCCGGGTTTGGGCACCGCTCGCAACGCCGATAGGTCGCGACGCACCGCGTGATGGGAACAGGTATGCGCAATGGTGCACCCGCCGCATTCTGCCCGAAGATCCCAAGTGCGGGCAAATTTCCATTGTGCGTCGACCCGCTGTTCCTGTCGTTCAGACGATTGCAGCCTCTAACGCACGATAAAAATCGGCCTTGGCAAAGGTTTCTTGCCACGGTTTATGCCCGCACCGTTCGAGTTGCACGAAATCTGCTGATGGGAGCGCCGCTCGCAGTGGTATCTGCACCCCCTCTGACGGCCTTGGATCGTAATCGCCATGGATTGCGACAACCGGGCAACGAATGGCACAAACCGCTTCCAGAAGAGCGCCATTTCTGCGCATGTCTACCGCTTCGGCCCAAACTGCTGCGTGTATCGCCCCGTCGAACGCGACAAACGGTTGCTGCGAGGTATCTCGTGCGTAGGTATCCGCGATGTCGCTGAGGGCGATGAAACGCGCCACTTCTGCCGGGTCTCCTTCTGTTGGACGCAGCTGCGATATCTCTTTGCGCTGGTCCTTCGTCAGGCGGGAATTCTTTGTGGTTCTGATCGCACTGGCATAGCTTTCCTCGAACGGTCCGCTGCCGACAAGAATGAGCCTGCGGACCAGCATCCCGCGTTGCGCAGCGAGCAAACATCCAAGCCACGCGCCCCATGACCAACCGATCACCGTCACAGGTGGCGCACAGAAACGTTCGATGTGTGAGCTGAGTTCATCAACCTGCCCACCTACTGTTTGGCACGTCTGAAAAGGCTCCAGTACCGCATGGCCCCTGTTTCCCAGTTCACGCGCCAGCGGTTCAACCTCTCCCGCGCCGCCGGGGCCGCCATGAAGCACGACCACGCGAGAGGGCATATCGCCATACTGACGAACGTCTTGCTGCATCTGGATCATCCAACAACCGTGATCGTCACGGCACGGGATTGTCAATCCGCGGGATAATCTCGCGGGCCTACATAGATAGCCGACAATCACACGAACCGCAGCATCGGTGAATCGGGGGCCAGAACGCTCTTCTTCCCATAGATCGCGCGAACCGGGGCATAGGACCGGCAGCCAATCATCCCGAACAGAGCAGAGCTCTCCGATGCCCTGCCTTACGGCGTCAGCGTCCAGGCGCCATCCGCGCCTTTGCACAGGCGGGTGCCGATCACACGCGGGTCTTGCGCGCCCTTGGGCCGGATCACGTGATGCAGCACCGCACAATCGCCCTGCACCGCATCGACCCGCACGGTTCCCTGCGAGTCGGTCGTTGCATTCTCCCATCCGCTTTCTCGCCCCACCACGGGCTTGCCATCGACGATCAACTGCCGCGAGGCCGCGCCCATCAGTTGGAAATCCTCGGGCTCCAGCCCCAGTTCGGCGATGATGCGCGAAAGGGGCTTGGCCTCGGCACTTGCACCAAAAAGCCCCACGGCCAGCAGAAACGCCACAACCAGTCTCATCGCTCTCTCCTCAACGCGCGTAGATCTGTCCGATGATTACACGGCCCGGCGCCAGACGCCAACGCGTCAGGCTGACCCGTGGCGGTCAATCTTCAAATAAAGGCGAAGGATCCTATCTGGCCATCCGCACTTGGACTGTCGCCGCCAACGCCCCAGATTAACCGGAACGACAAGACGAGGACCCATGGCACACCCAAGCTATTACGCGCCCCAAGGCGGCCATCCCGGACAAGAGCAGCTGCTGACCGACCGGGCCATGTTCACCCAGGCCTATGCGGTGATCCCCAAGGGCACGATGCGCGACATCGTCACCAGCAAGCTGCCCTTCTGGCAGGGTACCCGGGCCTGGATCCTCGCCCGCCCCCTGAGCGGGTTTGCCGAGACCTTCTCGCATTACATCATGGAGGTTCAGCCCGGCGGCGGCAGCGACCGGCCCGACACCGATCCGGGCGCGCAGGCGGTGCTGTTCGTGGTGGAAGGGGCGGTGACGTTGACGCTGGACGGGGCCGAACATGTGCTGGAACCCGGCGGCTATGCCTATATCCCTGCGGGCCACCCGTGGCGGCTGCGTAACCATGCTGGCCCCGCCGCCCGGTTCCACTGGATCCGCAAAGCCTATGAAGCGGTCGAGGGGATCGATCCCCCGACCCCCTTCGTGATCCGCGAACAGGATGTCACCCCCAACGAGATGCCGGGCACCGAGGGGCGCTGGTCGACCACACGCTTTGTCGACCCCGAGGACATGCGCCACGACATGCATGTCACCATCGTGAACTTCCTGCCCGGCGGCGTGATCCCCTTTGCCGAGACCCATGTGATGGAACACGGGCTCTATGTGCTCGAGGGCAAGGCGGTCTACCGGCTGAACCAGGATTGGGTCGAGGTCGAGGCGGGTGATTACATGTGGCTGCGCGCCTTCTGCCCGCAAGCCTGCTATGCGGGCGGGCCGGGGCCGTTCCGCTATCTTCTTTACAAGGATGTGAACCGGCACATGGCGCTGCCCCGGCGTTGAGTGGCGCTGTTACGAGCCACCGGAATTCTGCAAGAATTCCGGTGTGGAAACCTTGGTTTCCACACAAGAAAATTAGCAATTTTCTTGTCCATTTTCCTTGCAGGAAAATGGCGCCTGCCCCGGCAACCTCCCCCAAAGACATCCTTTCGACCTGGCCCCCAAAAGCATTGAGATCACTCAAAGCTCCTGCCATAGCTTGCCCATGAAACTCGCGATCAACGGATTCGGCCGCATCGGCCGCACCATCCTGCGGCAGCTGCTGGCTGCGCCGCGGGCCACCGATATAGACCTGGTTCTGATCAACGACATCGCACCGCTCGACACCTGTGCCTATCTCTTCGAATATGACAGCACCTTCGGCCCCTGGCGCGGCGATGTCGCCACCGGCGCCGACAGCCTCATCGTCGATGGTCTGGCCATCCCGGTCACCCACAGCGCCGATCTGGCGCGGGTCGATCTCTCGGACGTGGACGTGCTGCTTGATTGCACCGGAATCGCGCGATCCTCGGATGTAGCCGCAAGGGGCCTCAGTGCCGGCGCTGGCAAGGTGCTGATCTCGGGCCCCTCGCCTGCCGCCGAGATCACCGTGGTACTGGGTGCGAACGAGGCACTGCTGGGCAATGCCCGCATCGTCTCCAACGCCTCCTGCACCACCAACGGGCTGGCGCCGCTGGCGCGGATGATCGACGATATCGCTGGCATCACCAGCGCCCATATGACCACGATCCACTGCTATACCAACAGCCAGCCGATGGTGGACGCCCCCCGGGGCGATCTCGCCCGCTCGCGGGCCGGGGCGCTGTCCATGGTGCCCACCACCTCCAGCGCCACCCATCTGATCGACGAGGTGCTGCCGCATCTGGCCGGCCGCATCTCGGGCGCGGCGGTCCGGGTTCCCACCGCCAGCGTTTCCGCGGTCGATCTGGTGGTGCAGCTCGACCGCGCGATGACACCCGAACAGTTCGATGCCGCCCTGCGCGCCGCGGTCGAAGCCTCGCCAGTGCTTGGCTGGACCGACAAGCCGCTGGTCTCCTCGGACCTGCGCGCGCGCCCGGAATCGCTGGTCATCGCCGGTCCCGAGACCCGCATGGTGGGGGACAAGCAAGTTCGGGTGTTCGGCTGGTACGACAATGAGTGGGGGTTCTCGGCCCGGATGCTGGATATCGCCCGCCTGATGGCCGTCTGACCCCGGCCACGGCACCCGGCACCTTTCTTCTGTTCGAAAATACCTCCGCCGGAGGCATCGCGCTTCAGCGCGATCCGCGCGCGGGGGGCTTGCCCCCGCGCGCCCGGCCCAACCGGGGCCAACGCATCTTTAATGCGGCGGACCCGGGCGGGAGCGGCCCGCCCGGTGAAAGGCTTACCGACGCCCGTGGCCGTCCATGCCGCCTGAGACCTCCTCGGTCGCCTCTTCCCCCAATTCCTGTGGCAGGATCAGGTTCAGGACGATGGCGATGACGGCGGCGGGCAACAACCCGCTGGTCATCAGGATCCGCGCGGTATCGGGCAGGTGCTGCACCGCGCCGGGCTCCAGCTGCAAGCCCAGCCCGACCGACAAAGCGATGGCAAAGATCACCATGTTGCGCCGGTTCCAGTGCACATCCGACAGCATCGAGACACCGGCGGCGACCACCATGCCGAACATCACGATGACACCGCCGCCCAGCACCTCGATGGGTACGGTACGGATGATCGCGCCCACCTTGGGCACCAGCCCGCAGAGGATCAGGAACAGCGCGCCGATGGTGACCACATGACGGCTCATCACCCCTGTCATCGCGATCAGGCCCACGTTCTGGCTGAAGGAGGTATTCGGGAAACCGCCGAACAGGCCCGCAACCGCGGTGCCCAGACCATCGGCATAGGTGGCGCCAGCGATTTCATTGTCGCTCGCCTCGCGTCCCGCGCCGCCCTTGGTGATGCCCGAAACATCGCCCACCGTCTCGATGGCGGAAACCACCGCCATCATCGCAAAGCCGATGACGGCGGCCAGCGAGAATTCGAACCCGTATTTGAACGGCACCGGCAGGGCAAAACCCGCCGCTCGGCTCCAGCTGGTGCCGATCGCCTCGAAGGTCACCATGCCAACCATCAGCGCATAGACATAACCAACGATCAGCCCCAGCAGCACCGCCGAGACCGACAGCATGCCCCGGGCAAAGAATTTCAGCCCCAGCGTCACCAGGATCACCACCAGCGCTGCTGACCAGTTGAGAGCCGAGCCATATTCCGGCGTGCCGATTGCGGGCACGCCGCCAGCGGCATATTGGATGCCGACCTTGACCAGTGCCAGACCGATCATCGTCACCACCAGGCCGGTGACCAGCGGCGGCAGCGCAAAGCGGATGCGCCCGATGAAGAAGCCGAGGCAGAAATGGAACAGACCGCCCAGGATCGCGCCGCCAAACAGGGCCGCCAGCGCGTCCACCCCCTTGCCCGCGACCAGCGGGATCATGATCGGCAGAAAGGCAAAGCTGGTGCCCTGCACGATCGGCAGGCCCGCGCCCACCGGGCCCAACGTCACCGTCTGCAACAGCGTCGCCACACCGGCGAACAGCATCGACATCTGGATCAGGTAGAGAAGTTCGGGAAAATCGGGCGAGTTCGAGCCAAAGCCGAAGCCCGCCGCCCCCGCCACGATGATCGCCGGCGTGACGTTCGAGACGAACATCGCCAGCACATGCTGGATGCCCAGCGGAACCGCCTTGATCAGCGGCGGGGTGTAATTCGGATCGCGGAGTTGCTCCGGCGTTCCTATCGAAGTGTCGGCCATGATGTCACTGTCCTCCCTGTGTGGATCATGGGGGTCTTGCCGCCTCTTGTCTGCCGGGCGGCTTCTTTATCCGGCGACCACCTCCCATGGGTCGTCGAACCAGAATTCTTCCAGATTGGCGCCGGGGCCGATACGGTCGACCACCGCAAACAGGCCCGGCGCGGCCAGCGGGCTCAGCACCCCGTGCCAGGTGCCGCGATGATAGTTCACCGCCTGTCCCGGCTCGGTGACAAAGGCGCGCGGCGTGCCGGGGCGCCCATCCTCGTCGGGGGCCACAATGACCAGAAAGGGCTGATGGCTCATCGGGATGAAGGCCTGACTGCCATCGGGATGCCGCTCGACCATGTCGAGCGTATAGGGCAGCGCGCGCGGATTGGCGTCGAACAGGCTGATGCCCGCGCGCCCATCAGCGAAATCGAGCCGCGCCCGGTCATGATAGCGCCCGCATTGCCCTTGGTTGATGATCTTGTCCGGTGCGCCCGAAACCGACAGCAGGTCGCCAAAGGGCGCGAACCCGGCGACGGTGATCGGCTCTGTCACGATGCGGCGGCTCATGAGGGCAGCACGTCGCGCAGGCGGAACTCGGCGATGCGTTCGACCTGACGGCAAGCCTCGGCGAATTCGGTCTCGCGGTCATTGCCGATGCGGCGCTGAAAGGCGGCAAGGATCGACGCCTTGTCATGGTCGCGCACCGCGATGATGAAGGGAAAGCCGAAGCGCGCCACATATTCGGTGTTGAGCCGGGTAAAGGTGGTGCGTTCCTCGTCGGTCAGCGCATCGAGCCCTGCCGAGGCCTGCTCCGAGGTGCTTTCCGCCGTCAGCCGTTTGGCCTGCGCCAGCTTGCCCGCCAGATCCGGGTGGGCGGTCAGCACACCCAACCGCTCCTCGGCACTGGCCGAGCGGAACATGCGGCAAAGCGCATTGTGCAACCCGCCCGCCGTGTCATGGGCGGGGCCGAGTTCAAGCCCATGAGCGCGCTCGGCGATCCAGGGGGAATGTTCGAAAATGCCGCCATAGGCCGCCACGAAATCGGCCTTGGGCATCTCGGACGGGCGGGTGCGCGCCACCGGCGGATGTTCGCGCACCCAGTGCTCGGCGATTTGCAGGCGGGTGGCGAACCAGACATCCTCATGCCCGCGCGCATAATCGAGGAAGCGTTTCAGCGCCATCACCCGGCCCGGCCGCCCGATCAGGCGGCAATGCAGGCCGATGGAGAGCATCTTGGGCGCGCCCTCCCCCCCCTCGGCATAGAGCGCGTCGAAGCTGTCCTTGAGATAGGCGAAGAACTGATCGCCCGAGTTGAACCCCTGCGGCGTGGCAAAGCGCATATCGTTGCAGTCGAGCGTATAGGGCACGATCAGCTGATCGCGCCCGTCGATGCGTTTCCAATAGGGCAGATCGTCGTCATAGGTGTCGGCGATGTAATCAATCCCGGCCTCGGACGCGAGGCGGACGGTGTTCATCGAACAGCGCCCGGTGTACCAGCCGCGCGGACGGCTGCCGGTCACCTCGGTGTGCAGGCGGATCGCCTCGGCGATCTGGGCGCGCTCCTCCTCCTCGGGCATGTCCTTGTGTTCGACCCATTTCAGCCCGTGGCTCGCGATCTCCCAACCGGCCGATTTCATCGCCGCCACCTGATCGGGCGAGCGGGCCAGCGCGGTGGCGACGCCATAGACGGTGACGGGCAGGTCCCGCATCAGACGGTGCAGACGCCAAAACCCGGCGCGGGCACCATATTCATAGATCGTCTCCATGTTCCAATGGCGCTGACCCGGCCATGGCGCGGCGCCGACGATCTCGGACAGGAACGCCTCTGAGGCGGCATCGCCATGCAGGATGTTGTTCTCGCCGCCCTCTTCGTAGTTCAGCACGATCTGCACCGCGATTCTGGCATTGCCCGGCCAATTGGCATTCGGGGGCGTGGCGCCATAGCCGATCATGTCGCGCGGATAGCGGGGGGCTGTCATGTCTGGATCCTGCTTGGTTCGAGAAAGGTACCGCCTTTGTCCATATCTCACAAAGCGGGTTCCGTTTATCAAATGCGATTTGACGCAGCTTTCGGAAATTGGAAAGACCGGGAGGGGTCAGGTGCGGGCATCATCGGCGCCGGGCATCCGGGTTCGGGTGCCTTGGGGCCGGGCGCAGGGGCAAACGGCCATTCTCAAAAAGAGGCAGAAACTCTCTCGTGCATTCCGGGTCTGCCACAGGCAGGGTGGATGTGAGAGGCAGGGAAACACGCAAGGAGACCGCCATGACCGGATATCTGACCACACATGTTCTGGACACCGCCCGGGGCTGCCCGGCCGCAGGGCTGCGGATCACCCTGTGCCGGATCGAGAACAGCGCGCGCCACAAGATTGTCGAGATGCTTACCAATGCAGACGGGCGGACCGATGCGCCCATCCTGCCGCAAGAGAGCTTTTCTCCCGGTATCTACGAACTGGAATTTGCCGCTGGCGACTATCTGCGAGCCACCGGACAGGACGGGGTGGAGCCGCTGTTCCTGGATGTGGTGCCGATCCGGTTCGGCATCTCGGACCCAGAGGCACATTATCATGTGCCGCTGCTGCTGTCGCCCTTCGGCTATTCAACCTATCGCGGCAGCTAGGCGCGGTCGCTCATGGGGCGGGCCACTCCCGCCCGTCGATCGGGCATCACAGATGCCCTCCTCCCGTTGGGCCATGCGCCGCGCCTCTGGCGCGGCGCGGTTGCGCTGCACGCACCCCAGCCAGGTAGACCGACCGCGCCGGAACGCAGGGCCGGCGCCCGGCCCAACGCCGGGAGTTGCCCGTCAGGGCAGCGATCCGGGGGCGGGAGGGCCCCGTTTCAGGCGGCGGCGCTTTCGGCGGCTTTCACCGCCCGCCCCACCCGTTCGATCATGAATTCCATGAACAGCCGTGTCTTGGGGTCCTGGTGGCGGCGGTGGGTATATAGGCAGGCCATCTGCACCGTCACCGGCGGTGTGTCCACCGCCACCGGCACCAGCCGCCCCGCCTTCAGATGTTCGGCCACCTCAAAGACCGGCTTCATCGCGATCCCCTGCCCCGTCAGCGCCCAATCGGTCAGCACATCACCATCGTCGCATTCATGCCGCCCCGAAACCGCAAACCGGCGCGGGCCTTCGGCGGTCTGCAACAGCCACTGGAACTCGGTCGCGCCGGGAAAGCGCAGGTTCAGACATTCGTGCCGCCCCGTGATCAGGTCCTGCCCGGTCGCGGGCAGGCCCCGGCGTTTGACATAGTCAGGTGCCGCGCACAGTACCCGGCGGCAATCGGCGATCTTGCGGATGCGCAGGTTGCTGTCCTCGGGCTGGCCAAGGAAAAAGGCCAGATCCAGCCCCTCGGTCGTCAGGTCGATGGTGCGGTCGGTCAACCGCAGACGAATGTCGATCTCGGGATATTGTGCCAGAAAGTCGGGCACGTTGGGCGCCAGCAACCGCCGCCCCAGCCCCAGCGGCGCCGCCACGAAGAGCGAACCGCGCGGCGCTTCGGTCAGGTGCATCACCTGCGCCTCGGCCTCGTCCACCGCATCCAGCACCGCCACCGCCCCGGGGTAAAAGGCACGTCCTTGTTCGGTGGGCGTCAGGTTGCGGGTGGTGCGCTGGAACAGCCGCACGTTCAGATGGTCCTCAAGCTGCGAGATCCGGGCCGAGGTCACCGCCGGCGAGATCCGCAGATCGCGCCCCGCAGCGGACATGCTGCCCAGTTCATAGACCCGCACGAAGGTTCGGATATTATCAAGATAGGACATTGTTCCGGAAATTTTGATACAGCTTGGCAATATGCTGGAATACCGGAAAAAACAGGCTTTGCCTAGTCTGGCGCAAACGGATCGGAGACCCCCTATGTATGATCTAGCCGTGTTCTGGGATTGGCTGGCCTTTGGTGTGCGCTGGCTGCATGTGATCACCGCGATTGCCTGGATCGGATCGTCCTTTTATTTCATTGCGTTGGACCTTGGCCTGCGCAAGGCGCCCGACCTGCCCCCGGGCGCGCATGGCGAGGAATGGCAGGTGCATGGCGGCGGCTTTTATCACATCCGCAAGTTCCTGGTCGCGCCCGAGCGGATGCCGGAACACCTGACCTGGTTCAAATGGGAAAGCTATGCAACCTGGCTCAGCGGCTTTGCGCTGCTGATGATCGTCTACTGGGTCGGGGGCGAGTTGTATCTGGTCGATCAGTCCAAGGCGGAGCTGGCGCTGTGGCAGGGCATTCTGATCTCTGCGGCGACGCTGTCGATTGGCTGGCTGGTCTATGACCGGCTGTGCAAATCCGGCCTGGCCGAGCGCCCGACGCTGTTGATGCTGCTGCTCTTTGTTCTGCTGGTGGTGATGGGCTGGGCGCTGAACCAGGTGTTCACCGGCCGCGCCATGATGCTGCATCTGGGCGCCTTCACCGCCACGATCATGAGTGCCAATGTCTTCTTCATCATCATCCCCAACCAGAAGATCGTGGTGGCCGACCTGATGGCCGGGCGCGCGCCCGATCCCAAATATGGCAAGATCGCCAAGCTGCGCTCGACCCATAACAACTATCTGACGCTGCCGGTCCTGTTCCTGATGCTGTCGAACCACTATCCGCTGGCCTTTGCCACCCAGTACAACTGGATCATCGCGGCGCTGGTGTTCCTGATGGGGGTGACGATCCGGCACTATTTCAACTCGCTGCATGCCCGCACCGGCAACCCGACCTGGACCTGGCTGGTGACGGCGCTGCTGTTCCTCGCCATCATCTGGCTTTCCACCGCGCCGATGCATCAGCCGCTGGAAGAGGCCGAGGCGATGCCGATGACCGCGCAAGAGCAGCGCCTGGCCGCCGCGCCCGGCTTTGACCAGGCACATGACGTGGTGCTGGGGCGCTGCTCGATGTGCCATGCCCGCGAACCGGTCTGGGAAGGCATTCTCTGGGCGCCCAAGGGCGTGCTGCTGGAAACCGAAGGTGACATCGCCCGCAATGCGCGGGCGATCTATCTGCAATCCGGCGTCAGCCATGCCATGCCCCCCGCCAATGTCACCTATATGGAACCCGAAGACCGCGCCGCGATCATTGCCTGGTACCGCGCCGCCACCCGTTGAGCCGGCCCGAACCGCCACAGTTCCGCCCATCCCGGATTATGCCGTTCCGCTCCCCTCTCGCCCTGTGCTAGACAGGGGTAACCGGCGAGTCATCCTTGGGGGGAGGCCCGTAGTTCTATAGGCCGAAGAGTCTGGAGCCGTGGCATGAATCTGACAGGCCCTCTGGGTGCGCGTTTGCGTGGTCTCGTCACCGCGGGTCTTCTTCTTGTGCCGGTGAATGCGAGCGCGCTTGAAGCGGTGCTGACCGCGCCCGGCGCTTCGGAAGAGTTGCAGGATCGCCTGCGCCAGAGCTCGGCCGCGCTTTCGGCGTCGGCCCGTGGCCAGGACAGCCCGCTGGAACTGCTGTCTTCGGCGCTTTCCGATTACCGCACCCTGGTTCAGGTTCTCTATGACGCGGGCCATTTCAGCCCGGTGGTCCATATCCGCCTCGACGGGCGCGAGGCGGCGGCGATCGACCCGTTTTCCACCCCTGCCCGGATCGAACGGATCGAGATTGCGGTCGATCCCGGCCCCGCCTTCCGCTTTGGCACCGCGCGGGTGGAACCGCTGAGCGCCGAAACGCGCCTGTCTGACGCGTTCGCCCCCGGCCAGCCCGCCACAACGGGCGCCATCCGCGATGCGGCACAGACCGGCATTCTGGGCTGGCGCGAGGCCGGATATGCCAAGGCCCGCATTGGCGACCAGCGCATCGTGGTGCGGCATGCGCCCGCCGAGCTTGACGCCGAGATCCGCCTGCTGCCGGGGCCGAAATTGCGCTTTGGCCAGATGGTCGTACAGGGCGACAGCGATGTGCGCCCCGAGGCCATCGCCCGGATCGCGGGCTTTCCCAGCGGACAGGTCTATTCGCCCGATCAGGTCCAGCGGGTCGGCACCCGCCTGCGCCGCACCGGCGCCTTTGCGCTGGTGTCGCTCACCGAACACGAAAACCCCAATCCCGATGGAACGCTGGATTTCAACGCCACCTTCGAGGACCTGCCCAAGCGGCGCATCACCTTTGGCGCCGAGCTGTCCTCGCGCGATGGGCTCGACCTGTCGGCGATCTGGATCCACCGCAACCTGTTTGGCGCCGCCGAGCGGCTGCGGCTGGAGGCCACGGTGCGCAATATCGGCGGTACCGAGGATATCGACGGGCGCATCGGTTTCCGCCTCGACCGGCCCGACCGGCTGGGGCCGGATGACAGCATCTTTTACATCGGCGAGGCGGAACGGCGAAACCGTACCCACTACCAGATCACCCGCGCGGTGCTGGGCATCGGTGCGCGGCGCACCTTCTCGGACACGCTCTATGCCGAGGCGGGCGTGGGCTTTAACTATGGCGATGCCGACGACGCCTATGGCAGCGGGCGCAAGTTCCGCTATTTCGGCCTGCGCAGCACGGTGGAATGGGACAAGCGCGACAACAAGGTCAGCGCCACCCGCGGCTTTTACCTCAACGCCGGGCTGGACCCGTTCATCGGGCTTTCAGGCAGCAAATCCGGGGCCCGGCTGACCGCCGATGGCCGCGCCTATTGGGATTTCAATACCGAGGGCCGGTTCGTGCTGGCCGGGCGACTTCAGATCGGCTCGGTTCTTGGTCCGTCGCAATCCGAGATCTCGCCCGAACTGCTGTTCTTTTCGGGCGGGGCGGGCACCGTGCGCGGCCAGCCGTACGAAAGCCTGGGCCTGCCGGTGGGCGGCAATATCGCGGGCGGCAAATCCTTTGTGGGTCTGTCGACCGAGGTCCGGGGCAAGGTGACCGAGAAAATCTCGCTGGTGGGCTTTTACGATTTCGGCACGGTGGGGGCATCGTCCTTCATCACTTCGGGCTCGGACAGCCATGCGGGCGCCGGGCTGGGCATCCGCTATGATCTGGGCGGGCTGGGGCCGCTGCGGCTGGACCTGGCCTATCCCACCAGCGGCAACACCGATGGCGGGCTGCAATTCTATCTGGGGATCGGGCAGGCATTCTGATGAAACCGGTTGTATATCCGCTGGCCTTCGCGCTCACCCTGTCCTCGGCCGTGGCCCAGACCCAGAGCCTGGAGGAAAGCGGCGGTCTGCTGGTCGATTTTCTTGAGGACACCCTTTCGGGCGAGGGGCGCAATATCCGGGTGCGCGGTCTCTCGGGCGCGCTCAGCGCGCGCGCCACCATCGAGGAAATCACCGTCGCCGACGCTGACGGGGTCTGGCTGACCATCCGCGCGGCGGAACTGGATTGGAACCGGCTGGCGCTGCTGCGCGGGCGGTTCTCGGTCAACACGCTGACCGCCGCCGAAATCGACATTGCCCGCGCGCCCCTGCCCGCGCCCGCCGAGCTCGAACTGCCCGATGCCGCCGCGACCCCGTTCCAGGTGCCCGAATTGCCCGTCGCCGTGGAACTGGGAGAGCTTGGGGTCGAGACACTGACGCTGGGCGCGCCGCTGCTGGGCGTGGCGGCGACACTGTCGATCGGGGGTAACCTGACCCTGGCCGACGGGGCGCTTGACACCACGCTGAGCGTGACCCGGCTGGACCGGCCCGGCGACAAGGTCGATCTGGTGGCGGGTTTTGCCAACGAGACCCGGCAGATCACCCTGGACCTGACCCTGACCGAGGCGGCTGGCGGTCTGATCGCGACCACGCTGGCCATCCCCGACGCCCCCGCACTGATGCTCAGCGCCAAGGGCGCCGGGCCGGTCGACGATTTCACCGCAGATATCGGGCTGAGCAGCGACGCGGTCGAGCGGGTCAGCGGGCAGGTGCGCCTGCGCGGCACCGGCGATGACACCGCCCCCGGCATCGCCTTTGCCGCCGACCTGGGCGGCGATGTCACGCCGCTGCTTGATGCCGCGTTCGACCCGTTCTTCGGCGCCGATACCCGGCTTGGGATCGAGGGGGTGTCGCTGGCGGACGGGGCGCTGAGGCTTGACCGGTTCGACCTGCGTTCCGACGCGCTCGACCTCAGCGGCGCGCTGGCGCTGGCGGCGGGCGGCGCGCTGGAACGCGCGGTGCTCGATGGGCGGATCACCCCGCCCGATGGCACCCGTGTCACCCTGCCCGTGCCCGATCAGCGCATCACGCTGGGCGCGGCACGACTGGCAGGCCGCTATGACCGGGCCCAGGGCGATGGCTGGTCTCTGAACCTGAGCGCCGAGGCGCTTGACACGCCCGATCTGCGGCTCGACCTTGCCCGGATCGACGCCAGCGGCACCCTGACACCGGGCGCGGGTGGCCCCACCCTGGCGGGCCGTATCGAGGCGGCGCTGAGCGGGATGGGCTTTGCCGACCCGGCGCTGAACAGCGCGCTGGGCACCGCGCTGACGCTGGAGGGCGGGTTCGAGCTGCCCCCCGAACGGGATCTGTCGCTGAGCGGCCTCACCCTGCGCGGCGCGGATTTCACCGCGACCGCAGATGCTGTGATCGACGGGCTGACCTCGGGCTTTGAAATGGACGGAACGGTCAGCCTGACCGCCACCGATCTCAGCCACTTCTCGGGGCTTGCGGGCCGCGATCTGGGCGGCGTCGCCCAGGCACGACTGACCGGCACCGGCGCGCCCCTGTCGGGCAGCTTCGACTTTGTGCTGGATGTTGACGGCCGCGACCTGAAAACCGGCATGGCCGAGGCCGACCCGCTGCTGACCGGCAACAGCCGCCTCCATCTGGACGCGCTGCGCGATGATACCGGGATGACGGTGCGCAAGCTGACACTGGACGCAGCCGCGGGCCGGATCACGGCCCAGGCCCGGGTCACCCAACCGGGCGGCGAGCTGGCGCTGGATGGCAGCCTGCGGATCGACACGCCGGATCTGGCCCCGTTCTCGGCGCTGGCCGGGCGTCCGCTGAGCGGGGGCGCGGTGGCTGACATCACCGGCAATGTCGCCCGGCTGGGCGAGGAATTCGACCTGAGTATCGACCTGAGCGGCCAGAACCTGTCGAGCGGCATGGCCGAGATCGACCCGCTGTTGGCCGGGGCCAGCCGGATCGGGCTGGATGCCCGCCGGGCGGGCAACAGCCTGACCCTGCGCCGCTTCACTCTCGACGCGCCGGTGCTGACGGCGCAGGTGCAGGGCGAGGTGACCGGGTTGACCACGGAAGCGGTCTTTGACGGCACCGCGCGGATCGAAGCGCCCGATCTGGCCCCGTTCTCGGCGCTGGCCGGGTTGGAACTTGGCGGACGGATCCGTGCCGGGCTGGAGGGGCGCTCGGCGCTGAACGGCGAGCGCTTCGACCTCAGCCTGGCGCTTGATGCCACCGACCTGCGCACCGGCATCGCCCAGGCCGACGCCCTGATCGCCGGGCAGACCCGGCTGGAATTCGACGGCAGCCGCGATGCGGGCGGCATGGATATCCGCCATTTCGACCTGGACGGCAGCGCGCTCAGCGCCGAGGCCTCGGGCGCCTTTCGCGGTACCGGCAGCAACCTGCGTTTCGCCGCCCGTCTGGACGAGCTGTCGCGGGTGACGCCCTCTGTCTCGGGGCCGCTGCAACTGAGCGGGACCTTGTCGCCCACCGCAACCGGCCTGCGCAGCGAGGTGGAATTGCTGGGGCCTGACAGTTCCTTTGCCCGGCTGAACGGCACCGTCGATACCGATGGCGCCGCCGATCTGGCGTTTGACGCCGAACTGGCGCGGCTTGAACGGTTCGTGCCCGATCTGGCCGGGGCGCTCAAGGCTGTCGGAACCGCCACCCGCGCAAGCGGCATCTGGACCGTCGCCGGCAACGCCCGGGGCCCCGCCGGAATCACGGCGGATGTGGCCGGCACCTTTGACGAGGCAAAGGGCGCGGCGGACATGACGGCAACGGGCCAGCTGAGCCTGGGCGCAGCCAACAAGGCGCTGGCCCCCAACAAGATCGAAGGCACCGCCCGGTTCGATCTGGCGCTGCGCGGCACACCGGGGCTGGGCGCGCTCAGCGGCACCATCACCACGGCAGAGTCGGCGCTGGCGATCCCCGATCTGGGCCAAACCATCACCGGCATCGGCGGCACCGTCACCCTTGCCGACAGCGCCGCCCGGATCGACATCCGTGGTGGCGTCCGCGCCGGCGGCGGCTTTACCGTCAGCGGCCCGGTCTCGCTGCTGCCCCCCTTTGACGGGCAGATCGCGGTGCGGCTGAACGACCTGGTGTTGACCGACAACCTTTCCTATGACAGCCGGTTGGGCGGGCAGATCACCCTGTCCGGGCCGCTGACGGGCAACAGCAGGCTGGCCGGGCAGATCGAGGTGGGCGAGACCAATATCAACCTCAACACCGCCTCGGGCGCGGTTGGCGCGGCCCCGATCCCCGAAGGCATGGTACATCAGCGCGAACCGGCTGCGGTGCGTGCCACCCGGCAGCGCGCCAAGCTGATCGATAGCGGCAATGGCAATGGCGGGCGCACCAGCATGGCACTGGACATCGCGATCAACGCCCCGGGCAAGGTCTATGCGCGCGGGCGCGGCCTGAATGCCGAGATGGGCGGACGCATCCATATCGGCGGCACCAGCGCGGCCGTGGTTCCCTCGGGCCAGATCGGGCTGATCCGGGGCGATTTCAACATCCTCGGCAGACGGTTGAAACTGACCAAGGGCGTCGTCACCCTGCAGGGCGATCTTACCCCCTATGTCGAGTTCGCCTCGACCGCCACCACCTCGGAAGGGCAGGCCACGCTCAGGATCATCGGGCCGCTGGACCAGCCCGAGGTCCGGGTGACCGCGGACCCCGACCGCCCCTCCGAAGAGGCGCTGGCGATGCTGCTGTTCGGCAACCAGTTCTCGCAGCTCTCGCCCTTTGTGATCGCGCAGATGGCCGCCTCGCTGGCGACATTGTCGGGCCATGGCGGTGACGTCGCCAAAGGGGCAAGGGATAAGACCGGCGCCGACACGGTCGAAATCGGTACGGACGCGGGCGGGGTTGGACGGCTGGGTGCCGGGGCCTATCTGAGTGACAATCTCTACACCGATTTCACCGTCAATATCGAAGGCGACACCGAGGTGAACCTGAACCTGGACGTGACCGACAATCTGACGCTCAAGGGTATGGTCGACAATGCTGGCGACACCTCGCTGGGCATCTTCTTCGAGCGCGATTACTGAGCCATGCGATTTACCACCCGACCCGAGATCGCGGGCACCTTTGCCGTTGCCACCTCCACCCACTGGATCGCCTCGGCGGTCGGGATGGGGGTGCTGGAGCGCGGCGGCAACGCGTTCGATGCGGCAGCGGCGATGGGGTTCGTCCTGCAAGTGGTCGAACCGCATCTGAACGGCCCGCTGGGCGATATGCCGATGCTGATCAAACCGGCAGGTGATGTGGTGCCCACCATGGTCTGCGGACAGGGCACCGCGCCTGCCGGGGCCACCATCGCGCATTACCGATCCGAAGGGCTGACCCGTATTCCGGGATCGGGCTTGCTGGCCACCGTCATCCCGGGTGCCTTCGACGCCTGGATGCTGATGCTGCGCGATTACGGCACCCTGCCGCTGCGCGATATTCTGGAACCGGCCATCCATTATGCCCGGGCGGGGCATCCCGCCCTGCCCCGGGTCGCCGCCACCATTGCCGGGTTGGCGGAGTTCTTTCGCGCGGAATGGCCGAGTTCTCACGAAACCTGGCTGCCCGGCGGCAGCGCCCCGCGCGCCGGGGCGCTGATGAAGAACCCGGCCCTGGCCGACACCTGGACGCGCCTTCTGGCCGAGTCCGAGACGGTATCGGGCCGCGAGGCGCAGATCGAGGCGGCACGTGCCGCCTTCTATCGTGGTTTCGTGGCCGAGAGCATCGACCGCTATCTGCGCCATGCCTGCGTGATGGATGCTGCCGGCGGGCGCCGCAAGGGCGTGCTGAGCGGCGAGGACATGGCCTGCTGGCAGGCCAGTTACGAGGCACCGATCTCGACCCGCTACAAGGACTGGACCGTCTGGAAGGGCGGCCCCTGGACACAAGGCCCCGCGCTGCTGCAATCGCTGCATCTGCTCGACGGGTTCGATCTGGATGCGATCGACCTCAATGGCGCCGAGTTCGTGCATCTGGTGAGCGAGGCGATGAAGCTTTCCTTCGCCGATCGCGAGGCCTATTACGGCGACCCCGAGCACAGCGACATTCCCATGTCGGCCCTGTTGTCGGCCCGCTATGGCGAGGCCCGTCGCGGCCTGATCGGCGAACGCGCATCGACCGAACAGCGCCCGGGGCTGGTGGAGGGGTACGAGAGCTGGGTCGCGGCGGCGCTGCGCCATGCGCGGGAAGATTATGCCTCGGCCGGGGGAACCGGCGCGGGGGAACCCACCATGGCGCATCTGAGCCAGCGCAAGGGCGACACCGTGCATCTGGACGTCATCGACCGCTGGGGCAACATGGTCTCGGCCACCCCTTCGGGCGGCTGGCTGCAAAGCGCGCCGGTGGTGCCGGGGCTGGGAATGCCGCTGAACAGCCGGGCACAGATGTTCTGGCTGGAGGAAGGCTTGCCGACCTCGCTGGCACCGGGACGCCGCCCGCGCACCACCCTGTCGCCCTCTATGGCGCGGGGGCCGGACGGAACCGAGCTGGCCTTTGGAACGCCCGGGGGCGACCAGCAGGACCAGTGGCAGTTGATCTATTTCCTGCGGCTGGTGCATGGCGGGCTGAACCTGCAAGAGGCAATTGACGCCCCACTGTTCCATACCAACCATTTCCAGAGTTCATTCTACCCGCGCGAGGTTCAGCCCGGGCATCTGATGGTGGAACCCGCCCTGGGCGAGGCCGCAATCGCCGAGTTGCGCGCACGCGGTCACCGGGTTGAGGTGGCCGAGCCCTGGAGCGTCGGCCGCCTGACCGCGGCCAGCCGCCTGTCTGACGGCACGCTGCGCGCGGCGGCAACGCCCCGGCTGATGCAGGCCTATGCGATCGGACGCTGAGCGCCGGAATTCTGCAAGAATTCCGGGCCGTTTTCCGGGCCGGAAAACGGTGCCGCGCTAGGCGCGGCGGGGCGTGCCCGCGGCATAGATCGCGTCGATCACCTCCTGCACACGGCGTGACATCTCCAGCGGAAAGACCGCGCCCGCGCCGCGCGTCGCCCGAACGAAAGCATCCACCTGCGCCTCGTACTGATTGATGCCCGGAAAGCGGAACACCTGTCGCGACAGCGCCTTCTGATCGTGCAGCACAACCTCGTCAAACCCGTAGAGACCGGCATTGAACGGGGTCCGCACGTCGATCCAGCCGGTTTCACCAAAGAAGAGCATCGACTGATAGGCGGCCATCTGGGTGGCAACATGGAAATCCAGATCGAACCCGTCAAAGCCAACCGTGGCGCGGGCAAGGATATCGGTGCCGAACTCGGGCGAATACGCGACCCGCGCCTCGGCCCGGCGCATCTCCCCTCCGGTCGCCAAGAGGGTCGTCACCACCGGATAGACCCCGATATCGGGAAGCGCCCCGCCCCCCAGCTCGGGCCGGTTGCGCATGTTGTCCGGGTCGGTGTTGTGATAGGAAAACCCGCCGGTGACCTGCCGCAACGCCCCGATGGCGCCGCTGGCGATCAGGTCGCGCACCTTGTGCCATTGCGGGTGATACCAGACCATGAACGCCTCGGACACGACCCGGCCCGTGGCGTCGCGCGCCGCAATGATCCGGTCGATCTGCTCGGCCCTCAGCGCGATGGGCTTTTCGCAGAGCACGTGTTTGCCTGCCTCCGCCGCGCGGATTGCCCATTCGACATGCTGCGCCGTGGGCAGCGGGATATAGACCCCGTCCACATCCGGATCAGACAGCAACGCATCGTACCCGTCATACCAGCGCGCAGCCGAGAACCGCGCCGCCTGCGCCTGTGCCCGGCCCGCGTCGCGGCTGGCAATGGCGTGGATCACGCCGGTCTCCGATCGCGCAATCGCGGGCATCACCTGTTCGCGCGCGATCTTTGCCGTCGACAGGATACCCCAGCGGAACAGCGGTGCACTCATGCGCATTCCTCCATCAGTCGCGCTGCGCCGCTGAGCGCTGCGGCATCGTCGGCGATCAGCCGCACCGGTACCCGGTCCAGATGGTCGGCAAACCGCCCATCGGCCTCGAAGGCCGACAGGAATTCGGCGCGCGCCGCCGAGCCGAGGATGCCGCGCGCGGCCCCGCCGGCAAAGTGGATGCCGCGAAACGGCAGGTACTGAAACACCAGTTCGCGGGCGAACAGACCCAAGAGCCGCGCGGTCAGAGTCACCGTGGCGGCGGCCTGCGGGTCCTCGCCAATTGCATAATCCGCCAGGATGTCCTGTCCGCGCCGGTCCTGACCGGACAGGATGGCATGCAGCCGCGACAGGCCCCGGCCCGAGAACAGGCATTCGTTGGTGCGAAACCCGCCCGCCGCGTCGCCAAGCTGCGCGCGCAGTTCCTCGGCGATGGCCAGCGGCAGGCTGGCATGGCCCAGTTCCGCCTCGACCACCGCGCCACCCTTGAGCAGGCAGGTGTTGAAACCGGTGCCCAGCCCGGCCACCAGCGCCTGATCGTTCGAAGGCTGTACGGCGCCCGCGCGGATCACGTCAAGCTGCGCTGCCGTCAGCCCCGGCAAGGCATGGCCCAGCGCCACCAGATCGTTGATCAGCCGCGCCGCAACATCGCCCTGCCCTGGCAGCGGCGCGGCCAGCTCTGCCGTATCGAAATGCCAGTTCCGGTTGGTCAGCTCGGCGCGCCCATTCGCCACCGGGCCCGCCACCGCGACACAGACGCCGCGCAGACCCGGCAGGTCCCTGCCCCGCGCATAGGCCGTCAGCACCTCGGCGAAAGAGCCATAGGCATCGTTGGCGAACCGGGCCAGATGCACCAGCTGCCCGGCGCTGGCCAGCGCGACGCGGGTATTGGTGCCCCCCACATCTGCCACCAGGACGGTCATGCTCACGCCTCGGCCTGCTCGCCCGGGTGCTTGCCCAGGATGATCATGCCCAACAGGTCGTCATCGGTCACCTTGTCCACGTCGACCGTACCCACCAATTGGCCGTTTTTCATCACGCTGGCC
Organism: Ruegeria pomeroyi DSS-3; assembly: GCF_000011965.2. NCBI lineage: Bacteria > Pseudomonadati > Pseudomonadota > Alphaproteobacteria > Rhodobacterales > Roseobacteraceae > Ruegeria > Ruegeria pomeroyi. The sequence continues at coordinate 915,950 of NC_003911.12, read as the reverse complement.
CGGTCGCACAGTTTCATCACGTCATGAATGTCGTGACTGATCAGGAAGATGCCGATCCCTTGTGCCTTGAGTTGCTCGATCAGCTCGGCAACCATCTGCGTTTCATGCGGGCCTAGCGCGGCGGTGGGTTCGTCCATGATCAGGATGCGGGCATCGAAATAGACCGCGCGCGCAATGGCAACCGACTGGCGCTGGCCGCCCGAAAGGGCCGAGACCGGCTCGTTGAACTTCTTGAAGTTGGGGTTGAGCCGCGCCATGATCTTGCGCGTCTCGGCCTCCATCGCATCGTCATCGACCAATCCGAAGGGCGTCACCAATTCGCGCCCCAGAAACAGGTTCGAGGCCGCGTCGAGATTGTCCGCCAGCGCCAATGTCTGATAGATCGTCTCGATATTGTAACGCCTTGCGTCGCGCGGATTGTGGATCTCGGCCCGATCCCCGTTGATACGGATCTCGCCCGAGTCCATCTGGTAGGCGCCCGAGAGGATCTTGATCAGCGTCGACTTGCCGGCGCCGTTATGGCCCAAAAGGCCCACCACCTCGCCCGGATAGAGATCGACGCTGACATGGTCGACCGCGTGTACGCCACCGAACGAGATGCAGATGTCGCGCATCTCGACCAAGGGTGTTCCCGTTCTGTCAATCATCACCGTGCCCCCGTCTTTCTGCGATAGAGAATGTCGATCAGAACCGCCAGCACCAGAACCGCGCCCACGACGATATTCTGCAAGGGCGCGTCGACACCGACCATGGCCATGCCCGATTGCAGCGACTGCATGATCAGCGCGCCCAGGATGGCGCCGTGGATGGTGCCGAAGCCCCCCGCCAGCGCGGTGCCGCCGATCACGGCGGCCGCGATCACGCGCAGTTCGTCCAGCGTGCCGATGTCGTTGGAATGGTTGGTCAGCCGGGCCGAGGCCACCACCGCCGAGATGGCGCAGAGCGCGCCCATCAGCGCAAAGATCTTGACCGTCAGCAGCCGGGTGTTGATGCCGCTCAGTTCCGCCGCATCCGGGTTGCCCCCGGTGGCAAAGATATAGCGGCCCAGCCGGGTTCGGCGTGCCAGCATGGTCATGCCCACCGCGATAAAGATCAGCAGAAGCACCGAGATCGGGATGCCATAAGCCTCGGTATAGCCTTCGGGCAAGGTCAGGCCCTGCGCCGCGAAATCGCGCTTGAGCCGGGCCAGTGGCACCTCATAGGCGTTCAGGATGGCGACAAAGCCCAGGATCGCGCCCGAGATCAGCGCCGCCAGAACCCCCTCGGCCCAGAGCGGCTTGACCGGGAACCCATGGCGGAGCTTGTTCTTGCGGCTCGCCCACAGACCATAGAGCGCGGCGGCCAGCGCCAGCAGACCGACGATCCAGGACCAGGTGGCGCCCAGCGTTCCATTGATGCCGCCGAATTGCATGAAGGTCGGGTCCAGCGGGCCGATGGTCTTGCCGCTGGTCAGGTACCAGCCGACATTGCGCCAGACCAGCAGTCCGCCCAGCGTGACGATAAAGGCGGGGATGGCGAGATAGCCCACCAGCCAGCCGTGAAAGGCACCGATCAGCGACCCCACCAGCAGGCCGACAAGGATGGTCACCCAGGGGATCAGCGGATGGCCCAGCCCCAGGCCCAGCATGTTGGGCAGGATCTCGGTCTGGGTCATCGCCATCACTGCCGAGCAGGTGGCCAGCAGGGCGCCGACGCTCAGATCGATATGACGGGTGACGATGACGAACACCATGCCGGTGGCCATGATCGCAACCGAAACGGTCTGGATGGTCAGGTTGAAGATGTTGCGCGGTGTCAGGAAACGGCCGCCGGTCACGATGTCGAACCCGACGCACAGGATCGCAAAGGCCCCGATCATGCCCAGAAGGCGCAGATCCAGTTCCAGCGTCTGTACAAAGGATTTCTTGGGATGTGCCGGGGACAGCTCCGCCTCGGAATGAGTCATGGGATGTCCTGCGATTTTGGGGGTCTCACCCCGAAACAGGGTGAGACCGGTCGTGTTGGGAAAGGATCAGTTGCAGGGTGCGGGACCGTTGGTCACGCCCTGGCACAGGGTTTCCTGGGTGATCCAGCCAGCGTCGACAACAACCGACAGGTTGTCTTTGGTGATCGGCAGCGGCTCGAGAAACATGGCGTTCATCTTGGTGCCACCCGGCGAGGTCCAGTCATCGGCGCCGCCGATGGCGTTCATCTGGGTGCCTTCGGCCAGCGACACGGCGATACGCGCAGCCGCACGGCCCAGATCGCGAGCGTCCTTCCAGACCGAAACGGTCTGGGTGCCCTTGGCCACCCGGTTCAGCGCGGCATGGTCGCCATCCTGGCCCGAGACCGGCAAGCCTTCCATCCCTTGCGCGGTCAGCGCCGCCACAACGCCGCCGGCGGTGCCGTCGTTCGAGGCGACAACCGCGTCCACACCGTTGTCTGTGGCGGTCAGGATCTGTTCCATGTTGCGCTGCGCGTTGGCGGGCAGCCAGCCGTCGGTATAGGCCTCGCCGACGATGGTAATGTCCCCCTTGTCGATGGCGGCTTGCAGCACTTCCTGCTGACCGCCGCGTAGGAAATCGGCGTTCGGATCGGTGGGCGAGCCCTTGATCATGACATAGCGCCCGGAGGGCGCGGCCTCGAGCACCGCGCGGGCCTGCATCCGGCCCACTTCGACGTTGTCGAAGGTCAGGTAAAATGCGCGGCTGTCCTCGATCAGGCGGTCATAACCGACGACCGGGATCCCCTCGTCTGCTGCGGCCTGCACGGCGGGGCCGATGGCCTGCGCGTCCTGTGCCAGGATAATCAGCGCGGTCGCGCCTTGCGCGATCAGGCTTTCCACATCCGACAGCTGCTTGGCCGAGGAGCTTTGGGCATCGGCGGAAATATACTTGGCGCCCTTGGATTCCAGCTCGGCCTTGATCGCGGCCTCGTCGGTTTTCCAGCGCTCTTCCTGAAAGTTCGACCAGCTGACGCCGACAACGACATCCTGGGCCAGGGCCGAGGTGCTCATCACGGCACCCGCAATCACCGCAGCCGCGGTTGCAAAGAGTTTCATTCTGTCCTCCCAAATCGGTTGCAGCCGCACGCCAGGACATTGGCACAGGCGGGGCCGATGCGACGGATCGTGTGTGATTTTAATTTGAATGTCAAATTAAATAAGATAGGCTTGTGCAACAGGCCGCGCCCCAAAAGGCTTGGCCCGGCGTCCCCGGCTGGATAGGATCCGCAGACCGGCGCCCGAAAGAACCAGGAAGGACATGCATAAATGGCTGTGATGCAACGGGAATATGGCCGCCGCACCCTGCTGCATCAGATCCGGCGCGCGGGCCGCATCCCCCGGATCGAGCTGGCCGACCTGACCGGGATCAGCCGGGCCACGGTCACCACCATCACCGCCGAACTGCTGTCGCGCGGCCTCATCGAAGAGGTGCAGCGCGACGAGTCCGGGCCGGATTCCCGCCGGGGCCGGCCCCGCGTCGATCTCAAGATTCGCGGCGCCGCGCATCTGCTGGTTGGGGTCAAGGTCTCGCATCACAAACTGTCGCTGGTGCTGTTGGATTTCGAGGGCGAACAGCTGGCCGCCAAGGAATGCGACCTGCCCGCCCCCGTCAACGCCCCCGAGGCGCTGGCCGATGCGATCCGCGACGCGGTCGCCCATCTGGCCACCACCGCCGGACGCCGGGCCGAGGAGATCTCGGGCGTGGGTGTCGGCATCGCCGGTATCGTCGAGGCGACCGACGGCTTCGTGCACTGGTCGCCCTCGCTCTCGGTGCGCAACGTCGATCTTGGCGCCCTGCTGACACGGACGCTGGGCACCCCCTGTTTCATCGACAATGACGCCAATCTGGTGGCGGTGGCCGAGCAGACCTTTGGCCTGGGGCGCGAACACAAGGATTTTCTGGTCGTCACCATCGAAAGCGGCGTTGGCCTGGGCATGGTGATCGGCGGCGCGCTCTATCGTGGCACCCGCGGGTGCGGCGCCGAGTTCGGCCATACCAAGGTGCAGTTGAACGGCGCGCTCTGCCGCTGCGGCCAGCGCGGCTGTCTCGAGGCCTATGTGGCCGATTACGCGCTGTTGCGCGAGGCGACGCTGGTCAGTGGCCTGCCACCCACTGGCGACCCGGGCACCAGGATCGAAACCCTGCTGGATGCCGCGCGGACGGGCGATGCGACCGCGCGCAGCATCCTGGACCGGGCGGGCCAGATCTTTGCCATGGGACTGGCCAATCTGGTCAATATCTTCGACCCCGAGCTGATCATCCTTGCCGGCGAACAGATGCAGCTTGACCATCTCTATGCCGATGCGGTGATCGAGGCGATGCGCAAATCCATCGTGCAGGTGGACAAGCCCCCGCCCGAGGTGGTGGTGCACAAATGGGGCGACCTGATGTGGGCGCGCGGCGCGGCGGCCTATGCGCTGGAGCAGGTCTCGGAACTGGCGCTGGATCGGCTGGACGAAGATGCGGCCTGAGCTGTTTGCATTGGCGCTGGGGGCCACACCCGCTGTGGCCGAACCCATGTTCCACCCGGTCCCGGTGCCCGAACATGTCTATGCGGGCGGCTGGGAGCATTTCGTCGGCGGCGGGCTGGCGGTGTTCGACTGCGACGGCGATGGCTTGCCCGAGCTGCTGGCGGCAGGCGGCGAGAACCCGGCCACGCTGTTGCGCAACCGCTCGGATGCGGGCGCGCTGCGCTTCGAGGCGGACACGCCCGAAGCCCTGACCGAACCGGGGATGACCGGCGCCTATCCTCTGGATATCGACAGCGACGGGACCATGGATCTGGTGGTACTGCGGGTGGGTTCGAACCAACTCTTGCGCGGGGGCGCCGATTGCAGCTTTGCCCCGTTCGAGGGGCTGGGTTTCACCAGCGACGACCGCTGGACCACCGCCTTTTCCGCCACCTGGGAGACGGGGCAGAGCCTGCCGACACTAGCCTTTGGGAATTATGTCGACCGCAGCAACCCGAACGGGCCGTTCGGCACCTGCGACACCAACCTGCTCTACCGGCCCGAGGGCGACCGGTACGGCCCGCCCATCGAACTCACGCCGGGGTATTGCCCGCTCTCGATGTTGTTCAGCGACTGGGCGCGGCAGGGCCGCGCCGACCTGCGGGTCAGCAACGACCGGCATTATTATGTCTCTGACGGCGAGGAACAGATGTGGGCGATCGGGTCCACGCCCCGCCTGCTCGGCCCCGCCGATGGCTGGCTCAGCCACAAGCTCTGGGGCATGGGCATTGCCCAGCGCGATCTGGACCGCGACGGGCGGCAAGAGGTCTTCCTGTCCTCGATGGGCGACCAGCGGTTGCAGCGGATGACCGGGAACGGGGCGGAGTTCACGGATGTGCCCTATGCCATGGGCACAACCGCCCACCGCCCCTATACCGGTGGCGACGGGCGGCCCTCGACCGGCTGGCATATCGGTTTCGGCGATGTACAGAATGACGGGCTGGACGATGTCTTCATCACCAAGGGCAATGTCGAACAGATGCCCGACGCGGCGATGGAGGACCCCAACAACCTGCTGATCCAGCAGCCCGACGGCACATTCGCCGAGGCCGGCGACCGCGCCGGCATCGCCAGCCTGCACCGGGGGCGCGGCGGCGCGCTGGTGGACCTGGACGGCGACGGGCGGCTTGATATCGCGGTGGTCAACCGCCGCGCGCCGATGGAAATCTGGCAGAATGTGACGCCCGAAACTGGCAACTGGCTGGCGCTGGCGCTGGAACAGCCCGGCCCCAACCGCGCCGCCATCGGCGGATGGATCGAGGTCACCACCACCGGCGCCCCGCAACTTCGCGAGATCATGGTGGGCGGCGGCCATGCCGGAGGTATGGCGGGGTTCGAACATTTCGGCCTGGCGGATGCCGGAGAGATCGGCATTCGTGTGATCTGGCCCGACGGCGCCAAATCCGAAACCGTCTATGTCGGCCCCAATCAGGCCTTGACGCTGATCCGCACCGCCAAGGGCCTGAAAGCACGGCGATAGCCCCTTCATTCCGCTAAAAATACTCACGCCGGAGGCAAAGATTTTTCGACGAAAAATCTATCGCGCCACCGCCAGGCCGCTCGGGACACTATCGGGAATGCCAAGACGCCCCGACAGCGCCACGGGGTCGGTCAGCGTATCCAGAAAGGCCAGCAGGGCATCGACCTCCGCTTCGGTCAGCCGGATCGGCTCCAACCGGTTCGACGCGGCGATCGCCGCCATCTCCGCCGGATCGTCGAGCACCGCCCGGTCGCTGGCGAACCCGGGCCCCGGCAGCAGCGCCGACGCAATATCATAGGCTTCGAGACTGGCCACCGGGTCGAGATGATGTTCGACCACCGCGCGCAGGCTGGCATAGGCGCCGCTATGCCCATAGGGCGCGGTTGCGGTCACGTTGCGCAGCGAGGGCGTGCGGAACGCATAAGCGTCTGCCGGATCGCCCGTCACCCGCATCCGCCCGATATCGCGATTGTGCCGCTCGAAGCGCGCCGCCTTGCCCGGCCCGATCTGCGGCATAGCGATGGCGTGGAACGCATGATCGGTCTGGAACTGCCCCGCATGGCAGGTCGCGCACCGCGCCTTGCCATAGAAGAGGTCCATCCCCGCTTTCGCCACCTCGGGCAGGTCCCCCTCCCCGCGCAGGAAACGATCAAAGGGGCTGTCATCGGCGCGCCACTCGAACACCATGAAATCGGCGATCACATTGGCAATGTCGGCAAATGTCACCGGGCGCGGCCCGATGACCGCGTCAAAGGAGCGGCGGTAGTCGGGGATCGCCTCGATGCGCGCCGCCAGGATCGCCCAGGCCCCGCCTGGGCCTGTGAGCCTGCCTTGCCGCACCGCCTGGGCCACGTCGTTTTCCGAGTAATGCCCGGCCATCTCATCGCCCGAGAGCACCGGGAACATCGCCTGTGCGGCCAGCGCCGAGGCGAAGCCCTGCTCCATATCGGGACCCAGCGGCGTGCGGATGCCCGAGGGGCGGGTGGGATCGCTTTCCAGTCGGCCATCGTGAAAGAAACGGGTGAACTCCGCCGCGCCGAGATTGAAGAGCGCCGGTGCATTGCGCGGGATGCGCTGTTCCGGCGGGTTTTGCGGGTCGAGGCGCATGTCCGGCCCGATCCCAACCGCGCCGTCGCCCAGGCCCAGCGACACCCCGTCCGAGGTGCCAAAGCGCGGATGGTGGCAGCTGGCGCAGGATATCGTGCGGTTGCCGCTGAGGATCGGGTCATAGAACAGAAGCTGCCCCAGCCGCACCGCCTCCATCGCGGGTTCGGCAAATATTGCATCGGCGCGTGGCAGCGGTTCGGCGAGCAGTGGACCTGCCACAAACGTCAGAAGCGCGACCAGCCGTCTCATGCCGCGTCCTGTTCGCGTATGCGCACTGTCGTGCGCTGGCGGTAGGGGTGATCGGGGGTGACCAGCGGGCAGGGAAAGCCGGGGGTGTTCACCGCGTTGGGATAGCCCTGCGGCTCCAGACAGAGGCCCGCAAAGGGCGCGTGGCTCTGGCCCGGCAAGGGGGGGTGCAGCGGGTTCAGGTGCTGACCGCTATAGAGTTGCAGGCAGGGCTGGTCGGTCTCGATCTCCAGCACCAGCCCGTTGCCGGTCACCCGCGCCTGCCCCCGGTCGAGTACGAAATTCATGTCCAGCCCCTGTCTCTCTGGGTCCGCCTCGGCGATGCTGCGCCCGTTGCGAAAGTCGAAGGGGCGATCGGTGACCGGGACAATTTCGCCGGTGGGGATCCTGGCGGCGTCATTCGGGGTATGGCGGCTGGCGGGCAGGGTCACGTGGAAATCGCGGCAGGTCTCGGCCCCAAGCGAATAATAGGAATGCTGCGCCAGGTTCAGCAGGGTCGGACGGTCGCTGACGGCACGTATGTCATAGGTGAGCGCGTCACCTTCCAGCCGGATGGTCACCGTCAGATCGAGCCGCCCGGGGTATCCGCCCTCGCCATGTGGGGACACCAGTGTCAGGCGCACCGCGCGGGCACCGTCCGCCTCCATCTCCCACAGGCGCGTATGCAGCCCCTCTGGCCCGCCGTGGATGTGGTTCGGCGCCTCGTTGGCGGGCAGGTCATAGCGCTGCCCGTCCAGCGTGAACGCCGCGCCCGAAATACGGTTGGCCACCCGGCCCGCAATCACCCCGAGATAGGCGGGGTTATGGGCGTAGTCGGCAGGGTCGGCATAGCCCAGCACCACCGGCACCCGGGTGCCACGCAGCGGCACCTGCCAGTCCTGGGTGATACAGCCACGGTTCAGGATCGCGACCGAAACGTCGCCCCCCTCCAGCACGTGCCGCCGGATGCCACCCCGGTCAGACAAAGCGGTTCACGTGGTTTTCCAGCATCTCCTGACGGCCCGAGTGGGGTTGCGGGTCGATCTCGCCGGCCAGCACGCGGGCAAAGAGACTGTCCAGATCGCTTTCCAAGATGCCCTGACCATGGTCGCTGTCCCATCCGGCATAGCGGTCGCGCAGCGCGGTCTCCAGCCCGCCGTCCTCGATCATCGCAGCGGCAGCTTTCAGCCCCCGCGCGCAAATATCCATGCCGCCCACATGGGCCGCGATCAGGTCGGTTGCATCGAGCGACTGGCGCCGGAGCTTGGCGTCGAAATTGGTGCCGCCAGTGGTGAAGCCGCCCGCTCGCAGGATGTGGTAATAGCACAGCGCCACCTCGGGCACGTTGTTGGGGAACTGGTCGGTGTCCCAGCCCGACTGGTAATCGTTGCGGTTCATGTCGATGGACCCCAGCATCCCCTCGGACGCGGCCACCGCGATTTCATGTTCGAACGAATGCCCGGCGAGGATCGCATGGCCCTGCTCAAGGTTCAGCTTTACCTCGCCCTCCAACCCGTATTTGCGCAGGAAGCCGATGCAGGTGGCGGCGTCGAAATCGTACTGGTGTTTCGAGGGTTCCTGCGGTTTCGGCTCGACCAGGATCGCGCCCTTGAAGCCGATCTTGTGCTTGTAATCCACCACCATGCTCAGGAACCGGCCCATATGGTCCAGCTCGCGCCCCATATCGGTGTTCAGAAGCGTCTCATACCCCTCGCGCCCGCCCCAGAGGACATAGTTCTGTCCGCCCATCCGCTGGGTGGCGTCCAAACAGGTTTTGACGGTCGCTGCGGCATAGGCGAAGACGTCCGGGTCGGGGTTGGTCGAAGCGCCCGCCATCCAGCGGCGGTGGCTGAACATGTTTGCGGTGCCCCACAGCAGGCGGGTCCTGCGGCTTTCCATTTTCGCAAGGAAATGGTCGATGATTTCCTCGAAATTCCGCAAGGACTCGGCGAATGTCGCGGCTTCGGGGCGTATATCGGCATCATGCCAGCAGAAATAGGGCACGCCCAGGATATCGAACATCTCGAACGCGGCATCGGCCTTGACCTTGGCGCGGGTCATGTCGTCCTGCGGATGCCAGGGCCGGATCAGGGTCTGGCCGCCAAACGGATCGCCCCCCTCCCAGGCGAAGGAATGCCAATAGGCCACGGCAAAGCGCAGGTGATCCTCCATCCGCTTGCCCATGACCATTTCGTCGGGGTCATAGTGGCGAAAGGCCAGCGGGTTGGCGCTGTCCGGTCCCTCGTAACGGACGGGGGCGATATCGGCGAAGAACTCGGTCATGGCAGGGCTTTCAGCTTGGGGTAAGTGGCGGCGAAATCGGCATGGGCCTGTTCATAGGCCTCCAGCAAGTCGGCGCGCGGGTCGATGGTTTCGGCAACGGCTGGGCGGGTCATCACCTGTGCCGGATCGGCCCCGGTGACGCCGCAGATGGCCAGCCGCGCGGCGCCCAGCGCCGCGCCGTTCTCGCCCTGTTCGGGCAGGTCGAGCGGCAGGCCCAGCACGGTGGCGAGCAGTTCCACCCAATAGCGCGAGCGGGTGCCGCCGCCGATCGCCAGAAGGCGCGGCAGATCGGCGCCGGTGGCGCGCAGGGCGTCGAGACTGTCGCGCAGGGCGAAACTCACGCCTTCGACCACGGCGCGGGTCAGGTCGGTGCGGTCCTGCGCAATGTCGAGATGCAGAAAGGCACCGCGTACCGCGGCATCGTTATGCGGGGTCCGTTCGCCCGAGAGATACGGCAGGAACCGCACAGGACCGGGCGCGCCCAGCGCGCCCAACTCGGCGGTCAACGTTGGGGCCTTGGCGCCGGTGATCCGCGCCAGCCAGTTCAGGCTGTCGGTCGCGGCCAGGATCACGCCCATCTGGTACCAGCGTCCGGGAACTGCATGGCAGAAAGTGTGCACTGCGCTGGCCGGGTCCGGGTGAAACCCGTTTCGCGCCGCCAAGAGCACGCCCGAAGTGCCCAGCGAGACAAAGCCGTCACCCTCGGCCAATGCGCCCACGCCGCAGGCGGCGGCGGCATTGTCGGCGCCCCCTGCCACCACCTGCACCCCATCAGGCAGGCCCAGATCTGCGGCAAGGTCGGGGCGCACAGGTCCGACAGTCCCGGTCCCCTCGCGCAGGTCCGGCATCTGGTCGCGGCGCATGCTACCCGCCTCCAGCAACCGGTCGGACCAGTCGCGCGCGCCCACATCCAGCCAGGCGGTACCGGCGGCATCGGACATCTCGGACCCCAAGATGCCGGTCAGCCAGAACGCCAGATAATCCTTGGGCAGCAGCACCTTGGCCACGCGGGCAAAAGATCGAGGCTCGTGCTTTGCGAGCCAGGCCAGCTTTGGTGCGGTGAAGCCCGGGAACACAATATTGCCGGACAGGTCGCGCACCGCCTCCGTCCTGTCCAGTTCCGCCGCCTCGGCAAAGCTGCGGCTGTCGTTCCACAAGATCGCGGGCCGGATCACCGCCCCAGCCGCATCGAGCAGCACCGCCCCATGCATCTGCCCCGACAGGCCCAGACCTGCGACGCGGCCCATCGCAAGCGGATGGCGCTGTGCCAGCGCGACCAGAGCGGCGCGCGCCGCCGACAGCCAGTCGTCGGGGTCCTGTTCGCTCCACCCTGGATGCGGATGGCTTGCCTGCAAGCCGG